>JALZUP010000031.1 GCA_023301505.1 Robiginitomaculum sp.
ACAGAAGCTGAAAATATAGCAGCAGAACCTTGATTAAATAATGCAGTCAATGCTCCACAGGTACCACAAGTACAACCAGTAGTTCAACCAGTACAAGAACCTATTGTACAAACTCCAGTTGCTCCAGTACCTCAACCAGTTACGCCAACTACTCCAGAACAACCAGTACAGACAGTAGAAGAGAAGAGAACAGCTGAAATAAACTTAGAAAATCAAGAAAATGCACTTGTGCAATCTCAAGAGCAAAATTTAGAGGTAAGGAAACAAAAAGCAACACAAGGTTTCCAATCATTAATTGAATGAAAGGCTACTACTCAGCAACTTTCTGATTATGTAAAAAGAAATAGTGCTTTTAAAGATGATTTTACACTTATTGCAAAGAATGCTTTAAAAACTAGGTCAAATAATGATTTTATAGCTAAATATTCAGCAGTATCAAACGAAACTCTATATACATCTATTAAAAAGGGAGAAGTAGTAGTTTGAAGTGATAAATATAACCTATTATCTCCTGAACAAAGACAATCTTTTGAAAATTATAAAAAGATAGAAGAAAAACAAAATACTATACCTGAAACGAAAGATGATTTAATTGATTTTAATAGTCCTCAATATTCAGTAGATTTTTGAGGAGTGGAAACTCTTATATCTAAAATGTTTAGCTCTGATTTAAAAGAAAAACTTACTGACTTAAGAAATGATGACAGAGTAGTAAAATTAGAAACAGAATTAAACGCAAAAGCGCTTGAGATAGAGTTATTTGACATAAAATCAATAAAAGAATCAGAAAAATTAAGAGATGAACTCAATAATAGTTGATTTACACCTGCCTTTGCGAATGCAACTGTAAGAGATAACGAAACAGATAGAACTATTGAAAGACTAGCACTTCTTGCTGAACACTCAGCTATACAAGGGAATCTTGCAAGTGTAAAAGATGATTTAGATTTTGATCTCGAATTATTCAGAATAGAAGATGCACAAAATAAGGAAAAATACTCTACTTTACTATGATTATATGAATCAAGAAGAGCAGAAGGTATAACAGCTGGATTCAGAGCAGAAGATAGAGCAAATGCACTATCTGACATAGCCTCAGAGAGAGAGTTTCAAACAGGGCAAGTATCTGATGCTAGAGCTTTTCAAGTATCTCAAACAGAGGAAGAGAGAACATATCAAAGAGAAAGAGATGAGTTTATACAAAAAAATAATGAACTAGCAACCGAAAGACAACAAAATTTTCAAAAAGAAGTACTAGGATTTGAACAAGACTTTGCAAAAGAAATTCTTTGACTTAATCAAGACTTTGATTTAAAGAAATTAAAGAGTACTCAACAATTTCAAAAAGAAATACAAAAATGAGATTATATTGATGATGGAAATGGTAACCTTGTATATGTAAAAGACTGAAAACAAATAAATGTTTTATCAGGACTTGGACAAAATATAGGGAGCTGAACTGAGTGAGATTGGGCTTTCCAAAACTTTAAAAATGATGATGGAACTATCACAACAGTAAAGACAAGTAAAAATACTTGAGAGGTGCAAGTAGTAAATAAGAACATAGACTGACAAACACCTTGAGGATATTTAGGTGGATTATGAGATGGAATAAAAGCAAATAGACATTATGGAGGTGCTTATGATAAATTCCAATGATTAGATATAGATGGGCAAGTATGAGACCCTATATATGCTCCTTTTAGTTGAGAGGTAGTATCAGCACAAAGTGAGAGAGGATATGGTATATCTGTAGTAATAAAAGACGATGTAACTTGAGAGAAGATAAGATATTCTCATTTAGACCCTAGTTTTCTTGTAGATAATTGAACAAGATTCGAGCAAGGTGCTCAAATAGGTGCTTTATGAAATACAGGGAATGTATTAAAACTAAACTGACAAAAGCCAACAGCAAAAGAACTGGCAGCATGATTTTGAAGTCATATTGATATAGTAAGTTATGATGCAAACGGAAGAGCCAGAAGTTCTCGTGAAACTGAAAAGTATCTAGAAAATATAGGAGGAACAAGTACAACTGAAACAGTTTTATTTGATGAGAAGAATGTACCTTTATATGCAAAATATAATTCAGGAAAATTAACAAGTGCTGAATATAAAACGATATGAGATTTAGAATCTTTTAAAGAACAAGCTACTAATTTTGGGAAGGAATCTGCAAAGCCTTGATATGATAGAATACAATCGATGATTGATCTTGCAGAATCTCTAAAATGATTAAATCCAGCACAAAGACAATTTCCTGATAATCAAGTAGATGTAAACAAAATATTAGGGAGAGCTGGGATGCAAGAACTTATTGAATTAAAAAGCCAGTGAGCTACGTTCGGTTCTCTTACAGAAAGAGAGTTTGACAGAATACAAAGCTCTGTATTGAATGTATGAAGTTTAACTTCTGCTGAAAAATGGACAAGCATATTAACAGAGTATCAAGACTCATTAAGGGCCTGATTGCCACAAGATTATACTGCACCGATAGTTGAGCCAACAGATGACGGCCTTTATACTCCAACAACTAGTTGATTCCAATATACACCATCTGCGAGTATAGACACAGAAGTAAATAGTTTCTTTAATTAAAACAATATGAATAAAATAAAAAATACTTGAAATTTCTTAGTAGATTATGGATTCCAAGAAGAGGAAGAGAAATTTTATACTCCAGCACCTAAATTAAGTACACCAGTTACGCCAACTGCTCCAGTTACACCAACTACACCAACAGTATTAAGAAAACCTGAATCACAGGTACAAATAGAGGAACATATAGCTTCAAAAACTTGAACGCCT
>JALZUP010000032.1 GCA_023301505.1 Robiginitomaculum sp.
CAGTTCAGCCCCAGTTCAGCCCCAGTTCAGCCTTGCAGCTATAAGTCTGCCTTTCCTAAGCGCGTAATGGAGCCAAGGCTATGAAATTTCAAAATATTATGACCCTGATGATGGCGAGTATTTTACTCGCCCCCTCTGCTTCCGCGCTTAGCTGCGCTCCGCCTAATATTATTAGTGATTTGAACCGTGCCAAAGATAGCGAGTCGATTTACTATATCTTTGTTGGAAAGTTCTCCGTGAATAGCCCTGAGGATCAGGCGAGCGGGCCGCTTTATAAAACGTATAAAAGCCCTGATGGAAATGTGCTGCAGCTTAAGCCTTTAAATATTGAGGGACAGAACCTTGAGGCCAGTTTTACTGGCTATTCGCTGGCTGGGAATAGGCATCAGGATGTAGAGCTGAACGAGTTTCCCGTGACGATAAAGACGAATTGTGCGGCGTCATGGTGCGGTCAGCCGCCCAAGGAAGAGCAGGAGTTGATTGCCTTTGTCGAAGTTCCAAATGATGGCGCGCCCATATTGACGATGGGACCTTGCGGGGGATGGGCACATGATTATACGCCTGCTAGGCTGGAGACTGTGCGCCGCTGCATAGGGCAAGATTGCGCCGCGTCTTATTTTGGACAGCTAGATGAGATGCTCCATGAATGAGAGCGCCAAAATTATTTAAGGGCGACTTCATTACGGCTTTCATTTCGCCCGTAAAGCGCCTAGACCGCGCCTTATGTTTTATACTTATATTCTCGCAAATCGCCCCAAGGGCACACTTTATATTGGCCATACGGATGAGCTTCGCGCGCGTCTGGATCAACATATTGCCGAGCAGGTGAAGGGGCTAACGCCCAAACACCGCGCCTGCAAACAGCTCATGTGGTTTGAAAGCCATGATAGCCGTGAGGGAGCCTATCAGCGCCTAGAGCAGATGAAGGGCGAGAACCGCTCTTGGGTGATTAAGCGGCTACGGCTGCTTAACCCAAAATGGGTTGATTTGGCTGATGATATAAGCGATGCGCAGCTCGCCGATCCCGCGCGCGCTTTTCCCTCTGACGGCGCAATCATTGATAAAGTTAAGGCGCCGAAAATAGCTGATACTTAAAAGAACATAAAAAGAACAGTTGCGCGTCGCGCTTAGATGTGTATGTTCACATTATGTTCTATTCTTATATCATGACAAATATGGCCCGTAGCTCTTTATTCATTGAGCAAACGGATGATCTGTTTAACCGCATTTGGGAGCATCAGGCTGGTATTGGCAGCGCTTTTACGCGCACATATGGCTGTGACCGTCTGGTGTGGTTTGAGGTTTATGAGAGCCGTCTTGAGGCCTTTGAGCGCTCAAGAGAGCTGCAAGCTTTGCCGCGCGAAGATGTGGCTCGGCTTATCTCTCAAAGCAATGCAGAGTGGGGCGATTTATCGGCTAGCTTATCATCTGAGGAAATCTTTGCTCAGGCGCTGCGATTTGAACGGCCAGAGCTGAGCTTTTCTGCCCGCATTTAATTTATGCGCGCGAATATGAGCGTGAGGGCGCAGTCCATTTTTGCAGGCAATCAATTCAACTTCGGTGACTTGCATTAGCGGCATGTTCGGCTAGGCTTTAGCATTAAGAGTTAAGCTGCGGAGGAGCCATCATCATGACCCATTTTTTAGCGCCCGTTTTAGCCTTGGTGATATGGAGCCTCATTGTCGCTATCATTCTCTATATACGGCGTATTCCAGCCATGCGCGCCGCCAGAATGCATCCAGAGAAAGCGAAAACGCCAGATGGAGAGTGGAAGCGTCAATTGCCGCTGCCTGCGCAATATGCTTCGCATAATTACAGCCACCTTATGGAAAGCCCGACGCTTTTCTATGTGCTCATGTTCGCCATTTTTCTTATGGGGCTAGCCTCGCACATACTTAGCTTATTGGGCTGGGGCTTTGTTATCTTGCGCGTGATACATAGCCTTATTCAATTATCAGGCGGCAAGGTCATGCACCGTTTTTCCGTGTTTAGCTTGTCAATCTTATTGCTCATAGTGATGAGCGTGCTTACGGTGGTGGGACTAGTTACATCGTATAATAACCTTGCGATTTAGCCCCCTTGATTCGGGGGTTGGCCCCTTTGATTGACGGATATGTATGATATCGCCGCTTACGCTTTATATTGGTAATAAAAATCTCTCCTCTTGGTCATTGCGCTCTTGGCTTGTCCTGCGCAAAGCAGAGCTACCCTTTGAAGAGGAGCTTATTCGGCTGGATGAGCCAGAGACAAAGTCTGTCTTAAGCGCTCTATCAGAAGCAGGGACTGTGCCCGTTCTGAAGGTCAAAGATGAGATCATCCCAGACAGCCTCGCCATCAGTCAGTGGGCGGCCAAGGCCGTTCCCAATCTTTGGCCCAAAGATCCAGCACAGCGCGCGCGCGCCATAGAGCTCACCCATGTGATGCATCAAGGTTTTGAAGATTTGCGCCGTGAGGCTCCGATGAATTTACGCCGCCGAACTGAAACGCCTATGCCCGCCTCTTGCCTTGCCGATGCCGCGCGGATGAGCGCGCTCTGGGAAGAGTGCCTCTCACAGCATGATGGCCCATTTCTATTTGGAGATTGGAGCATAGCCGATGCTTTTTATACGCCAGCCGCCACGCGTTTTGTCTCATATGGCCTGCCGCGAAGTCCCAAGGCGGATACCTATATTTCCGAGCTCATGTCTGACCTAGATTTTATGGACTGGGAGGCGGACGCTATGGTAGAGACATGACGCAAGCGCCGAATTTGCGGCTATAAATAGGTAATTAAATGAATTTGAAAGACAGCATTCGCACCATACCAGATTTTCCCAAAGCTGGGATCATGTATCGCGATATTACGACATTATTGACCTCGCGCCGCGCCTTTGCCGAGACGATCATTCAGATGAGCTCGCCCTTTGCGGATATGATGGTTGATAATGTGGCCGGGATTGAGGCGCGCGGTTTTACCGTTGGCGGGGCTATCGCCTATGAGCTTGGCGCGGGATTTGTGCCAATCCGCAAAAAAGGCAAATTGCCATATCATACTTATGAGCAAGATTATGAACTTGAATATGGCACGGATACGCTGGAAATTCACGCAGATGCGGTGCGCAGCCAAGAGAGAGTCTTGCTGGTCGATGATTTAATCGCCACAGGCGGCACGGCAGAGGCGGCGATACATCTTTTGCGCAAAACAGGCGCCAATATTGTCGGCGCAGCCTTTATCGTCGATTTGCCAGAATTAGGCGGGCTAAAAAAAATTGAAGATATGGGAATCCCCGTTCTGGCCCTCATCGCCTTTGACGGACATTAAAATGAAAAGCTTACGGCACTATTATATCGTTTTTGGCGCTATTTATATAGGTCTCACACTATTCCTATCTGTGCTGAATATGTTTTTGAAACTTCCTATGGCGGGTATGTCGATTGTTGTGCCCTGTTTATCGGCTTGGTTGACAGCGATGCGGTTTGTAAAACTAGAAAGGCGTGCGCCAAATGAGGCTGAACATAAGGCTTTAACATTTGGGAGCTTTGGCATTTTCCTTCTTTTGAACGTCATTTTAACTGTGGGTGCAGTTCTGGTCCTTGGAAGCCAAGGCGTATCAGTCTCTGAGCTTTCATCACTGATGGGCGGCGGGCTAGCTTTAATCATTATAGCGGTAGTCGTACTTGTGATGTTTTTATCTATATTTTTTGGGATATGGTGGGCCTATGGCCGCTCAATCCGCAAGCTAGCGCCTAAAATAATTGAACGCGACTAACCCTTTAAGGGCGATTAGGCGCGTTTAAATTATGTCTCTTTAGCCACATAGACCCATGCCCAATTACCAGAGGTGAGCTGTGCTTTGACGCGCATGTAATCATCGACTTCATAGCTATCGGCGGCGGCAAGCTCTTGCGGGCTTATTTGAAACACTGTGCCTGTGACCTGATCTGCCAGCAGTCCTGTTTTGCGCAATATAGGATGATGGGTTTGATCGCTTGCGCGCAAAACCTGCGGGTCAGTAATCTCAACCCAGTCTTGGACAAAGCCGCTTAGCGCGTCTTGCTTGCCCTCTAAAAGCCGTCCAAATGTGCCGATTTGAACAGAGGCGAGCTGTAGCGTACCATATGAGAATAGAGGCTGGTTTGTAGTGTCGTTCACGGCCCTAGCACAGTCCTAGACGTTGAATTTAAAATTCATAATATCGCCGTCTTGGACGATATAGCTTTTGCCTTCTTGGCGCGCCTTTCCAGCTTCGCGCGCGCCTGTTTCTCCGCCATTGGCGATGAAATCGTCATAGGCAATTGTTTCAGCCTTGATAAAGCCGCGCTCAAAATCGCCATGAATAACGCCAGCGCATTGCGGCGCGCTCCAGCCATCGTGAAATGTCCATGCGCGCGCTTCTTTAGGCCCGCAGGTCAGATATGTTTTCAGGCCTAACAAAGCATAGCCAGAGGCAATCATTCTGTCCAAGCCCGGCTCGGTTAGGCCAATTGCGTCTAGATATTCTTCGCGTTCCCCTTCGCCGAGCAAGGCTAGCTCTGCTTCGATCTTGGCGGAAATGATGACGGCTTCTGCGCCCTCCGCTTTGGCATGGGCGAGCACTTTTTCGGAATAGGCATTGCCGCTCTGCGCGCTCTCCTCATCTACATTGGCCACATAAAGCACAGGTTTGGAGGTTAAAAGCTGGAGCATTTTCCATGCTTTGGCATCATCTGGGTCAATTTCGGCCATGCGAGCAGGTTTGCCGTCTTGGAGCTGCTCTAGGGCCAGATCGATGAGGGCAATGGTTTGCTTGGCTTCTTTATCATTTTGCTTGAGCTTTTTTTCAAGCGAGGGACGGCGTTTTTCAAGGCTTTCCATATCGGCGAGCATAAGCTCTGTCTCAACCGTTTCATAATCGGCGAGGGGGTCGATCTTTCCTTCAACATGGGTGACATCATCATCATCAAAACAGCGCAGCACATAAATAATGGCGTCGGTTTCGCGGATATTGGCCAAAAACTGATTGCCTAAACCTTCGCCCTTTGAGGCGCCGCGCACTAATCCTGCAATATCGACAAAATTCATGCGGGCGGGAATAATCTCTTTTGACCCTGCAATCTCGGCAATTTTGAATAGGCGCGCTTCTGGCACAGCGACATCGCCAACATTTGGTTCAATCGTACAGAAAGGATAATTGGCGGCTTGGGCGCTGGCCGTTTGGGTGAGCGCATTAAAGAGTGTGGATTTACCGACATTGGGCAAGCCAACAATTCCGCATTTAAAACCCATGATTTTATCCTCTAATTAATAGCGCTATTTTGTGGGCGCAGGGGCGAGCAATGTCACCTTGGTAGAATATTTGTTAAGCTGATTAACATCAAGTGGGGCTTCGGCGAGATGCTCGGCTGCGCGGGCGCAGGCTTGACATATATCTTCAACCCATATTTTTTCGGATTTAGCAAAATCCGAGAGTACATATCCATGCACTCGATCTTTGTGACCCGGATGGCCAATGCCCATACGCGCGCGAACAAAATCTGCGCTCATATGCGCTTTGATAGAGCGCAGCCCATTATGTCCCGCAATGCCGCCGCCAATTTTTATACGAAATTTGCCAGCTGCAAGGTCTAGCTCGTCATGGAAAACGATGATTTGCGATAGGGGCGTTTTGTAAAACTTTGCCGCGGCTTGCACACTGCGTCCGCTTTCATTCATGAAGGTTGCCGGTTTGAGCGTGGCGGCTTTGATGGGGCCAGAGCTGGTTTGGAGTGTGCCCGTGCGAATAAGGCCCTGAAATTTTGATTTTTCAGGGCCGAAATTATGGGCGTCGGCTATGGCGTCTACCGCCATAAAGCCAATATTGTGGCGGTTCTTTTCATATTTAGCGCCCGGATTACCAAGGCCGACAATTAACAACATAATTGCCTCCTCTGATAAATCTTTCGATAGATCCTTGCCAAAAAGCGGGGCTAAAAGCGACCCGAAAACTGTCTGGCGCCAAATTGAAACTAAACCCGAAAAAAGACCGCGTATAATTACGCCTCGCCTTCAGGAGCTGCCTCTTCGCCAGCCGCTTCAGCATCGCCTTCAGCTTCACCTTCGCCTTCAGCTTCGTCCTCAAAGGCGGCACGCGTGCCAACGATAGATAGAATAGTCGGGTCACGGTCTGTGATCGCGCTAGTGACATTTTCTGGCAGGTTAATTTCAGATATGTGAAGTGAATCATCAATATCGGTTTCAGACAGATCAACGTCAATGCTATCTGGAATGCTGCCCGCAGGACATCTGACTTCGATAGAGTAACGCACAACATTGAGTGTACCGCCGCGTTTTAGGCCTGGGCATATCTCTTCATTGAGCAGGTTAATCGCGACTTCGACTTCAATGATATCAGATTCTTTAACGCGGTAAAAATCGACATGCATTGGCCGATCATTTACAGGGTGGAATTGAATATCTTTGGTAATCGCTTTTTGCTTTTTTCCGCTATGGGACAGGGTCACCATGCTGGCAATGAAATTACCTGAATTGATCGCTTTGAGGACTTCATTATCCTTCATTTCAATGGCAACCGGGTCAACACCGCCGCCATAAATGATACCCGGGACATTGCCTGCGCGGCGAGAGGCGCGAGCGCTGCCTGTGCCTGTGTTTTCGCGGACGATAACGTCCAAAGAGACTTCTTTACTCATGATGTGTCCTATCTACTGTCATGCCTCACATTGCGCGACATCACGCATTGCTAGCACTATCATTGATGTAAGCGCGCCTATTAGGGCACAGTGGGGTGAAATGCAAGTCGCCAATAGGCAAAATGTGCTGCCCAAGAGTTTTGGTCAAGCGCTTTGGCAAGAGCTTTGGCGCGCGCTAGTCGAAGAGCTTAGAGACGCTCTCATCATTGCTGATGCGGCGAATGGCTTCCCCGATGAGGGTTGCAACGCTAACTTCGCGGATTTTTTTGCAATTTTTCACGGCATCTGGCTGGGCAATTGTATCGGTGATGACAACTTCCTTAAGCTCAGACTTTGTGATGCGCTCTACGGCAGGGCCAGAGAGGACGCCATGGGTGATATAGGCGGTGACGCTGGCAGCGCCTTTTTCTTTCAGCGCCTTGGCGGCATTACAAAGCGTTCCGCCGCTATCGATAATATCGTCGAGCAAAATGCAATTGCGGCCTTCTACATCGCCAATGATGTTCATGACTTCCGATTGCCCTGCTTTGGGACGGCGTTTATCGACAATCGCAATATCGGCGTTAAAGCGTTTGGCCAAAGAGCGCGTGCGCACCACACCGCCCGTATCAGGGGAGACAAACATGATTGCGTCACGCTCTTTTTTGCTAAATTGGTCTAAAATATCGCGCTCAAAGACGGGCTGGGCAAATAGATTATCCGTGGGAATATCGAAAAAGCCCTGAATTTGCCCTGCATGTAAGTCAAGCGTCAGGACGCGGTGCGCGCCAGCTTTGACGATAAGATTAGCAACGAGCTTAGCGGAGATCGGCGTGCGCCCACCCGTTTTGCGGTCTTGGCGCGCATAGCCATAATAAGGAATGACGGCGGTAATGCGATCAGCGGAGGCGCGCACGAGCGCGTCAATCATGATCAAAAGCTCCATAAGGTGATCATTTGCGGGCGCTTGCGTTGGCTGGATGAGAAAGATTTCCTCGCCGCGCACATTTTCATTAATCTTGACGAAGATTTCCTGATCAAGGAAACGCTCTACATCTACTTTTGTAAGGGGGATGTCCAAGACATTGGAAATGGCTTTGGATAGCTCGGAATTGGCCGTACCGCTGAGCAGTTTCATAGTTCACCTGTGTCGTTATACGGGCAGACTCATTTAAGGCCTCCCATTAAGGCTGCTCTTAGCTAGAGAATCTATGAAAGTAAATAAACTTGCGGCGGCTATCCCCATTTTAATGTGAAATCGCCTCGCGCGGCTTTATCGCAGCATAATGGCGGAGATATTACGGCCATAACCGTCAACATTATGATGGCAATTATAGCGATAAGAAAAATATGTCTCTGGCTGGCCATATGTACAGTCGGGCAGGGAAGCGGCATGGCCGACGCCAAAACTGATGAGGCGGTCTGTGACATAGGCTTTGAGGTCAAAAAACTGGCGATCAGAGGGCTTGGTTTTTGGAGTGGCTTGCGGGGCAGCTTGTGGGGCGGGTTTGAAATATTTCACATTAAGCGCAGATATATTCGTAAAGCTCTCTATAAATTCAGGGCCAACTTCATAATTAGGCTGACTAATACAGGGGCCGACCATGGCGATTATATCGTCGCGCTTTGCGCCAAGCTGCTCCATGGCCTTTACGGTCTCATCGGTGATGCCTGCTAAGGCTCCGCGCCATCCTGCATGGGCGGCGCCAATGATGCGCGCTTTGGGGTCAGCGAAAAGCACAGGCGCGCAATCCGCCGCTAAAGCGCTGCAGGCAAGGCCCAGCTTATTTGTGACGACGGCATCCGCCTTGGGGCGATAGCCTGCCTCCCACGGCCCGTCTGCAATTATGACATCCGTGCTGTGATGTTGATGACATGATAAAAGGCTTGGCTCTGATGTACCCAGCGCAGCGGCGATACGGCGGCGGTTCTCGCGCACATTTTCCAGCGTATCATTTGCGCCAAAGCCCGCATTTAAGCTATCGCAAACACCTGCCGATATGCCGCCCTGCCGCGAGAAAAATCCATGGCTGATACCGCTCAGCTCAAGCGCGGGCGCGGTTTTAAAGCCAAGCATCAGGCCTGCCTATCCGTGAGGTCTTTGCGGTGAAAGGAAAAGCCGGGCGGGGGGAGTAGGGTTTTGCTCTGTAGCGATATAGCTTTAAAGAGCTGTCCCATCTCTTCTGGCGCGGTCAGGCGGCTTAGCTGGCGCGCGATTTTATCACCAGCTTGGCTATTGCCCTTATCTGCTTGCGTTTTAGCTAGCATTTTGGCGCGCTGCTCTATGCCAAGCTCGGAGAGCATAATGACTTGGGGCTGCGGGCCGTGCGCGGTCAGGCCTTCTTTGCGGGCAAGGTGGAGTAAATGTGAAAAATCTACGCGCGCCGTAATATCCGCTTCGCCGGGAGCGAGCAAAGGGTCAACTTTTTGATGTTTTGCAATCGCTTGGAGCGTATCGCCTGTTTCAAACTTTTCAGGCCCGTAATCGATTAAGAGCGCGCGGCCCGGATAGAGCCAAAGTCGCATCCGAATTTCATTTATAATCTGAGCATAGCTGGGACAAAATTCTGCTAACTCGCCCTCATTTGCACGTCCAAAATGGGCAATTTCGTCATGCTCATAGGGTAGGGGGGAGAGAGCGAAGATAAGCTCTGTTTCGTTTTCCGGATGGATGGCGACAAGACGTTCATGCCATTTGCCATCTTTGCCGACAAATTGGCGAATGGGCAGGCAGTCGAGAAATTCATTGGCGAGCAAAATAGTTGGCTGCTGCGGAATATCTTCAAGCTTATCGGCCCATATAATGCGTGACGGGCTAGCCGAGAGGGTTTTGGCCTGCACGGCTTGTAGGGCGGGGCTGGCTTCTAATAGATGAATTTCGGCGGCGCGGAGAAAGTCTTTATCAATACGGGCTGCGCGTAAAATATCGAGCATCATCACGCCGCGCCCGGGGCCTAATTCTATCAAATTAAAACTATCTGGGCTGCCTAAATCACGCCATGTCTGAATGCACCATAGGCCGAGCATTTCGCCAAACATCTGGCTGATTTCTGGCGCGGTGATGAAATCCCCTTCGCTGCCCAGTGGGTCGCGGGTGGCGTAAAAGCCATTGACAGGATCCATGAGGCAGGTCGCCATATAGGCGGCGACATTCATAGGGCCTTCGGCTTTAATGCTCTTAATTATACGGTCTTTGAGCGGGCTACTCATTTAGCCGTCTGCCCCCTCAGTCTCCTCAGCGTTTTCTTCGCGGATACGTTTGGGCGAGACGGGCGGGCGCTTGGCTAAAATAATCATCACGATCAACCCGCCAATCACCATAGGCAAGCTATAGGCCATGCCGCGGGTGAAGGGGCCAAATAAGGACGCATCTGGTTCGCGAAACAGCTCCACAAACATGCGAAATAGACCATAGCAAAAGACGAAAAGCGCGCTGATAAAACCGGGGCGAGTTAGCGCTTTAAATTTATGGGTGGCAATGCGGATAATGAGAAAGAGGACAAGCCCTTCTAGAAAGGCTTCGTAGAGCTGGCTGGGATGACGCGGCAAGCCTGCTGCATCTGTGTCAAAGATAAAGGCCCAAGGCACATCGGCCGCACGGCCCCAAAGTTCTTGGTTCATGAAATTAGTAATGCGCACCAGTCCAATGCCAATGGCTGCGCCCAGCGCCGTCATATCGGCAATGCGTCCGAGAGGGATTTTATATTTACGCGCGAGCAATAAAGCCGCCGCGCCAACGCCCAATAGGCCGCCATGAAAGGCCATGCCGCCTTCCCAAACTTTGAAAATGTCCAGCGGGTTCGCCAGATATTGCCCCGGATTATATAAAATCACCGAGCCGAGCCGCCCGCCAATCATAATCCCAAGAAGGGCATAGAAAAACAAATCTTCGAGAATGATCTTATTTGGAACAATGACGGGACGCGAGGGCACGCCATTGGCAATCCATATATCTCGTGTTTCGCAAACGCGGCGCGCATAAAGATAAGCCAGTGTGATGCCGACAATATAGCCCAGCCCGTACCATTTGACAGCAATAGGGGTTCCGGGAATGGAAAAGGCCGTATCACTTATCCAGCTTGGAAAGGGAATGGCATGTATAACAGAGAGCATTGAGCAATCCTTTTAAAATCTGTACTATATTTTAAGCACTATATATTGGCGCGTTACTGGGCCGCAGCTATAAGACTTGAAAAAGGGATAAAGCAAGCCCATCTAACATCCAAGACGCAATTTCGCGCAAAACTCTCTAGTGAGGTCATTATGCAATCCAAATCACCTATTTTAGACGATCTGGCGAACCTTCTGACGAATGCAATGGGCGCAGCTAAAGGTGTTGGCGATGAAGTTAAAGCCGCTGCGCGCTCTCGCGCGGATGGGATTGTCTGCGATATGGACCTTGTTGGCCGTGAAGAATTTGACATTGTCAAACAAATGGCCAGCGAAGCACGTAGCGAAAACGAGGCGTTGCGCGCAGAGCTTAAAAAGCTCAAAGCAGAGATTACCAAGCTTAAAAAAGCTAAATAGCTTATAGCTCTTGCCCGTAATTTTTGCGCGTTAAAAGCTATGCGAATCGATCTGCCTCTCTACGGGTAAGACTTATCAACATAGAATCGTGCCTTATTTATTGGTCTGTTATTGAGACAGGCCCGACTCAGCTTATCCAAAATCAAACAAGGCGCGTCACTTCGGGCTCGCCTTAAAGGATTGATGCGTGACGGATAAACGGGCGATTTTGCCAAACCCTGAGCCGAGTTCGAGACGAGATCAAGGCCGCGACCTTGCGGCTCTGTTTTCGACTGGGCACCTGCCGCAGGCAGAGCTGAGCCAGAACTCTATTGAGAACTCTATTGCGGGCGCTGAAACTATTGAGGGCGAGCCTCAATATGGCTCGGCTATAAGGCTGTCGAGTATCGATCTTGTTACGCCGCACCCGCTAGATACATTTTGGCGGCTAGCGGTGGCAGAAGGATATGACAAAGAACGCATCAGTGCGGATGAGCTGCATTTATCGGTGAGCGGCGGGTTTAGTGAATATCACATATCGCTCAGTTGGGACTCATTAGAGGAGAGGTTGCGGCTCTTTTTAATCTTTGATGGCCGCATTTATTCAGGGCGTAGCGATCAGATTTGTCGGCTCATCACGCTAATCAATGAACGATTAAGCGCAGGCCATTTTGATTATTGGGAACGGGATCAATCGATGGTTTACCGCGATGGTCTTAGCCTGCCCGAGGCACAGCGTTTTAGCAGCGCGCAAGCTATGATGATGATTGCGGATGCGATCTCAGCTGCAGATAAAGGCTATCCAGCTTGCCAATATGTGTTATGGGCGGATATGAGCCCAGAGGATGCCATTTCCACCGCCCTGCTAGAGCAAGCAAGGCGCAAAACGGCGGATTGAAACAAGGCAATAGGGCGGATAGGCAAGTAGAATGACTAAGATTGCACTTATAGGCGCAGGACGGATGGGCGGCGCGCTTTTGGCAGGCTGGATTAAGGCAGGCACATTGCCAGCCAATGTAACGATCATTGATCCTCAGCCGGGCGCGCAGGCTAAGGCGGCTATTGCGAGCGGAGCTATTCACGCCAAAGCGCTAACCGCTCAAAGCGCCAAAGAGCTCGGTGTTGTGCTGTTAGGTATCAAGCCACAAATGTTTGAAACGCTTGGCCCCAAAATTGCCAAAGCTTTGCCAGAAAATACATGCATTATCTCTATTTTGGCTGGCATCACGCAAAGCCAGCTTGCGCATATATTTGGCGAGCGCCCAATCATTCGCACCATGCCCAATACGCCCGCCGCCATAGGTGAGGGCATAACGGCATTTATCGGCAATGAGCGCGTTAGCGAGAGCCACGCGGCTCTGGCACGAGAGCTTCTAAGCGCGGGCGGTGATGTTATTGAAGTCACAGAAGAAGGCTTGATTGATGTTGTCACGGCTGTGTCTGGATCTGGCCCAGCTTATGTTTTCCATATGGTTGAAGCCTTGGAGGCCGCCGCTATTCGCGCAGGTATGCCAGAGGATTTAGCGGGGCAATTAGCCCGCAAGACTGTTACAGGGTCGGGCGCTTTATTGGAGGCCAGTGATGAGAGTGCGAGCGCGCTGCGCGTGGCAGTGACCTCGCCGGGCGGGACAACGCAGGCCGCGCTTGAAGTGCTTATGGGCGAAGATGGCCTACCGCAGCTTATGCGCCGCACGGTGGCTGCGGCGGCCAAGCGCTCTAAAGAGCTGGGGAAGAGTTAAGCGGCCTAATTGCTCAGGCGCGATTTGAAAACACCCCCTAAACGGGCAGGCTAAATTCACAGCGCAGACCGCCCATCTTGCTTTTTTCTAGCGTTAGGTCTCCGCCATGTGCGCGCGCCGTATCATAGGCCACGGATAGGCCGAGGCCAACGCCTTTGACATTTTGATTGCGGGCGCTATCGAGGCGCACAAAGGGTTTGAGGGCATTTTCTCGCTCATCTTCTGCAATGCCCGGCCCGTCATCATTGATGATAATAAGCACCTTTTTGCCGTCGCCAATATCGGGCATATCACTCACGGTGACTTCGACAGTATCAGCATAATTTTGCGCATTTTCGATCAGATTTGTGAGCGCTCTTTTTACCGCCCCCGCGCGAATATTTGCCATGGGTTGACCGTTTATTTTTAAATAGGGTTGGGGCGCGCGCACCTTATCAATAATATTTTTCACAATCTCGGCAATATTGACCTGTACAATCTCTTCGCCGCTCAGCCCGCGCGCAAAATCAAGATAGCCGTCCAGCATGGTTTCCATATCCGATAAATCTTGGGCTGCGGCTTTGTTTTCCTCGCTGGCATCTGCCATTGAGAAATGCAGCTTAAGGCGCGTTAGCGGAGTTCGTAGATCATGACTGACCCCCGCTAGCAGGATTGTGCGTTGCTGAATATGGCGCTGTATACGGTCATGCATATCTAAAAAGGCTGTGCTGGCTTGGCGCACTTCTGTCGCCCCGCCGGGCTTAAAATCGCCAATATCGCGCCCCTTACCAAAGGCATCTGCCGCCTCAGCAAGGCGCACAATGGGGCGCGCCTGATTGAGAATAAATAAAATGCTCACAAGGCTGAGCAGCAAGGTCGCCGCGGTGAGCCAGAAAAGAAAAATAAAGCCTGTAGAGGCAAAGACACGCTCGCGCGGGGCAATAAAGCGCAAAGTCTCACCTTCGGCGTCAACGCGAATGTCAATATGGTTGGGGTAGCGGGTTGTATCAAACCAATAAGGATCGTCTAAAGCTCCCTCCAAAGCGCTACGCAGAGTGCGGTCAAGATTAGAGAAAAAAGCGCGCCGATCTGCTGTTGGCAAAGGCTCTTCGGCGGCGAGCGCAATAGACAGGCGCATTTCCTCCTTGATCATAGTGTCAAGCTGCTGGGCGCGCTCCTCGCTTGGCGCTTGTTTGTAAAGCTCAACCGTGACCGCAATATCGGCGGCCACTGCATCTGATAGGCGAGAGGTCACGGTCTGCCAATGAGCTTGGAAGAAGACATAGGCCACCGCAATTTGCATGATCGCAATGGGGATAATGATAATTGCCAACGCTCGCCCAAACAGACTTTTTGGCATATGGCGTTTGATCCAAGCTATCATCTCTATGCCCCGTCACTGCGCAGTAAATAGCCTTTACCGCGCACTGTAATCAGATAATTCGGCTCAGCAGGGTTTTGCTCAATTTTGCGGCGCAGACGTGTCATTTGCACATCGACAGCGCGCTCTGATTTCGCGCCAATATTTTCAGCAAGGGCATGGCGCGCGACGGCGACGCCGGGGCGTTGGGCCAAAGTGCTTATCAAGGCAAGCTCTGCCGTTGTCAGCCTTATGGCCTTATCATTTTGAGTCAGGCTTTGGCGCTCGCGGTCAAATATGAAGGGGCCAAAAGCGACGGTCACATTATTTGCTGGCTTAGCCGAGAGGCGGCGCAAAACCGCATCTACGCGCAAGGTCAATTCTTCGGGCTCAAAAGGCTTGGCCAGATAATCATCAGCGCCATATTTTAGCCCGCTAATTCTATCAGCAGCCTCTCCTTTGGCGGTTAGCAAGATAATGGGCACATCACTATGCTCGCGCAAAGACTGGGTGAGTTCAAACCCTGTTTCGCCCGGCATCATCACATCTAAAATCAAGCAATCAAATGTGAGTGTGTCCATCAAGCTGCGCGCTATGGCGGCATTGGCGGCTGCCGAAACGCGATAGTTTTGGCGCGTCAAATAACGCTTCAAAAGCTCCCGAATACGGTCATCATCATCAACAACGAGCAAATGAATGTCTCTTCGGGCTAAAAGTTGCGCTTGGCTGGTCATTATTTTTTATAAATGCCTTGATAAGTCGTTGACAGAAGAAAATTCCCCGTAAGAATGCAGCGAATTTTGATGGGCGGCAAGGCCTCGCTTTAAAGTGCTATATCTTTAGAGGGTTTGACGCAAATCATAGCAATATATTGACGCAAGATTTAAGAGCATTCACATGGCAGACAAACCTTTTCACGATCGCGATGGTTATATTTGGATGGATGGTGAATTCATCGATTGGCGCGATGCAAAATGCCATGTGCTGACCCATGCCATGCATTATGGCTCTTGTGTGTTTGAAGGCGACCGCGCTTATGACGGCGAAATTTTTGCCTTAACTGACCACAGCCAGCGCTTGATTAATTCCGCTAAACATATGGATTTTGAAATCCCTTATAGTCTTGAAGAGATCAACAAAGCTTGCACGGATACATTGGCCAAATCTGGACTAGGGAGTGCCTATGTGCGCCCCTTTGCCTATCGCGGCTCTGAGAAAATGGGCGTATCGGCCAAAGGCAATACTATTCATCTAAATGTCGCCGTTTGGGCATGGGGTAGTTATTTTGCCGATAAGATGAGCGGCATTCGCCTGACTATCGCCAAATGGAAGCGTCCCGCGCCAGACACGATCCCTTGTAAATCCAAAGGGGCTGGCCTTTATATGATTTGTACTATGTCCAAACATGCCGCCGAAGCTGAAGGCTTTGATGATGCCCTTATGATGGACTATCGCGGGCGTGTTGCGGAATGTACGGGCGCGCATATTTTCTTTATTCGCGACGGAGAATTGCACACGCCAACCAATGATATTTTGCTCGACGGCATTACCTATAAGACGGTTATCGCTTTGGCGAAAAAGCGCGGCCTCACTGTCCATCAACGCGATATTATGCCCGATGAAATCACAAGCTTTTCGGAATGTTTCATTGTCGGCACAGCTGCCGAGATAACGCCTGTGCGCGAGATTAAAGGCCACCTCATGACGGTCGGCGATATTACGCGTAGCTTGGCCGAAGACTATGACCAACTGGTACACCGCAAAATCAGTCTTTAGTCTTTAGCCTTCATCAGTTTTGTCTTTCGCGCAATCAGCGCCTAGCTAGCTACATTGCGCGCGCGAGCAGGATAAGGCTGAATAGGCCGTAAACCAATATGGCGCCAATGACGGTAATCACTTGGTAGTTTTTAGTAATTGCAGCTCGGGCCATATTCTTTGCATTATTGACTAATTGCGGCCATGTGTAAGAAACAAAGTCGCCTTGGGACATAACTGAGACCAGTTGTCCTTTATCATTGACAATAGGCAGACGGCGAAAACGCTCATTTGACATTATTCGCAGCCAATCTGTGAGATCATCATTTTCATTGGCGGTGCGAAGCTGCGTTGACATAATCTGTCCGACAGTGGTTGTCTTCGGGTCAAGTTCTTTGGCCACAACACGCCGAAAAATATCACGCTCTGTGACAAGGCCTTCAACTTTATTATTCTCATCTACGATCACGATGGAGCCGAAATTTAGCTCCGACATTTTTTTGCAAGCCTGCGTGATTGACGTGTCTGAAGAACAGGTTAGCGGTTTCGGTTTCGTGTCATATTCGCGTCGATTTTTTATTTGCATAAGTTTCTCCTATATATTTGCTACGGCGAATAGGCGGAGAAGGATTGACAAAATGTCGCAGTTTGCCTGATTGTTGCCCTAATGGGGGCGCATCGCGCTTCGGAAATAGTGAAATCCTGTATAGGCGGACAAAATGGCTGCGAGCCATAATATAGCAATTCCGCCATGAGCAATGGCCGCGCGCAAGCCGCTAGATGTGAGGCTATAGGCGAGCAATATGACAAGAATGGAGAGCATCTCACAGGCTGTCTTCCATTTGGCCAGTTTGGTTGGGGCTAATATGATTTGTGCATTGGCGGCATGTTCACGAATGCCAGACACGCTAATATCGCGGCCAATAATGACCAAGCTTGGGATGACAAACAGCCAATGTCCATCTTGCACAAGGCAGAGCGCAATCAGGCCTGCGGCGACCAAAAGCTTGTCGGCAATTGGGTCAAGCATACGTCCAAAGTCTGAGGTGACTTGCCATTTGCGCGCAAAATAACCATCTAGAAAATCTGTCAGCATACTGCCAATGAAAATGGTAATAGCGAGGGGCAGGGCGATGCTGTAAATATCTTTATTGAGTATGGCCCAGACCAGAACAGGAATGAATATAATTCGGCCAATTGTCAGCGCATTGGGTAGCCAGTGGAGCGGGTGCTGGCCTGTTTTGACCGCGCTCATGCGCCAGACTCTTTACTGTCAGACTTTTTGTTAGCAGAAGCTTCAGGATTAGCAGGATCAGGGCGTTTGCTAAACAGGATTTGCAGGCCCGTAATCACCGCCAAAATCGCTGCAATACTGAATATGAGCTGTCCTGTGAGCCAAACCCAAGGGGAGGCTTGGCTATAGGTTTGATAAAGTTTTTCGCCATTTGTGCCATCCAGCACGCGGTTGATGAGCTGTTGCAGCCAAGGCGCAGCGAGCATCAGGCTAATGCCGAGCATGGCCAGCGCGCTTTTTATATCGCCAAGCTTGCTTTTGGGCAGGCCAAAGCGGCGAAGCTCATATCCTTTGACAAGGCCGACCAGCAGATCACGGCTAATATAGATGAGGGCAGGCACGGTGAGTGTCCATTTCAAATATCCACCGCGATCAATAACATAGACCATTGCTAGCAATGTCAGCCCAATGAGAACGGCATCGGCAATATCGTCAAACCAGCTAAACATGCGCGTGCCCGCTCGGCTTGGCCCGCCAATCATATCGTCAAATAAATCGGTCAATGCGCCCGCAGCGAAAATGATTGATGCTAAAATAGCATAGCCAGTGAGCGGCCAGCCAAAAATAATGAGGGCTGCCACAAGCGGCCCAAGCAAGGCGCGCAATAGGGTCAGACTATCCCCGAGAGGGTTATTGCCTTGGCGGGTGATAATCTCGCCCGTGTCTAATGTTGAATCAGATGCTGAATTAGGCGTTGAAATAGTCATGTATATTTTCCGCCAGCTGATCGCTGACTCCCTCTACTTGTGCCAGCTCTCTGGCCGATGCTTTGGACACGGCTTTGGCAGAGCCAAAATGTGCCAATAAAGCCTTTTTGCGTTTTGGCCCTATTCCATCAATAGCATCGAGCGGGTTTTTTTTCATCTCTTTTTTACGCCGCGCCCTATGGGTGCCAATTGCGAATCTATGGGCCTCATCGCGTAGGCGCTGTAAATAATATAGGACAGGGGTGCCTTGAGGCAATGTAAATTCAGCGCGGCCGGGCATATGGAACACTTCGCGGCCTGCATGTCTATCTGGCCCCTTGGCGATAGCCACGACATGAACCTTGCCGCGCGCCCCGACTTCTTCAAGGCCTTCGAGCACGGCAGAGAGCTGTCCCTTGCCGCCATCAATTAAGATTAAGTCAGGCCATTTTTCAGAAATCTGGCTAGGATCATCTTTCATCAGCCGCGTAAATCTGCGCCGCATAACCTCGCGCATCATGGCGTAATCATCACCCGGAACCGTATCTTTATCCTTGATATTAAATGTGCGGTAATCGCGTTTGATAAAGCCATCTGGCCCTGCCGCGATAAAGGCGCCAATAGCATTTGTGCCTTGAATATGGCTATTATCATAAACCTCGACGCGGTGAATATCTTGCTCAATATCAAAGGTGCTTTGCAGTCCTTTGAGCAGGCGTGTTTGGCTGGCGGTTTCGGCCATTTTGCGCGCAAGGGCCTCATTAGCATTTGTCACGGCGCGCTCCGTCAGCATTTTCTTCTCCCCGCGCTGGGGTCTGCTGATGGTAATATTGCGGCCAGAGCGTTCAGACAGAGCGGCCTCTAATAGGGCGCGATTAGGCAAGTCGACATTAACAAAAATATTCTTAGGAATGGGCTTGCCTAGATAAAATTGAGCTAGAAAACTGTCGAGTATTTCTTCGGATGTTTCTAATTTGCCATGGCGCGGGAAATAGGCGCGGTTGCCAAAATTATGTCCCGCGCGGAAAAAGAAAACTTGCACACATGTTTGCCCGCCTTCCATGTGAATGGCGGCAATATCGGCTTCGTTAAATGTAGTTGGGTTTATAGCTGCGCCTGTTTGCGTGACCTTGGCCATGGCGCGCAAACGGTCGCGTAAATCGGCGGCCTTTTCAAAATTAAGCGCCTGTGATGCTTCGCTCATTTGCGCGCTCATACGCGCGCGAAGGTCTTGGCTCTGCCCGCGCAAAAAGGCGCTCGCATCATCATTGAGCTGTGAATAGTCTTCAAGGCTAATCTCGCCAGTACAGGGCGCGGCGCAGCGTTTGATTTGGTGCAACATACAAGGGCGCGTGCGCGCCTCATAAACACTATCGCTACAGGTGCGCAGGCGAAAGGCGCGCTGTAATGTATCAAGGGTGCGATTAACCGCGCCTGCGCTGGCAAAGGGGCCGTAATAATCCCCGTCAATTTTACGCGCCCCGCGATGCTTCATGAGCTGGGCAGCGGGGTGGTCTTTGCGCATAAGGATATAGGGAAAGCTCTTATCGTCACGCAGCAAGATGTTATAGCGGGGCTTGAGCTTTTTAATCAGATTAGCTTCAAGCAAGAGGGCCTCTGTCTCGCTCTCTGTGACGACAAATTCCATATGGGCGGTGGCGCGGATCATGCGCTGTATGCGCACGGGGTTGCGATTATAGCTGGTATAATTAGCGACCCGCTTTTTCAAATCTTTGGCCTTGCCCACATAGAGCACATGGCCGTCCTTATCAAACATGCGGTACACGCCCGGTTTGGCGGGAAGGTTTTTAACATAATCCGCAATTTTATCCGCGCCATATAGCGCGCCTTCATCAGAGCTAATCTCTGGCTTGGAGGGGGAGTCAGGGGTGGGCGTTGGGCGGCTCATATATATTAAGGTAAGCTATTCGCCCGCTCAAGCAAGGGTGGCTTCGAGGATGATGTGAGGCGCGCAGCCTGCCTTATGCGCCTCTTTCCAGCGCTCAAGACTGAAGCTGTTATCTGCGGCGGACAATCTCAACCCCCGCAGCGTCTGCTTTGAGCAGGGCTTGCGGCTTAGAGATACGCACGGCGCAGGCCATAATGCGTGGGTCGGTCAGGCACCAATCTGCGATACGTTCGGCCAAAGTTTCAACGAGTTGAACATGGGCTTCGAGAGCAATATCTTCGGCCTTTTGCGCCACAATTCCATAGTCGAGCGTTTCGTGAAGACGGTCATCTTTGGGCGTTGGCATATCGCCCATATCTAGCTCTATGTCGATAATGATGGGCTGTGTTGATTCATATTCATGGGGATGCACACCTATTGAGGCTTGCACCATAAGGCCGCGGACAAAAATGCGCATGGCTGGATCTGCCGTTTGGCGACGCAACATGCCAAAGATGTTTTTTGCTTTAGCCATTATATATTTCCTGAAATTAAATCTTCGGTTTGCCACGTCAAATGTTGTCCGCCGTCCACAGCTAGCATTTGCCCTGTGACGGAGTTTGCCGCGAGTAAATAGAGACAGGCCTGCAAGATTTGCTCAGGCGGAGAGCCGCGCCCTAGTAAAGTATGCTTGGCCTCATTGGCGAAATCCTCATCGCTCTGGCGCACATTTTTAAGTGTCGGGCCAGGGCCAATACCGTTGACACGAATAGTGGGGGCGAGGGCTTGAGCAAGAGTCTTTGTCGCCCAGTGCAGCGCGGATTTGGAGAGGCTATAGGTGAGAAATTCTGGATTAGGTTTGAGCACGCGTTGGTCAATAATATTGATGATAGCGGCGTCCATATTGCTTTTCGTTTGCGCGGCAAAATGCTGTGAGAGCATAAGCGGGGCATAGAGATTAACATCCATATGATGGTCAAAACTGGCGCGGTCAAAACCGTCTATGCGGTCGGGGGCAAAGGTTGAGGCGCTATTGATAAGCGCCGTTAGAGGCTGACCTAGAGCCTGCACGCTTTTCTCTATAAGACTGCCTAGCTCGTCTTGCACATTTAGGTTTGCGCCAATGGCGATGGCATGGCCGCTATTTGATTTAATCTGAGCGACAACGTCCTCGGCAGGCTTTTGGGATTGATTATAATGCACAGCCACAGCCCATCCTTTAGCGGCAAGGCCCAGCGCTAAATATTTGCCAACCCGAACGCCTGCGCCCGTAATGAGGACAGCTTTTTTCATTAAAGCTCCGACGCTTTGCGAATGCGCGCCCGTTCCCCGCAAGAGGGACGACTGATTTCAACGCAGGTTAATCCCGGTAATTTGGGGTCAAGTCGGTCAAACACCCATTTTGCAATTTGCTCTAAGGCGGGCTGTTCCAGCCCCTCAACCTCATTGAGCATGGCATGGTCGAGCGGGGCGACAACCTCTTTGATAATCTGTTCGATCTTCCACAAATCCCGTATCCAGCCTTTATCTTCCTGAGCATTGCCTTCAATGCGAACTGTGCCGGCAAAGCTGTGGCCATGAATTTTTTTAAACTCTGGATTGGCGTTCTCATGGGCGAAATAATGAGCCGCCTCAAAAGAGAAGTCTTTTTCAATCTCAAATATTTGCGTGGCCCCTGCCATGATAAGCTCTTAAATCACGCCGCGAGCAATGGCGGCCATATAGAGGATATAGCCAATAAAGAGGAAGGCTCCTGTTTTACGGCCAATTGGCTTGCGAGTCAGGATGAGGAAGGCCAGAGCTAGGATTGAGGCGAGCATGACCCACACATCAAAGACCAATAATTGGCGAGGAATAACAACAGGGCCAGCCAAAGCGGCTGCGCCTAAAACGGCAAAGAGGTTAAACACATTAGAGCCTAGCACATTGCCAATCGCCACTTCGGTTTCCCCGCGCCATGCCGCAACTATAACCGTTGCTAGCTCTGGCAAAGATGTCCCAATGGCGACTATGGTCAGGCCGATAACTTCTTGAGGCACATTAAATGTTAGCGCAATGGCAGACGCGCTTTGCACGATAAAATGACCGCCAACAGCGAGGCCAACAAGGCCAAAAAGGATATAGAAAACGGTCTTGCTCGTACTCTGCGGCAGGCCTTCCATGCCGTCAATTTCTGCCATTTCTTGTAAGGCAGGGTCTTCGCTGCCAGATTTAGCAAGGCCAAACATCCATATAAGATAGGCAATGATGCCGCCAAATAGCACTGCGCCTTGCCAGCGCAGAAGCGGTTGATGGATGAAAAGAATAAGGATTGTCAGCAATGTTGCGCCAATCGCGATCAAAACATTGCGCGTCACGCCAGGGCTATTCGTTGGAATGGCCATTATCAGCGCAGGCAAGCCTAAGACTAATAAAACATTGGCAATATTTGAGCCGAGCACATTACCAATGGCAAGTTCACTGGCATTATTGAGCACCGCTTGGACGCTGACCACTAATTCGGGCGCGGATGTACCAAAGGCGACAATGGTTAGGCCAACAATCAGAGACGGGATACCCCATTTTCGCGCCAGAGTTGCTGCGCCGCGCACAAGCCAGTCTCCCGCCCATACGAGCAGGATGATAGACCCAATCAGGATCAAAAATAAAATAAAGAGCGGAAAGTCTTGCATACTTATAGCTTAGTCGAAGCGCTTATACTCAATGATGTTGAGTCCGCCAAAGGCAATTGCGGCGAGGGCAAAGGCTAGCAAGGCTGGGTCAATGTGGAAAAGGCCAAAGACAGATAGGCCTGCTTGGATAAGTGACAACATAATATAGTCCCTTCAATATCAGCCTGATGGGCTGAGTCTATTTGATTTGCGCTCTATACAGCTCTGTTTGGCTAACGCCAAGCCTTGATGCAATATATTCACGGTAGTTTTGCCGCACTCTATAGCGTGCTTTCCTGAACCGATGATGAAAATTTGCTCAAGAGTGTAATGGAGCCTTAAAAGGGGCTTGTATTGCGCGGGAATGGGGTTAGCTTCGCGCATTATATTGAAAGCGCGCGATTAAGGCGGCTAGACTAGGAGACACTATGTTCGGGATTATTGATTTTGCGACAAATGCTGGCAAAAAGCTGGGTAAAATTTTTGGGAAAAAGGGTCAGAAGACTCTTGAAAAAGAGGTCAATGATCTGGGCCTTGAAAGCGATGGCGTAGACATCAACGTCTCTGATGATGGCGAGGTCGTAATTTCGGGCAAGGCCGTCAGCCAAGAGATGAAAGAAAAAATCCTTGTGGCTATTGGTAATATTGAAGGTGTGGCCTCTGTAAAAGACGAAGCGGAAACGGCTGATGATGGCGCTGCGTCGCAATTTCACCAAGTCGTGCGCGGTGATACGCTTTGGGCTGTTTCAAAGAAATATTATGGCAAAGGCTCTCGTTATCCTGAAATCTTTGAAGCGAACCGCCCTATGCTTAGCCATCCTGATAAAATTTATGTCGGTCAGGTTCTGCGTATTCCTGCTGACAATAGCGCTAAAGTTTAAAGCGGCTCAAAGCTTACCAGAAAATTTATCAGAAAAGATATTAGCTTAGAAAAAGCAAATCAGGCAGGGCCACCTCGAGAGAGAGAGAAGGGGGCGACCTGCCTGACCGTTGCGTGAAAATGATGTCCAGGGAGGAAGCATCGCTTGGGACGTCACGCAGTTTGTAATTAGCAAATCTTGCCTGAATGAATGCTGAACATTTATATGCACATTTATGCATAAACAAATAAAGCCCTGCGGCATGGCAGGGCTTTATTTGTTTTATGAGGAGTGTTCCCTAGATGTCTTTGCAGCTAATAGCTTAATAAAGCTCGGTTGGCTGTAAATCGAGCTGAGCATCTGTATCGCTTAGTGTCACTAATGCGCGGCTAGAGAGCAAGACTTTGCCATCTTGCGTCTCAACACGGCCATTTAACAAGGGGTCCCCTGCTGTGAGCCTTAATTTTGACGTCTCAACGGAGAAGTTAAACGGCACATCGCCAGACAGCCCGTCAAGCGGCACGCGGCTTTGCTCAATTTGGCGGCTAATATCCTGAGCATCAACAAGGTCAACGACAAGCGTAGAGCCAGCGGGCAAACCGCGCGGAGCAAAGATTTTAGCTGTTCCTTTGACTGTGGTGAGCGCAGAAGCTGGCGGTATGTAAACCCGATCGGCGGGCACGGCCTCTGAACCGCTAACGATACTATCCAAATTTAAGCTCACGCGGGCGTTATTTTGTGCATCAGTGGTGAAGGGGATGGGGCCGCGCATGACGTGAGTTTTGCGTCCAGCCCAGTCTTGAATATAGGCCTCTATTTCTGGCGATTCGAGACGGCCATCTGCGCCCAGCGGCACAAAAATTTGAAAATCATAGGGTGCATGACGGTTATCAATATCAATGATCTCTTCGGAAATAGCATCATTTGACAGACCGCCGGCCAGCGCATTTTCATAAACACGGACAATCAGCTTGCCGCCGCGCAATATAGGCGCCGTGCCATTAATAAGGGCTAGGCCAGAAATGCTCGCCAATTGCTGTCCTGTCTGCGAGGGCGTATGAGGTTGTGGTGTGTAAGGCTGAGGGGATGTATGCGGGCCAGTTACAGGCGGCGTGCTGGGCTGACCATAATAAGGATCAGACCCTTGATGAGGAATTGATTGGGTTAGCGCGCCTTCAGGGATTAGGTTAAGAAAAGGCGGCTCTGCGCCAGCATATTCGACTCGCTCATTAAGGCGGTGGGTCGTATTTCCATTAGCATCGACAATGCGAGCCTCAATTACGGCATAATCAATTTCGCGCGCCATATCGCTGGGCACAGCGATGACCATTTGCAGGGGCGGGGCAAGGCGGCTTATGAGCAGTCGCGTCTCGCCAATCACAAGAGGCTTGGCGCGGCGCACATTAGGCGGGGCAGGCGCGATAGCGGTGACGATCAAAGTGGCTTCGGGGGGTAAAAGATCTGCGCGCGCATCAAAAGTCACATTGAGCGGAATGGTTTCAATATAAACAGCATTGGTTGTGCTGCCAAAGGGGGCATTGCCTTTATTGCCACCAAAAATGTCTTCAAATATGCCGGGCAATCCCTGCTGTGCGGTTACGGGCGTTGAGACAAACATGGCCGCGCTTAAGATAAGAGCGGAGGATGAGATTAGAAAACGAGTCACGGCAAATCCTCATATAAGGGCTGTAAAAAACCTACCCTAGCATAATGTCTCTATATGCAAAATGAATGGGGCGTTGTGTTAGGTGCAGGATTTTGGGAGGAATCTTGAAAGAGCGAATAGCCGCTTAGACATAAAAAACGCGCCCGAAGGAAACCTTCGAGCGCGGATTAGATCAATTTGAAAATATTAGCGCTTAGCCCGCATTATCAAATTGGTTCATTGTGTTATGGGCTCCGCCCGCTTTAAGAGCGCGGTCGCCACCTGTCATTTCTTTGAAGTTGTCGCCAAGATCAGAGCCGACTTCGTGCTGATGTTTCACAGCAGAAACGCCGCGGCGAATTTCTTCGCGCTGAATGTTGCGAACATAGGCCAGCATTTTGTCTGCGCCGAAATAACCTTCAGCCAAATCATCCGTGAACTTCGCAGTCATATGGAATGTTGGTAGCGTGATAAGGTTATGGAACACGCCAGCTTCGCGGGCAATGTCAGTCTGGAAGTTACGCAGACGATCATCGGCTTCAATGCCGAGCTTATCTTCGTCAAATTTAGAAGACATAAGCTGGATGCCATCTGGATAATCAGCGGCTTTGATTTTGCCAGCCGCAATCCAATCTTCACGGACTTGCTTGCGCAGGTTCAGTGTCCAGTTAAAGCTTGGGCTGTTATTATATGTCAGCTTAGCATTTGGCACGACTTCTTTAACGCGGTTGACCATATCAGCAATGATTTGAACATTTGGCGTTGCTGTTTCGATCCAAAGTAGATCAGCACCACCATCCGTTAGGCTAGAGATACAATCTTCAACAACGCGCTCTGCGCCTGTATCAGCTTTGAATTTGTAAAGGCCATTTGGAAGACGAACTGGCTTAACAAGTGCGCCGTCAATCACGAGAGCAATTTCGCCTTCTTTAACAGGGTTTGCGTCTGTTACAGGCGTTGTTTCTAGCCATTTATTATACTCATAAGCATCGTCGCCAACTTTTTCAGATACGGCGATTTTTTGTGTAAGGCCAGCACCTAGGCTGTCTGTACGTGCAACGATAACACCATCATCAACGCCGAGCTCTTCAAAGGCCATGCGGCAAGCGCGTAGCTTTTCAACGAAGTCTTCGCGCGGAACAGTCACTTTACCGTCTTGGTGACCGCACTGCTTAGCATCAGACACTTGGTTTTCAATTTGCAAGCAACATGCGCCCGCTTTGATCATTTCTTTTGCAAGAAGATATGTGGCGTGAACATTACCAAAACCGGCGTCAATATCAGCAATGATAGGGCGCACATATGTTTCGTGACCGTCAATTTTTTTGATGATCGCTGCTTTTTCTGACTCTGGAGCCGCTTTTAGCGCTGCAAATAGATCATTGAGTTCAACTTCGTCAGCCTGACGCAGGGAAACATAAATCTCTTGGATAAGGTCAACAACAGATGTTTTCTCATGCATTGACTGATCTGGTAGATGACCAAAGCGGTTACGTAGACCAGCAACCATCCAGCCAGATAGATAGACATATGCGCCTTCTAATGTGCCTTTTTGACGCTTAATCGCGCGCATTTTTTGCATAGCGTGGAAACCAGACCAGCACCCAAGTGACTGCGTGAATTTGCTGCTATCAGCATCATAGGCGGCCATATCAACGCGCATAACTTTGGCCATATCTTTGGCGATATCCAAATGAGTGCTGTAAGTGTTTTGAGTTTTTAGCTGTGCCAAATCCTCAAGATTAATGCCAGCCGGCGCACCATTAGGGTAGCGCTTTTGCAATGTCTTTAATGTGTTTGAATAAGTCATAATGATTAGTCCTCTAAGATATCATAAGCGGGAAGAGTCAAAAACTCAGGTAAGTCAGCCGATGTGGCTGTCTCGGTGAAAAGTTTGGTGGCTTCTGGGAAGCGCTGAGACGTGTAAGTCTCACTTCCAAGTTCGGCTTTAAGCGCTTCAGTTTCCTCATTTAAAAGATCGCGGTAAATTGAGGAGGTAAAGCGTTTTTCGCTACCATCTGCCATTTGAACGGTTGCGCCGTGACGCAGCCATTGCCAAATTTGTGTACGTGAGATTTCTGCCGTAGCAGCATCTTCCATCAAGTTGTGGATTGGCACAGCGCCAAAGCCGCAGAGCCAAGCCGCGATATAGCGAATGCCAACTTCGATATTTGTGCGCACGCCAGCTTCAGTAATCGTTCCGCTATGCGGGCTGAGCATATCTTCGTCTGTGATGCGTATATTTTGCTGTTTCTTATGGATTTGGTGCTTGCCTGGCATATGCTCGTCAAACACGTCCATAGCCACAGGCACGAGGGCAGGGTGAGCCACCCATGTTCCGTCATGGCCTTGGCTGGCTTCGCGTAATTTATCAGCGGCAACTTTGGCAAAGGCGGCTTTATTGGCCTCTTCGTCATTTTTAACCGGAATTTGTGCTGCCATGCCGCCCATCGCATGAGCGCGGCGTTTGTGACATGTCTCAATGAGGCGTAGTGAATAGGCCCGTAGGAAATCACGGTCCATGCCCACTTGCGCGCGCTCTGGAAGCACAAATTGCTTATGATTACGCAGGGTCTTGATATAGCTAAAGATATAATCCCAGCGGCCACAATTAAGGCCCGTAATATGATGGCGCATAACGTAAAGAATTTCATCCATCTGGAAGGCAGCTGGCAGAGTTTCAATCAAAATTGTTGCTTTGATTGTGCCGTGCGGAATATCAGTGACGACCTGTGAGAAGTTAAATACATCATTCCACAAGCGGGCTTCTTGATAGCTTTCCATTTTAGGCAGATAGAAGAACGGGCCGCGGCCATCTTCAGCAAGTATTTTGCCATTGTGGAAAATATGTAGGCCAAAATCGACTAGCGCGGCAGACATAGGCTCGCCGTCCACTGTAATATTGTCTTCTTCTAAGTGCCAGCCCCGAGGCCGCACGAGAAGTGTGGCTGTCTCTTCATTCAGAGTATAGCTCTTCTTGTCAGTCTTAAGGGAGAGCGTGCCGCGCGCATAATCACGCATATTGATTTGACCTTCGATCATATTGGCAAAGGTCGGAGAGCTGGCATCTTCAAAGTCAGCCATGAACATTTTAGCACCGCAATTAAGCGCATTGATCATCATTTTGCGATCAACAGGGCCTGTAATTTCTACGCGGCGATCTTGCAGAGCGGGCGGGCAAGGAGCGACTTCCCAAACACCCGTACGGATATGATCCGTTTCTATAGGCTGTGTTGGCAATTCGCCATCATCAAAGCGTTCTTGCTGTAAACGGCGATTATCTAAAAGCGTGCGGCGCTGCGGGCCAAAACGGCGTTCTAGGTCAGCTAGAAATAATAAGGCATCAGGGGTTAAGACCTGATCATAACCTTCACCCATTTTGCCGACCACTTTGGCCAAAACCCTATGACGGGGTGTTGGCTGGGCTTTACTGCCTGTTTTGGCGTTCATCGCTATCTCCATAAATTGTGTAACGGTTACACTATATTTACAAAAATGGATGAATGTCTATAAGCTCCTGTAAATATACGGTATTTTTGTAACATTTGTAAAATTAACGGAGATATAGTTGTAAATCTTGTAAATATGTGATTTATTGAGTTAAAGATTTGACGCTTAGGACTTGAATATGGCCAGACAAGAAAAATTATTGATTGGCCCGCGCTTGCGGCGGTTTCGTCAGGCCTTAGGGTTAACTCAGGTCCGTATGGCAGAAGACCTTGAAATATCAACATCTTATCTCAATTTAATTGAACGCAATCAGCGCGCTATGTCGGCCAAAGTGCTTATGCGTATGGCGCAAGTTTACGATTTTGATATTGCTCAATTTACAGGGGCAGGGGACGCGCATCTGGTCGCCGAAGTGTATGATGTATTGCGCGCTCCGCTATTTAAAGGGGAGTCGATTTCCAAAAATGAAGCTGAAGATTTAGTTGCGGCTAGTCCAAATGCCGCTCGGGCCCTGTTAAAAGTTTACGCCAAGCACCGCGATAATCAGCGCCGAGGCACAAATTTAGCCGTAGATCGCGATCGTGTGGAGCTTTTGGAGCAATCGGCGGAGGTGGTCGAATCAGTGCGCCGCTTCATCCATGCCCAGCGAAATTATTTCCCAGTCTTAGATGAGGCCGCCGAGGACTTATCAGCCGAATTAGGTCTTCTTAAAAGTGAGCCTCATGCTGCGCTAACCAAGCGGCTTAAGGAAAAGCATGATTTGACCGTGCGTATTGTGCCCATAGATGTCATGCCGCAAATGCTGCGCTATTTTGATCGGCACGCCAAGCGGATAAACCTGTCCGAATTATTGCGCCAATCTGGCCGCCGCTTTCAGCTTGCTTTTCAGATTGGTATGTTAGAGCAACGCGAGCTGATTGATAGGATTGTCAAATCTGCCAAATTGCCGGGCCCTGAGGCGGAAGGGTTGTGCCGAACGAGCTTGGCGAACTATTTCGCCGCAGCGACACTGATGCCTTATAGGCGGTTTTTGCGCGAAGCGGAGGATTGCAAATATGATGTTGATTTGCTGGGCCACCGATTTGGCACCAGCTTTGAGCAAACGGCTCACCGCTTAACAACGCTGCAAAAGCCTGATGCGCGCGGCATCCCGTTCTTTTTTGTGCGCATAGATGTGGCGGGCAATGTGTCAAAGCGCTTTAGCGCAGGGCGGTTTCATTTTAGCCAATTTGGCGGGGCTTGCCCGTTATGGAATATCCATGAATGTTTTCAAACGCCGGGCAAAACCATTAGCCAGATGATTCAAATGCCTGATGAGACGACCTATTTCTCGATTGCGCGTATGATTAGCCGCAGTGATGGCACTTATAATGCGCCAGCTCAAAAGCTCGCTATCGGTCTAGGGTGTGACATTGCCTATGCGCCGCGTCTTATTTATGCGCAGACCTTTAATATGGTCTCCCCGCAGCCCACGCCAATTGGCATTAATTGCTATTTATGTGAGCGCCCACATTGTCGTCAACGCGCCCATGCGCCGCTCAATAAAACGCTTAATTTTGATGAGCGTGCGCGTAATATGTCCCTCTTCAGTTTTGAAGCTGAGGGGTAGCGGCGCTGTAAAGTATAGCGCGGCTAAAATGGGGGCATATATAGTGTATATATTGAGTCTATATATAATGACTCATATATATAGGTCTTTAAGGTGCAATATGAGCGTGTGTGGTTGCGTCAGGGGGATCTAACAGCTAAAGCCGCCCGCATGTTTGAGCTAACGCTGTTTAATGCGATTTTATTGATCGGAGCTGGTTTGGCTGCGGGGTTTATAAATGTGACCGCAGGCGGCGGGTCCATGCTGACTCTCCCCGCCATGATTTTTATGGGAATCCCAGGCCCGATTGCTAATGGCACAAACCGTGTGGGGATTTTGTTTCAAAATATAAGCGCCGTGACCGCCTTTTATCGAAAGGGCTTGTCCGATTTTAAGCTCAGCTTCACTCTTGCGCTTTGCACATTGCCGGGAGCCATCATTGGGGCGATGTCCGCGGCGCGCTTAAAGGGTGAGCATTTTAATTTGATACTTGCAGGTGTCATGCTGATTGTCATGGCGCTGACCCTTTTTGGCAATAAACCTCAGGCGCAGGGTCAGGGTCAGGGTCAGGAGCAGGGAGGGGTTGAAACTGTTATAAGAGGCGATATATCCCGCCGCCGCCTTATTTGGGGGCATATATGTATGTGCTTTGTCGGGCTTTGGGGCGGGTTTATACAAATTGGCGCGGGCTTTATTCTCATTCCCATTCTTAATCGGGTCATGGGGCTGGATTTGCTGCGCACCAATATGCACAAAGTTGCGATTGTGCTTGTCTATACAGTCGCGGCTTTGGCGGTATTTGCTAATCAGCTTGAAATGGAGTGGCTGGCAGGCTTTTTTATTGCTTTAGGTATGATGGTGGGGGCTTGGATTGGGGCGAGGCTGCAAATCAAGCAGGGCACTGGATATATAAAGTGGATCATCAATATTGTTTTGCTGGTTTTCGTGGTCAAACTTGTCTGGGGTTACCTTTAAGGGCCCTAGGCATATGTTGCGGATGGGGTAAACTGCTAATAGCTTTCCTTTATCGCAAGAAATATCTTGATAACTATATGTAAATGTGGTTTTTAAGCTCCAGAATTGGGGCACGGTTGCTGGCATGGGGTTTATGTTGGTTGCTTAGGGTGGCATAGACTTTTTTATAGTGCTATCTTAGCTGTCGTGACGAGGGTGGGAAGTTATGTTATCTAGATTTGTTGCATCAGCACGCAGGGTATATCCTGTGATCAAGCGATCTATGGACGTTGTGATAGCTGGGCTTTTTATAATTCTTTTATCTCCCTTGCTTCTTATTGCGGCCTTGCTCGTAAAGCTGACCTCGGACGGCCCCGTAATCTTTTACTCTGACCGTTTAGGGCTTGATGGTAATGTGTTTCGGATGCCGAAATTTCGGACAATGACGACATGTTCTCGGGTTATGTCCCGTGAGACGGCCACAGATGCCGATATAAAATTGACTCCAATTGGCAATCTGCTCCGAAAATCAAGTATTGATGAGCTTCCTCAGCTTTGGAGTGTGGTTAAAGGGGATATGAGCTTGATTGGGCCGCGCCCCCTTATCCCTAATGATAATGCAAATGATTTGCGTATGGATAATCCCGTTATTTATACAGTTCGTCCGGGAATTACTGGATTGGCGCAAATTAATGGGCGAAGCTTCATAAAACCGCAAAATAAAGTGCGGTATGATGCTTTTTATGCGCAGCGTGTATGTATGATACTCGATATTAAGATATTATCGCGTACATTTATAACGATATTTGATACAAAAAGTGTGAAATAGAGGCTTGCGTCTATCTCTACAAATTGTTAAAGATGATTCAAATTTGAAAAGGAAAGTGACTATGAAAGCTTTTAAGAAATCGATTGCACCAGCAATACTGGCTTTGACATGTGTCGCAGCTACCGCTGATGCTTCTGTGGTTGGCCGCTTAGAAAATGTCGGCTGTGACGTTGTTATTGATCGTAGTGGTCAGCTTTACCGTGCAACTGAGGGCGCAGGCCTTCAGGCAGGTGATCGCGTTTTTGCGAATGACGGATCAAGCGCTAACATCGTTTTAAATGCTGGCTGCTCTGGCTCTCTAAATTCTCTACAGTCTGTAGGGTTTGGCGCTGGAAACTCTTGCGTTGATGTTAACAATGTAACATCTATTTCAAGCAATGTACGCGACACTGTATTTGCAGGTGGTAGTTGTGCGGGCGGTGTATTTGTTCCTACATCTGTTGCGGGTGCAGGCTCTTCAATTAGTGGCTTCGCTCCATCATGGGGTACTCTTGCAGCAATTGCTGGCGGACTTATAGTGACGGGTATCGCAGTTGAGGCGTTTGATGATGATGATACTCCACCTAGCCCTTAATTAATTTCACTGTCGAAATTAAGATGAAATTTAAACCCAGTGTTTTTTAACACTGGGTTTTTCATGTTGCGGATAACTATAGCTGAGAAATATTCTTACTATTGTCTATTTGTAATTTGATGGGCCTGTGTTCATTTGAGGATGTTTTTCTCATCCTTTGAAAAATGATAATAATCTTGAAGTCAGATCACCGCGTGGTAATCGCGCGGAAAGTTTCTTCCACTTGCTCAAACATACAAGATCTGCAAAGAGGGGCCATCTGCTATATTGAGGCAATCTTTACAATCCAAAAGGCATGCATGCTCATAAGTTGTTGTCCCCGTTGAATTCGAGGGCTGGAAAAATGAAGAAATAAGCCTTCAAAGGGCCCTCATTTAGTGGAAAAAAAATATGCAGAAACTGTTTTCATTAATTCCCTGTATGATTGAGTGTTTATAATATTGATTACCAACTGCGTTTATAGTCTTGTGTTTTTGGATAAATTGAGGTGTAAGGGGGGCTAAAGTCGATAATTAATTATTTATTTGAGTGACCTCCATGAGCCGTTCTTTTTTGCCCTCTCTTTTTCTAAATCAAAGGCTTTGGATAATAGGGTGGATGACGCTTACGCTTGGGGCATGTTCTACACTTCCCGGAAATCAGGCGGGTTTTGGAATTGGGGACATCAGAGAAACAGAGCAATATGTATCTGATTTGCCCGTGATTAGCGCTAATAGCGTTGCAAAAAAATCATTGAAAGATGTATTTAGTATTGGCGATACAGCAGTGATATCAGTCTATCAAGTAGAGGATATTTCTGGAGAATTTGTTGTTGGCAGAGATGGCAATTTGAATTTGCCTTTGATTAACGCTGTGCCTGCCGCGGGGTTGTCAACTTTAGGTCTTCAAGAACTGTTGACCAGAAAATATGCTGCTGATTATCTGCAAAATCCGAGCATTGATGTTAAGATTGAGGCTCAAGAGCTAGGCCGCGTTGTCGTTGATGGGGCCGTTGAGAAGCCTGGTGTTTTCGAAGTTAATGAAATTATCACTCTTCTAGAAGCGGTCGCGTTAGCCGAGGGTATCACTGAGGATAGTAACGGTTCCAAGATTTACATAATGCGCGATGTTGAGGGTGAGCGTAAGGTGGCGTTGGTTGATATTCGGGATATACGCAACCAGAGCCGTGCAAATCCGCAAATCATCCCGAATGATGTTATTTTTGTAGAAAATAGTACTGGTCGAATTCTGTTTAAAGAATTTTTACGGACCTTGCCGTTAATTAATACGGCTATTATTTGGGGTGCGCGATGATAATTCATGTGATGGTTTAGAAGATTAAACTTGGCTCTAGGGGGTTCAGGCTGCAACCATGAATGCCGTGTTAAAACCCTCATCTCGTATCTCTTGTGGGTTTAACGACTAAATTTCTCAGAAAGATAATCATAATCAATGCTCACCGAAATATGAGTTATTTATATGATGAGATATATAATATTTAGAAAACCTTATTTTAGCTTTCGCTAAGATAGGGGTATTGCCTATCCAGAAAAGGGTAGAAAATAGGATCATTATCCGACGGTATAGAATAGGAATTAGCTGGTTGACACATCAACGTCTACGTTGCATTCCAAGGTGGAATTTTGGGTGCGCTGTCACTACGGTGCGCTGTCACTACTAAAGAAACGCCTAATTTGAAGGAATTTTAATTGTGAACAGCCCCAATTATGAAAACCCAGGCCAAATTTATAACACTGCAGACCTAAATGAAAGAAGCTTCGATTCTTGGAAGTTATTTCTTGTTGCAAAAAAATGGGCATGGGCAATTGCCCTATTTATGCTTTTAGTCGCATCCTTAACTCTAGTTGCCGTTCTTAGAATGCAACCCATTTATTCCGCGTCTACAACAATAGAAATAAAACAAGCGGAACGGAATATAATAGGGTTTTCAGATGTCGACAGTATTGTAGCTGATACAGAATTTCTTACAACCCAAGTTGAGTTGCTTAGGTCGACGAGTTTGGCTCAAGATGTGGTCAAAGAGCTAAATTTATTATCTGATCCATATTTTGGAGACTTCTCCGATGAACAAGCTGTTGAAATCTCACAAGCAGGGCGGTTAAAGATTGCGACAGATATTTTAAAGGGGAATCTAGTCGTCGCACCCGTAGGAAGAACAAGACTAATAAGGGTAAGTTTTGAGCATAGTTCCCCTGAAGGTGCCGCAAAAATTGCAAATGGAGTTGTCAAAAAATTCATTTCAAACTCGGCCGACCGTAAGGTTAATACGACTAGTTATGCCGAGGAATTTCTACAAGAGCAGCTTGTAACAGTGAGAGCTGCTTTAGAGGAATCTGAACGCGAATGGGTTCAATATGCTTCTGATAATAGTATAATCGAGCTTAGAAGTGACGAGAGTCTGGGGGCAGACCCTTCTTTAGATGCATCTGCTCTGATTGTGCTAGATGCTGAGCTTATCGTTGCTAGAACTGAGCGAGATTTAGCTGAAAGTTCTTATAATCAAGCCCTTCAAAGCTCTTTCTCTTCTGATCTTACCCAAAACGAAGCCTTAAATAGTATGAACGAGAAGAAGCTTGAGTTGGAAGCCGAGTATATTGAAAAATCTGCATTGTTTAAGCCCGGTTTTCCAGAAATGATAGAAATCAAGGATCGTATTGATTTCATTAATCAGGAAATTGAATCCCAGACCAAAAGTGTTGTATCGGGAAAGGTGGAGGAGGCAAGAATTGCCTTTATACTCGCCAAAGAGAAAGAAGAGGGGTTGCAAAGGCGCGTATCCTTACTCAAAGTGAAGGTCGTTGACAAACGGGCAGTTGAAATTGATTACAATATATTAAAGCGACAAGTTGAAACTAATAGAAATCAATATGACGCAATTCTTCAAAGACTTAAAGAGGTTGGGTTTTCCGAAAATTTAGAGCCTAATCTACTTGCTGTCGTTGATGTCGCGCAACCGTCTAGTTATCCAGTCAGGCCTAATAAGCTATTTGCTTTGCTAGGGGCATTAGTGACCAGTGGGTCATTGGGCTTCTTCCTTGCTTTTTTTGTGGAGACTATCAATGATAAAATCAAATCTCCGAGGGATATTAAGGATAAACTAAAGCAAGCTACATTCGCAGTTATACCTGTTGCAAAAACAAAGGGTGCAATAGTCGACCTTTTGGAGGACCCGCAGTCTGAAATTTCGGAAGCTTATTCTACGCTACGGACTAATCTGACTTTTTCTGGTGGGAATGATAGGCCGAGAGTCATACAGTTTACATCTTCGCAAAGTGGTGAAGGTAAATCTGTATCATCACTTGCGCTTTCTATACGGATATCTGCTGGGGATAAAAAAGTACTGCTTATTGACTGTGACATGAGGCGGCCTACATTTTTGACAGATATAGGTGAATCTATGGGACTCTCTGGTGTCCTTACCGCTCAAACAAGCATATCTTCCGCGATTTTAGAAAGTAGATACCCAAATTTAGATCTAATTCCTAGTGGCGTATTAGTCCCCAATCCGGCCGATTTATTAGCAAGCGATGAATTTGATAGCCTCTTAGAATATGCTAGGAACAATTATGATTATGTAATTGTAGATTCACCTCCAATATTAGGATTGGCGGATGCACTTATACTCGCCTCAAAAGTAGACGCGACTTTATTTGTTGTGCAGTCTAATTATTTAAAGACATCAACGATAAATTCATCACTTGAACGTGTGGTAAACGGCGAGTCTAACTTGTTGGGTGTTGTCATGACTAAATACAAGCCTGAAATACGAAATAGTGACAATAATTATAGCTATTCTTACAAGGCACAAGGTCAAGAAAAAAAGAAACCGAAAAAATCAAAAGATAAACTTTCAATCACCTAATTTCTGACATTTAGGAGCTTCTCTTTATATATGCGCTTCGCAAGGCTTGTTATTTACAATTTACTGCAACGCATAATCATTTTTCACCGAAGGCTTTGGGGGCAAAAAAGAGTAATCAGCGTCCAATTTCCTGCGATAATGTCCCCGTCAAAAACAGGGGTGTGTCTGGAGCTTCAATTAGATGAGTACAGTATTAGTAACAGGCGTAGCTGGGTTTGTAGGGTTTCATGCCTCGAATCTTTTATTAGAGCTGGGATATGAGGTTATAGGGGTTGATAACCTTAATGATTTTTATGACATATCGTTAAAGCGTGCTCGTTTATATGCGTTACAGTCAAAGCCTGGGTTTTGTTTTCATAAGTTGGACTTAGCCGACCGTGACTCCTTAAAAACGGCGCTAAAGGGTCGGGAGTTTACTTATATATTGCACTTAGCGGCGCAGGCTGGTGTGCGCTATAGCCTTGAAAACCCGCACGCCTATATTGATTCAAATATAGCCGGACATTTGAATGTTCTAGAGCTTGCGCGCCACTCAGATAGTATAAAACATCTTGTATATGCCTCTTCTAGTTCAGTTTACGGTGAGCGTGAAAGCGGGCCGTTTGCAGAGACTGACCGAGTGCGCAACCCTGTTTCATTATATGCTGCCACAAAGCTAGGCGGGGAGATGATGGCTGAGAGCTATAGTAAGCTATATGGGATACCCCTAACGGGTCTTCGATTCTTTACTGTGTACGGTCCGTGGGGGCGCCCTGACATGGCTTATTTTAAGTTCACGGATGCGATATTAAAAAATAAGCCCATTACATTGTTTGCCCCAGACGAGATGAGCAGGGACTTTACTTATATTGATGATATCGTAAATGTGCTCCCGACTATTTTAAAATCACCCCCTAAAAGCGGCCATGAGATTTATAATCTAGGAAACTCGAAACCTAATATGCTAATGCAGCTTGTAGACGTAATAGAAGTAGCATGCGGGCGTCCGGCTGAAAAAATTATTAGAGGCAAACAAAAAGGCGATGTAACTTCTACATATGCCGAAGTTTCAGCTGCCGCTAGGGATTTTGGATTTGATCCACAAACGCATTTAGAGGTTGGAATTCCAATATTTGTTAAATGGTATCGCAAATTTTACGGTATTTGATGCAGATTCGATAGATCATGACTAGCTAGTAACTGGCACTATTATGACACTCTCTTCTCTCGAACTGGCCACTGACGTCAGCACCTGTGTCTCAGATTTAGGTTTGGGCTAAAAGATCAGGGGCATAAGCCCGTTAATAGGCACAGAGTAATCGCGAGCGTTTTTAATCATTGCTTGAGTAGCAAGTGATTCATGTTATCTTTTTTCTGAAGGAACGAAGATGAAATCACCCTCAGGAGATGAAGTCGTAATGGGGCGTAGAGGCGCCCTCACTGCACTGGTGGGCGCATCGGCAATTGGTCTTGCAACTTGTTCCAAAGCTGCCTCTTCAGCAAACTTGCCCAAAATAAAATCAGCTGGTGTTGACTATGTAAATAATGTCACCCCTGAATCAGCGCCGATTATATTAGCTAAGGACGAGATTGAGGGAGGCGTCGTTAGCGGGCTTCTAGACCCTGAGAAAGTTAACGGCGATTTTAAATGCGTATTCGATGAAATCAAATGTCTTACAGAAAATTTCGATTATTTATCCTCGCGCAGGGCCTGCCTATTAGGCGATGCGGTGACTGATAACGCGCCTTTATTTAAGGAGCTTTGGAAAATTCAGTTAGATGACGGCCTTTCCTCCATAACATTTGAGAACGGCATTTATAATTTTGAAGGCGACATGGTTTTGTCGGCTCACTCTTTGGGGACAGGAACGTCCCGAAATATGTATTTGAAGGGTCAGGGGCAGACAAGCTTTAGGCCATGGATTACTGGATCGATAGATAAGCCAACAGGGACTGTTTTGTCTTTTGCTGATGGCGCCCGGATGGTCATGCCGTTTAACCGCACCGGCGTTCATCTTGAACGCATGTCAATAATTGGAAAGGTTAATGGCGACAGCCTTATCAAAAGTGAAGTCTCTAGATTCGGAAACCACATGAATGTTGGCGGTGGTTTGAATAATATGCTGGTTATCAACAACCATCAAACAGCCGTCCTTCCCAATACATGTGTCATGAATATGTCGGCAGTGTTCGGCACTTATACAACTAATAATTTCTTTTTTGGAAGTGCAGATGCCCGCAAATATTATAATGATTTAAGCCGTGCTCTTCCAAATTTGTATCACGGATGCGGCTGGCGAATATCGACAGAAGGGCAGGGGTCTCAAGGATTCCTCGCTCAAAATTCATTTACTGGATTTGAAACGGGAATAGATATTGGGTGGAGCGTTGCGGAATATACCAATCAAGAACATATGCAGCATACGCAGTTTGTAAATTTTCAGTTTCAGTTTTCGGCTCGGGGCGTAAATCTTAAACGCGGCATTCGTAAGCTCGAGATTATCAATCCTAAATTTGAATTCATTACGGAGGAGGGGGTTCATATCCATGGCGGCGCGGGGGAGCTTTACATCAAGGGCGGCAATAGTGGTGATGGAGTCAGAGGAACGCCAGCGCAAGTTCTGCTATACGCAAATTTTAAGTGCGGTAATAAGGTTGCGCCAGAGAGCGTTTTTAAATTACTATCGATTGAAAATCATATATTTGGCATTACGGCGCAGGCTGGTATTTACGTATATGGGGGCGAGGGTGAGATTATTGTGGATTCTTGCACCATATATGACAATGGTGGCCTGATGTTCGCGTTTGACGCGGCAACATTTTCTCGCGGGTACCCAGACATTTTAATAAAAAACATCGCTGACCCTGACCCTGGGTTCGCTCGTCTCCCTCGGTCGAGAATTGCGAGAGAGGTCACGACGCCTAGGCCTCATGCGCGTCACGTTCAAGGGGATGATTTTAGATATCTTGTCCGAATAGAAGACGGTGGTTTCGATGATGCTGGTCTTGAATATGGCGGTGGAATTGTATGCCCTATAGATCTTGATTTTAACGTGAGGAAATACCCTCCTGTCGAATGTATTTTTGACACGTCTACGGCTTCAATGTCGGTGATTTTAGGAAATAGGCCGTCTATTGGTCAGGATACGACCATATTTAAACGATTTGCACCCAATAAGCTAAATATAGTGATTGATGCAAATACGACCTTGAGGGACGGTACTGGGACAGAATACACGAACCAGATATTATCCTTATCGGATGTGGGTTATTACAAGCTCACTCGTGAGGGTGAAAATCGCTGGTGGCTTGCAACATAGAAGTGGCTGACGTCAGCGCCTTTGTCCCAGAGTTAGGTCTGAGCTAAGAGGGATTTTTGGCTTATCTTCCATAAGCACCCCGTAACAAATAGCAGCTTTATCGGCAGCCTAGACCTGACGCCGGTGTCAGATAGCTATAGATCTCATCACAACTGAATAGGCGCAATAGAATATCTGTGATATTATTTGTCTTTGGGCTTATAAGATAATATGGCATTAATATGATAAAATCATTGTTGAGAATGTTTCCAAAACAGAGCCCGAACAATCACACAGCCAATGCTGGGCCTCAAGCTATTACAACTTATGTTGTTGGCGATGTTCATGGGTGCTTTACGGAGCTAAAAAGTCTTTTAAGCAAAATTGAAGCTGATACGATTCATGAAAACAATAGAGGTAAGAGAGTAGTCTTTGTTGGCGATCTTATCGACCGTGGTCCCGATTCATTTAAAGTGGTAGACTATCTATCTAAGTATAAGCCTGAAAATATTGAAACTATATATCTGATGGGGAATCACGAAGAAATCTTCCTTAAGGTTCTTGCAGGAAAGGAAAGTGTTTTAGGATCTTGGTTGGAGTATGGAGGGCGTTCAACGGCTCGAAGTTACGGTGTCAACAATTTGGGTGAATTTCATATCAATCCCGAAAGCCTGATGCGCCGAATTCAGGCGCGTGTTCCTGAATCCCATATTGGCTTCATTAAAAGCTTTAGAATATATTATCAATTTGAGAACTATCTGTGCGTACATGCTGGCATCAAGCCCAAAGTGCCTTTGGAAAAACAAAACCCTAAAGATATGATGTGGATAAGGGATAAGTTTTTAAACTATAAGAAGCCGCACAGCCATATAGTTGTACATGGTCATACTATTGTAGAAGAGCCTGAAATCCTCAGTAATAGAGTTGCTGTTGATACGGGGGCTTATGCCGGTGGCAAGTTAACAGCTGCACGAATAGAAAATGGTGATGTGAAATTTATTCGCTCTTAATGCCAGTTTTTAAATTTAGGCATCAGCACCTTTTAAGGGCTGGGTTACAAGTTCATCCAAACTAATTAGAGCATAGTAAAAAAGCACTGCTATTGATATCGTTCTAAGTGGGTAGTCTATAATACTATGTGATAATGGAAGCAGTAATGTTAAGCAAAGCAATAAAGCTATCCTTTTGTTATCCCCCGTTAATTTTAACAATTTTCTGATATAATTCACCCCTAGAATAAAGCATGTTAACATCCAAAAAATACCCAAAACACCTAACTCTAGAACAGTCTGTAAATAATCATTATGTGCATTTGGAATAAAGGTCGTCGTTAAACTGTCTCGGGATTCTTGAATTTTATAAACTTCTAAAAATGATCCTGGCCCTGTCCCAAACAAACCAAACGTATCGCGGGCCTCCATTACGTTAGAATATATCGCTCGCCTAGAGCCGGGGTCTAACGTTACAAGCTTATCCTTTAGCTCATCTAAAAAGTTTCCTAAAAATATGAAGTCAACAATAAAGATTGAGAATAAGATAAGCGCGATAAGAATAGATATTTTCACAAACTTAGTTTCTCTAATCATTATTAGAGATGAGAGACTAAAGGTTACAACAAGAAAAATATAACCGGTCAGTGACCCCGTTAATACTATTCCAACAGATAATGATATGAACGTAAAGACTGCTAAAAAATCTATGCGGTGGATTGAAAAGGCGTCGAACTCTCTTCTGGACGTTTTCTGCAATAACCGGATAGCGGTAAACGGTAAACATGCGGCAAGAAAGCAGGCTTGATGGTTGGCATTAGAAAAAACACCAACAGCGTAGCCTTGGTTTGTGACGTCATATAAATAAAAGCCATTGCCTCCTATTATCTGCAAAACACCCAAAAATGAGGTGATGATGCCTATAAATAAAATCGAGTTAGCCGCGATTCGTTTTTCATCGACCGAACAATTCAATCTAAATAAGAGTGATAAAGCAATAATTGGCAAAAAATCAAAGAGAGAAAAGAATGTTGTCTCTGGAGTGAGGGATAATGGTAGCCATGGAGGCGGCATATTTATACTTTCAAATCCAGCGAGCACTATGTCTCGACCAGCCAGTTCCGTCCATAAAGATGGGCTTAGTGGAATTAGATATATGAAAAAAGCTGCAATCAAAATTAACACTAACAATTCAGGTGCTCGAAACAGCTTAGGAGTGTCACTGTAAAAACGTGAGTAAAAAGAAAACGCAATTAATGAAAGTGAGAGGACATATATAAAAAGTTTAAAATACACTAAATCCTGACTGGTGCCCCCCAAGGCAATACAAACCAACAGAAAAAGAGAAAGTCGCCATTGAACTAATTTATCTATTAAGGGCCGTGTCATTTATGTGTCTATTCTGTAGCTTTTTGTAAAATATAATTCTTGATTACTATGGATGTTTTTTTGTTATCTTCATTTGGCATAGCCCAAATTTGAATATCGAAAAATGAACATTCCGCTTCATCTGTCTGTATGACTGTATCATTGCTATCCATAACGTCGCCGATTGCATAACGTGCAATTCGTTTTCGACTTTCTAAGCATGCTAAGTGGGTTATATAGTCTTCAGTACTAACACTTTCATCAATGTATCCATTTATTGTTAAATTAAGCCCCCCATCCTCAGGTGCTTTTACATATTGCCGAGCAATTATTTGTCGCTCATTACCATTGAATGCAATAGAGATTCCGCCATTTTCTAACTGTTCTAAATATACATTGTTTCTAGCGTATAGTCGCCAATTAAATGGAACAGCAACATCTGTTTTAGAAAAATTCGAGTTGAAGATTATGTTTAGATTATCCGTATTTTTAACGGTTGTATAAATTTCTGTCCAAAGCTGATATGCAGTATCATATTTTTCAAAAGAAATTAATGCATTTAAATATTCCCCAAGTAAATTTATAACTCTGGATTCATTCGGGTGTTTTAAGCTCTTAGATTTAATAATCTGAATTAAATTCAAAACATTGTCGCTAGAACTTTTATCGATTAAATCATTTAAATAGATTGTGGTCCAGCTTCTATCGGTTTGAAGGATGTTCGCCACAATTGAAGGGCCATTTGGACTATTATAAACATTGTCTAAAATTGTAAGATATGATTGCTCATTATTTGCATCTAGACGAATAAGTAAATCGAGTTCTACCATCGCTAATTCCAAGGAATTTGAATTTAGATAATTGGCAAGCAAATATCTTAAGGCCCCCCGGTGTCTTGCATTTCTCGCCTTTGCTAATAGAGCTGGTTGTAACCCTTCCAAGCTATTATAATCATAATTAAGAATTGAAAATTGAAGCAATGCGTCATCATTTAATGGTGCCTTTTTTAATGTTTTTTGGATGTGTGTATTAATTAAGGCTTTTTCGGCGCTAGAATAATTTTCATTATTCTTCACCTTTTCATTCATTATTTTAGAATTACTCTCCATTAGGGACTGCGAGAAAGTTGAGAGTGCTTTGTTGGAGTAGGGTTCAGCTTTTATCCATCCTGCTCTTTGAGAGCATAGCTGTATTATAAAAAAAGAAAATATGGTTATGCCAATTATAGGCACCAGTTTTTTTTTTGAAAGCATCACATATTTCCTTAGCCATCGGATGGCGAGCTGAACCGCCCCGAGTTTACCGGAGACGTCTGACCTGCGCCTCAACCATTTTCTGGTAGAGTCATTTGATTATTTTGGCCTTATGTGGCCCTCTGTTGCAAGTGTTGATTTTGGCATATTCACCCGGCGTGAGATTTGCCCCGCTTTTTAAAAGAACAAGAGAACATAGCTGTTTCCATTGTTGTTGAAAACTCTACCAGAACCAGAAAATGGAGAAAGTTTAGGGGCGCAGGTCAAACAGTATCACTTACGCCTTGATTATCAGGCCCCACCTGTCCGGTTGGGGGATTCTCTCTTGGCTTGGGCCGAAATTTGTGCCACAGTTCCTAACTGTGGATGGTCAGATATTTAATCTGAGAGCAGCGTAGAGTGAATCCCATTTAAATTTAAATCTTAAAATTAGGTGAGTCGGCCAAAAGTGGTTTCTGGCCTTGTTTTTCTTTCAATTGAGGTGAACTCGCATGATTGCTTTATTGCAAACTGTATTTGTGTTTGGCACATCACTGTATAGATACAAGTTGTCTCTTGTTTTATTTCTGTTTTTTCTAGCATTCGCACCAAGATCGCTTGGGTTGCCGCTGAGCGGCGGTAACTTTTCAATAACATTTGTTAGGATGTCATTACCAATTATAATATTCCTGTACTTCCTGATGCAACCGAGTGTGAAATGGCCGCATTTAAATAATATTGAAGTGCTTAAACGTGAGCGTGTTTTTCAACTCCTTGTAGCTTTGAGTTTGTATAAGATTTTGGCTTCTCTGCTTGCGGGCGTTACCTTGCTATATTCGATAGAAGCTTTTGTTATTGGTGTAGGGTGTTTTTCACTATTCTATATACTAGCAGATAGCGATTTTTTTGACCTGATAGTTAAGGCAATCACTCTTTCATGTGTGATCATATTTGCAGCTATATTTGTTGAGTTAATTACGGGGGTGCCTTTGCAAGGACAGCTAGCGGGTGATCGTTATGGGGCAAGTGAGCGAGGATATCGGGTTCGAGCCATGTTTGATAACAGCCTGAGTTTGGCGGAATATCTGATCTTTTGTTTGCCATGGACTTTATTTGGGATTGTTTGCACTCGAGGCAGGCAAAGAATAGGGCTATTTGTTGTTCTTGGGGTCATTCTCTTTTGCGGATTAGCGACGGCATCACGAGGATTTCTTCTTTTTGGCACGATAACGGTTATTTCCTTTTTCGTTTTATTTTATTGGTGGAAAATTAATGTTTTGAGTCGGTTGTGCTTAATTCTTCTTGTGGTGCCAATTTCAGTATTTGTTATATATTTTTCTTTTTATACCGTGGCGCAGTTTTTACTACAAACGGCCAATATTAATTACTACGAAATTGATTCTCATGCATCACGAAGCGTCTTGTCGAGAGCCAGGCAAATTCCAATAATTTTCGGATTCGCACTGGAAAGCCCGTATTTTGGATATGGTGTCCTGCAAAATTTTGCTAATGACCTAATTGAAATTAATATTGACAATTATTATTTGCGCTCGCTTCTTGAGGCTGGCTTTGTTGGACTTTTCTTGTTCGTTTTGTTTTTGTATAACTGCTTTTATAGGGTTTTTACCTTTCAAACAAATTATACTACAGTTTCGCAAAGGGCATATTTTGCTTTAGCTGCCTCATTTTTGATAGGGTTCATAGGTGCCAAATTTTTCCTATCTATGCCGACTAATAATATATTGTTTTTTTCCTTATTTGGTTTAATGCTTGGGCAGGCCAAACGGTTTGGATGGTAGGCAAGTTTTCCAGCACGAAATGGCATGTCTAGTAAAAGAGTTTGCATTATTCAAATTAAGATAAAAAGATTTCCTTTGTTTGAAATTGTAGTTGGCTAGGTGATGCTTAATGGTAGCTCAAATTGATAAAAATTACATAAGTTATAGACCAAGTCGAGTTTGGAGCAGGCTCGTAAGCTATGTGGCCTTTGAGGGAAGGCCTATTACAACTAGGGGGCGGTGGATAAACGTTTTCCTATTTCAAAATTTTAAACTTATCAGGTTGATTCCTCAGGCGAAAAAAATTGCGCCTCCTGTCTTTATTGTAGGTACTGGTAGGTCGGGGACGACAATACTTGGTGTTGTTATGTCGATGCATAAAGATATAGGTTTTTTAAATGAACCTAAAGTCATCTGGGCTTCCCTAAATAAGAACGATGATTTAATTGGCAGTTATAGTGAGGGGGATGCTCGGTATAGGCTTTATGAAAAAGACGCTAGTAGCTCTATAGTTCAGGGCGCTCACCGTATTTATGGCGCATATTTAAAAATATGCCGATCTAAAATAGTTTTAGATAAATATCCGGAAATGATATTTCGAGTTCCTTATTTGAAAAAAATTTTTCCAAACTCAAAGTTCTTATTTTTGTCTCGAAATGGATGGGATACATGTTCTTCAATTAATCAATGGTCGGAACGTCTTGGAGAAGAGAAAAATGGAAAAGTCCATAATTGGTGGGGCGTAGACGACAGAAAATGGTTGCTTTTAGTTGAGCAGTTGATTCCTGAGCATTCAGATTTATCTCCTCATAAGGAGCTTTTGTTGGAAATGTCAGATCATAGGCATAGGGCCGCGGTTGAATGGATTGTTACAATGAGGGAGGGTGTGTCTCTATTAAATTCTTTTCCAGAGGCTGTGTTACACATTCCTTTTGAAAGGCTGGCTTCAAATACTGAAGAGACTATGGATAAGGTTTCTAAATTTCTGGACCTTAGGGATGACCAAGTCTTCGAAGACTATGCGCGAGATACGTTAAAGCCTACTGAGAGTAAGCCTCATTTCGCACTTCCTGATTTCTTAGTGGACCCTTTTTTGGAGACCCAAAGAATTATAAATGAGGCTGCAAATGGTCAATAAAGTTACTATAATTGGGACAGTTGGCGTCCCTGGAAGTTATGGAGGCTTCGAAACTCTTGCCGACAATTTGGTCAAATTCCATGAGTTGAATAAACTTGATATGGATATTTCAGTTTTTTGCTCTTCTGATAGAAGCGAGTTTAAAAAAGAAACTTATCTCTCCGCATCTTTACGTTACATCAATATAGATGCAAACGGCATAAGCAGTGTCTTATATGATATTGTTTCAATGGTCATTTCTCTTAAAAAGAAAGATGATTATATGATCGTTTTGGGGGTGTCTGGAGCTATTTTCTTCCCTATTATTAGGCTCGTTTCCAAAACTAAAATCATATCGAACATTGATGGGATTGAGTGGAGGCGAGAAAAGTGGAAAGGATTGTCAAAGGTCTTTTTGCGGTGGTCAGAGTTTTTTGCGGTGCGTTTTGCTCATGTCGTCATTACTGATAATAAGGTAATTGAAGACTATGTTTTAGAGCGATATGGTCGAGCGTCCATTACCATACCATATGGTGGAGATCATGCTTTGTTGCATGAGCCAGACGCAACAACTTCACATGTTTTACCGCCTAGTTATGCGCTTTGCCTGTGTAGAATTGAACCTGAAAACAACACCGCGATGATTTTAGAGGCTTGGGTGGATACCGATGAACCATTAGTGTTCGTTGGGAATTGGGAGAGAAGTGAATATGGTCGCTCCTTAAAAGAAAAATATAAAAATATAGATCATATTTATATTGTAGACCCGATTTATGAACCCGCTGCCTTGCGAGCGATTAGGAACAATGCCTCACTTTATGTTCATGGGCACTCGGCGGGGGGGACCAATCCTTCTTTAGTTGAAATGATGCATTTCGAAATTCCTGTTATTGCTTTTGATTGCGGCTTTAATAGAGAAACAACGGAGAACGCCGCTGAATATTTCACTAGCAGCAGTGGATTAAAAAAATGCGTGGAAAGCCTTTCCGAATCCAAAAAAATATTAATTGGAAAAAGCATGCTAAAGATTGCTTTGATGCGGTATTCTTGGGATACAGTCGCAGGATCGTACTTTAGTTTAGTGAAAAAGTAATATGGAAATATTAAATGCGGAAATACCGGGGGTCTTAATTTTTAAGCCCAAGCGATACACAGATTCTAGGGGTTGGTTTTCTGAAACTTGGAACCAAGCTGCAATTCAAAGTCTTGGTGTCGATTTACCTGACTTCGTTCAGGATAATCATTCTTTTTCGCAACATAAAAATACAATTAGAGGCATGCACTTTCAAAGCCCTCCTTATGATCAAGCTAAATTAGTTAGATGTACGAAGGGGAAGATTCTTGATGCGGCTGTAGACATAAGGAAGAGCTCTCCAACCTACGGGAAAATTGTTACTGTTGAGCTGTCAGATGAAAATGGGGTGCAACTCTATGTGCCATCTGGATTTTTACATGGCTTTTTAACATTAACAGATGAAGCTGAGGTTCAGTACAAGTGTTCGAGCCATTACAGTCCTGAGCATGATGGCTCTGTACTCTGGAGCAGCGTAGGTATTGATTGGGGGGCGCTTGACGTTCATATATCCCCTAAAGATGAAGAGGCTATTCACTTTGATAGATTTAAAACACAAAAATCAAGCACTTTGG
>JALZUP010000033.1 GCA_023301505.1 Robiginitomaculum sp.
AAGCCCGTTATGAGCAATTCTGATTGGTCGTCATTTGCAAATCTAGCCGTCTGCTCTGTCCCGGAGATGATGCCGAGTTGAGCTAGTTTGTTTGAGATGCCATACTCTACTTCAAAATAGTCAAATCTATCTCTGTAGTCGCTATCGCCCGCAATGAGCGTTACGCGAGCGCCGGGGGCCGTCGCGCCGCCGCCGTCGATAGTTATCCCTTCTGCTGTGGCAGGCTCTGTGACGGGACGGTCTAAGTCTAACGGCTCTAGCGACTCAGGAAGCTCGACGGGACGCGCTTGATTCTCTCCGAACGCAGTCACAGACGGGTCCGTCTCGCGCGCCTGTATCGACACGGTCAAATCCTCATTGACCTCTTTATTGACGACTTCATAAGTTTTTGTTACGGGGCCGCGAATATTCGATTCACGAATGAACCAGTCTCCAATTGATAGCACATTAGCTATGGGCATGAAGTCTTCATCTATCATATCGCGACGCTTCTGGACCTCTAGCTCGATAGTCGCTAAGCGCTGCGCTCTCGCGGAACTCGTTTCCAAAGGAAGGTCGAGCGTGACCTCAAAAGGCCGTCCATCCATTGATATTAAATCGACGTCGGTGACCGCTGGATAGTCCTGCTCATTATAACGGACCGCTGGCTCTCTATATTCGCCTCTTACTGTATTGACTAAATCTTCGCCGCCGGGACTTATTGAAAGGTCATAGGCCGGGCCGTCGACTAAATCTGAATCAGTCAAAGTCAACGCTATGGGCCGCGCCTGTTGCGGTCTTACTATGACGCGCCCGCCTGTGTCGTATGGCTTTGCCGCCATAGCTTCTGCGAGATATGTTATGTTATCCTTGTGGTCGTCCGCCGCAGACAAAACGCCGTTGGTTGCATATCTAGATTGTCCATAAACTATCTCGTCGCACAATGCGGCGTTAGCGGCGAACTCTCCGAATGGCACCTGCCACGGCTTTAATCCCATTCCAAAAATCAACGTATCTGTCGAAGCTCCGCCTAAGATGCCTAGTTGATAATGGTCTGCGGCCACGGCTGCGTTATCTGTATATTGCCAAGTTGCCGGGTCGTTCCATCTGTGCGTTCCCGTTCCGCCTGCCGTCGTATCTTTCCGGCGGTCATATAAGCGCGCGCCCTCAACCTCAAATATAAGGTCGAGGGGTTGTGTGAAGTTTCTCTCGTCGTGCTGAACTGTAACGACTACATAAGCGCACCCGCTTAATCGGTCCGTACTCGTCCAGCGAATGGGTTGGTGCGGCGTACTAACGAGCCAGTTATCCGCTGACTGGCCGGGGCGACCGTCATAGAATGTCATCCAGACATTAGCTTTCCGGTCATTGCGGCTCTTTACATAATCCAGACTTGTTATCCTAGTTCGAACTCCGTGAACGAGCGGCGTCGACTGGGCGAGCGTTCCGTCAGACCAAATCCTCGTTAAGCGATTGACGCGATGTCCTGATAGAACGATGACGCGAGTCAAGTCTCTACTATCATTCGACAGTCCATGAAATGCGAACGACCCTGCCAAAGCAGTCTTTCCTAGAATAAGCTTTCTGGGCGCATTAGTGTCGAAGGCCAACTCAAGCGGGTTGCCCGGCGCTTTAGGCTTCTTAAATAATGCTCCAACAAAACTCATATCAAATCACAGTCCACTCTTTTGCGTTCGTTGGTATTCTTACTTGATGTGTCCCTCCAAGGCTAGAGAGAACTACAGCCATAAATCCAACACGAACGCCAAACCCCGGCCCCTCGTCGCTCTCTAATAGGACTATGTTGCCTCTGTGCATATCGCCTTTCCTTGCGCGGCGCAAATAGGCATCCATCGCGTTCGATAGCGCCGGAGCCATCCCGCGACCCTTAACTCTAAAGCCTTCCTGCTTTAGAATAGTCATAGCCTCACTCCAACTTGTATATTCGCCTTTGAATGAGGCCGCGAGGTCGATGCCAGTTTGCGCTTCAACAGCTCCGCTAGCGAGGCCTATTAAGCAATCAAATCCGCCCCATTCGAGGCGCTTATCTTTTGCCGAGTTCAAGAAAGTAAAGAGGCGCTGCTCCCAGTCAGGAAGGCGCTTGCGAGAACTTATCATGATTTCCAATCTAGCTTAATGTCTATCAACTGGGCCATTTTGCTGAAGCCTGTATCGCCGGGTTGAAGGTCTGCTTGGTCTGCAGGAGAATAACTAAAATTGCGGCGCTCGTTATAGGCGAACGAGCCGGAAGCAATTCGAACTTCTAGGGCCGCGACGCCATCGACGCTCGTGGAATCATCCAGCCCGTCAACCACGCCGTCTCGAATATTAAAGATCCAAATCGGCTCTGTTCGATTTGTTCCCGGACGAAAAAGCACGGACCTTATTCTCGCCCGTCTTTGGATTAGTTGCTTTTTTATTAATGCGCCCACGACATCTTGGTCATCTGATATTCTGGAGCTGTCAAGAAATAACGATATGCCTTGTGTATTTAGACTTTGCGTTTCTGCGATTTTCTCCGGCGGGATTAAACGACTGCCCATAGGGACATAGGCCGCCAAGCCCAAGCCGTCGCCTGTGCCGTCATCTATAGATAGGTCATGGAATAGGTCAGAGTAATGAAGCATTTCATTATCTAGGAATAAATCTATGATGGTTCCTGTCTCTAAAGGGCCTTGCTTTAAAGTTGCTTCAATCTCCGGCGTTACGTCAATTAAGCTCATCCGCGAATTACCTGTGTTGCTTTAAAGTCCCAAGTCCGTCGCGACGAAGTCTCGTTGATTCTAGGCTGGCCATCAAGGCGGAACTCTCCAATTGCCTTTATCCTTCGCGGATTGGCCAAAGCTCCGTGAGCGGGAAAAGGCGGTGGAGCCATTTCTAGCTGAACTGTCGTCGGCGCTTGGTCTATAACTCCAAGAACTTTTCCTATGTAATATCCCTGCGCAGCTGTATAGTAGCCTATCATATCGCCGGGCGTAGGCCGTTGAATATTTCCCGCCGCAAGGCCTATGCGGAGCGCATCAGCGGCGCGGTCGACCTCTTGAATTGCGAGGCCAACGTCGCTCGTTACATCGCGAGCGGCAGGGAAGCTATGAAAACTTCTATTTGCGGTAAATGTATTGCGCTTGCCTCGTCGCCGACCGAAGAAGGCGAGCCACTCAGCGACTAAGGATGACCTCGCCGGGACCTCGACGCTTACGTCAATGGACCAATAGGCCTCGCCTAGCGGAACGGCGACAGAGCCTCCAGATAGCGACGTGGGCGCGCTATCTCTATAATTCAAAGTCCAGTCATTTCTCTGGACGCCTTTCTCTGGCCAAAATTCGCCTGCACTCATCGTCCTCGTCCTACTCGTCTTTCATTGCGTGAAGTCGTTCTTCGCTCTCTGGCATCGCTCATTCGCTCAAAGTCGGTCTGTTGATTTTTTCTGAATCTAGCCATCTCTGCCTTTAATGACGGAATTGCATTCTCTTCGACGTTGCCCTGAACTATGAAGTCGCCGCCGCGATAAGAAGATGACTCGCGCGAAGCAGCCACGCCCTTGAGGACGCCGCGACCGGGGCCGCGACCTAAGCTCGCGCGAGGCGACAAACCAAAGGCTTCTTCTATGGACTTGCCCGCAACTTCGCGACCGGGCTTGCTGTGGTCAACAATCGTCTCGTTGGGGTGAACAATCGCGTGATATCCCCCCTTCCCGTCGACCCCGCCGACGCGAGCGCCGTTGCTAGTCCGTCCGCCGCCATCGAAAGTTTGTGACGCGATAACTCCGACTTGTAGCGCCCCTAGCGCGCCAACCAGAATTGCCTTTGGAATATTGCCCGTTGCCAACGCGCTCGTGACGCCTTGGGCTGTATTAACGACGGCATTCGAGAGCGCTACAATCTGTTGCGCTTTCGCCGCGATTTTTGCGGCCTTCGTATTCTCTTTGCCTGCGGACTGGAGCGCTGATGTAATTCCACTTAATAAGTCTTCTGTGGTCGCAAGTTGAGTTTTCATTGACGCAAAGCGCGCCTCTTGGCGAGCGAGGTCCGCTTCCATCTCAATTGCTGACTTCTGCGCTTCGAAGTCTCTTAGCGCCTCTAGCTCCGAAGTTCGCAACTCTTCGAGGCGCTCCATCTTAGCAGTTTCAATCTCGTCTATGCGCGCTAGCTCGAAGCCTAGTTGGTCCGACGTATCAGACGTGAGGTCATCAAAATCCCTAAGCGCAGAATTGTTCGCGTCCGTGATGGCTAAATCTGTCGACGCAATTCCTGCTTGAGCATTAGCTCTATCCGCCAACAATTCCGGCGAGGCCCCTTTCTTCGCTATTATCTCGTCGATAAGGGCTAATTCCGCTGCGTAGCGAGCCTTTACCGCGTCTAGCTCTATTCGGGTGGCTTCGAGCGCTCTGCCTGTTGAGCGCGCGTTAGCGGCCTCTATCTCCGCGAGATAACCAAGCTCGTCGCGGCGAAAGGCGAGAGCCGATGCGGCTGCAGCTTCCCGGTCCGCTTTCGCGTCCGCGATGTCTTGTGACGCCTTAGCTGCGAGGTCAGCTTCTGCTTTCGCGACCTCTGCCAAGTCTTCTTTGGCTGCGATGTGAGCCTTCTTTCTTAATTGCTCTTTTTCAACTTCCGCTCTCGAAGATTGCTCGATTGTCGAGAGACGAAGCTTCAATAATTCGGCTATTTGTTCTCGCTCTGTCTTGCCCAGCTCCGCTATCGCTTCAAGCTCGCGAGCATTTTCCTTCTCAAATTTCTCTGCCTTCTCCGCTAGCGCTGCCGCTGCGGAACTCGCTCGCGCGGCATCGGCCTTTACTTTGTCTTCTGCCGCGTCAGCTTCTGCTTTCGCGAGAGCTGCGGCTGCGGCGGCTTTGGCTCGCGCGGGCGCGTCGTCGAGAGCGGCGAGTTGGGCGCGCGCTGCCTCGACTTTAGCTAGCTGTTCTGCTTGCTCGACTTGTAGCTCCAAAGCCTTCGTTTGCTTTTTAGTCAGAAGCTCGCCTTTCGCCGCAGCTTCGTTCGCCTCTCTCAATAGCTTGTTAAGGCCTTCTTGTCGCTTCTCCCTGAACTCGTCATCCGTCTGGGCAAAAACTTTAGTCAGGCCTAATTGCTTTTGTCCGGCTCTCGCTGCCGAGGCTTGGCCTGAAGATATCTGGGCGCGTAATAGAGTTTTGTATGTTTCCGCGAGCTGCTGATTCTTCGCGATGCGCGCGTTGAGCGCCCCTATCTCTAGGATGCGAGCTGAGTGCGCTGCCTTTCCAACCTCGTCATTCGCGTCCGCCAAATCTCTCGTAAGTTGCTCTAGCTTTTGTGTGTCGGTTTGCAGAGCTTTATTCGTCTTATTTAAATCCGCTAGCGTTCCGTCAAAGTCGTCTATGTCCTGATTGGCGCTCTTTGCTGCGCCGCCGAATTGCGCGAAGGCCGCGACTGCGCCTGCTGCGATTGCGACCCAGCCAAGCGGCCCTAGAGCGACCATTAAGCCTCTCGCAGACGCCGTCAATCCTTTGAGGGAAAGCGCCGTTGTGTTCGACATAGCAGCCGTAGCGAGCATAGATGTACGGGCCTTTCCTAAGACCGTTATCACTCCGCCGATTGCCTTCGCGGATATTAAGCCCGCCGAAGCAGCGGACATAACAATGACTGCCTTCGTGAATGTGTCCGCATTCTCCGCAACAAATACGAGCAGTTCTTGTAGCTCGCCTAAGCCGTCGATAAGGGCTTGCTCGCTTCCGGCCTCGCCCATCGCGATGGCGACCTCTTGCAAACGAGACTTCGTCGCTAGCAAAGCGCCGTTAAGATTATCGTCCATTATTCTCGCGGCGTTTGCGGCGCTTCCTGAGGCGTTCTCATAAGCCTTATCGAGCTTGCCGACCTTCTCGACGCTATCTAGCAAAACGAGAAGTGACGCAGCTTGACGATTTCCGACGAGGTCCGCAGCTGCAGCTAGGTCTAAATTTTGGTCCGCTAACGACTGTAGTGCGCCTTGTAGCCCGCCTGCCTCTTTTCTTAAATCCGTCCCGCCTGCTGCGAGTTCAATTAGGATATGCCGAAGGCCTGTGCCCGCGCGAGTTCCCTGAATGCCCGCGTCTGATAGCGCGGAGATTGCTGCCGCAGTCTCTTCCATTGTAATGCCGACGCTCGCACTCGCGGGCGCGACAAATGATAGCGCTTGGCCTAACTGCTCGACGTCCGTGTTTGAGCTATTTGCTGCGAGAGATAAGACGTCGACGGCCCGGCCCGCTTCGCTCGCGTCGAGCCTGAAACCTTGCAATACGTTCGATGCTATGTCTGCTGCGGAGCCTAGTTCTAGCGCGCCGGATTGCGCGAGCAATAGCGTGCCCTCAATTGAGCCAAGAACTTGATTTGTATCAAAGCCCGCGCGACCTAGCGCAACCATCCCTTCCGCTGCCTGCGCGGCGCTAAATCTAGTCGTGGCGCCCAAGTCGCGCGCCTTCAACTCAAGCGCTTCAAACTCCGACGACGTCGCTCCAGTAACAGCGGCAACCGTCGACATACTTTGGCTAAACTCAGCGAGCGTCTTCGCGCCGATGCCGAGCGATGCGCCGATGCCTATGGTCCCTAGGCCTGAGACGCTGGATAATGTCCTAGACAAATTACTTGTGAAGCGCTTTGCTCTGCGCTCCATTTTGGTCATGCCTTTATCGAATGCCCGGTTGCCTCGCTTTACATTTCCATCAAGCTTATTTATAGCTTTGGACAAATCCTTTTCGAATTTTGCCGTGCGAGCTTCGAGCCGCAAAATTAGTTTGGCTTCGCTACTCATTGGCCTTTGCTTTCTTTTCTGTGGCGACAAACGCCGCTATCATCGCCTCGTGCGCATCATCGCTAAGCGCTTCGGCCTCGCTCTCGACGCCTTGGGAAGAGGCCCAGCCTGAGTAAGCGCAAGTGAACTCCCAAAGTGAAGTTTCACCAACCTCTTTGGGAGAAAGACCTAGCGCGCCCCCAATCTCCCAAAAGGGAGCGAAGCGCCATCTGTCTCCAGACAAAGGCTCTAGGCCGTCGCCTTTGTCTCCTGCGACTTTTTTGGCGCGTCATCTTCCGGCCCCTCCAATCCATCGATCAGAATGGCGATAGCCAATTGACGCCCCTCGCTAAGCCAACGCCTGCGGTCGTCTAGATAACGCTTAATTAAGCTCGACGCCTCTTTAGGCTCAACGCCTGTAGCCTCTAGGCCAAGTCTTATGATATGGCGAGGGTCGTCGATAAGCCAATCGCCCGCACGAAGGTCATTCAGAACTCTGTGCGGGCCGCGACCCGTCAATTCTTGAAGGCGACGAAGTTCAGAAAGACGCAACGCGAAGTCGCGCTCTTGTCCGCCGAACTCTAGACGAGTTGCGCCGGATGCGGACACTAGGCCGGAATTTCAACGATGGTGTAATCGCCAGTAAACATTCCGCTGATTGAACCTTCAGCAAATTGCTTTCTGCCTGAGTTGAATTCGAAGTTCTCGAACTTAACTTTGCCTGTAATTGTAAAGCCCGCGCCGGGCTTGCCAACCGTCGCTTTACACTTTACGCTCGCGCCAGACATATGAATGGGCCCAAACTTAGGGACGTCATCTGCGTGCAGTTTTCCGCCGCCGTTAAAAGTTACAGAACGAGAGTCAGGTGTGTGCTCAGGAACGTCTGGCAAGTCCGGGTCGTCGCAATCTGGAAGCGTTGACTCTACAAATGTATTGGTCATAGTCAAAGCCTTATCGCCGTTGATTGTACAGAACTGGCCATAGGTTCCGCTATCTTCGACATCGAAGGCTAATAGGACTTGGGTGTAGCTTACGCCATTTACTTTGCTCATGAGTTCTCTCCTGCGCGGCAGTTGGTTAATTTGATTTCGTCCAGCTTAGGCCTCGTCCTCTAAAAGGTCAAACGTCCACTCTACAATGGCTTCGTGAGCAACCCCTTCGACGAGCGCGGCTTGCGTCCCTGAATGATATGCGACAGGCTCTAAAAATCCCTCAATTGTAAATTGCGCTCTCATCAGTCGTCGCACTTTATGAGCTAGCAACTTTGCCGCCTTTCTAGACGTTCCCTCTGCGTGGCAACGAATGTAAGTTTTTAAAGTGTAGTCGTCCGTGATTTGATTTTCGTTGTCGGTCAATACGTCGTCGCCAATCAATATGAACGGCAAGCTGTCTTTGAATTCTGCCAACTCCATATTATCTACAATCTTGACGCCTTCGAGAAGTCCGCCTTCAACCGTCGCCGCCTTAAGCCGCGAATATATCGCCGTTTGAACTTCCCAAGACGGGTCAGCTCCGCTTCCTGTAATTTCGTCAGTCATCTCAACCTTCCTGCAACTTCTTTTGCGGAGCTATTCATCGCGCGCCGCATCCGGCCTCGCCATCTCCGCTTATTCAAATTCCAAACGCCGTAAAAGAAGTTTGTGCCATTGGCATACAATATAGCTTTGATTCGCTCGTCGGCATCAGCCTTTCCATTTCGCTCTGCCCTGTTCCGTCGTTCCGTCGTCATCGCGAAGCCTATCGCGCCATCATTGCTATTTCGATAAGCCGTCGCAGTCGAGTTTCCTTTGGTTACACCTTCGCCCGTCGTAGGGATTAATGCTTGCATTTGAGATTTGGCCTCGTTTGCGTTCAGGACCTGAGCTGAATATATCTTTCTGCTCGCTACCTCAGGGAATGTACGAAAGCCCCTCTTGAGGCGCGATAGGTCGTTTGTTGAAACTAAAGGTCTAGTCACTTCGTCCGCCCGTCTGCGTCATAAGAATTAAGAGCCGTCGCCGCTCGTCGGCATGGACTGACTTAATCTCGTGGACTGCGGCCCCTTCGACTAAGCGCATCAAGTTGGTAATGCCGATTGTTCTAGAAGAGAGCCGCAAATGAATTTCATGAGTGGACAAGCCTGCGAGACGTCCCGCGATTATTGTCTCGCCTCTTGCGTGAGA
>JALZUP010000034.1 GCA_023301505.1 Robiginitomaculum sp.
CAGGCTCTGGCGCGGGGTAAACGCAGGCATTGAACATGTAGCAGACTTAGCCAAGGCGGAAATACACAAAAGAACGACGCGGATAGAAAACCCTGAACCGGTTCAAGATTCAAACAGTTTATAATCAGACATAAAAAAAGCGGCCCCAAAGGACCGCTTTCAATTCTAATATCGCATTCTCTTATAGTTTGACGTTCAAGCCAAAGAAGATGAAGCGACCAGTATCATAGATACCTGGGAACGTGTTGTTGTTGCCATTAGTCGCTGGACCACCAGATACAGAGACCGGGAAGTTCTGCTCAAAGACATTGTTCACACCTGCACGAGCTGTGATTCCATCTAGGAACTCATAAGAACCAGACAGGTCAAAGTAGTTCACTGAACCAAGAGTGCCTTCGATTTCAGAATCTGGATTAGCATCGTTCTCAACACTGCCGAAGTGACGCCATGTCACATCAACGTTGAGGCCCTCAACAGGCGTCGCCCAACCTACAACAGCACTATGTCTGTAATCCGCAGACGGCTGACCACAATTACCTACAAATCGGCCTTCGCATTCATCAACTTCAGCACCGATGAATGGCGTGAAGTCATCTGAGAAGAGAATTGTAGAGGCATAACGCGCTGAGAGATCCCCTGCAGAGCCAAGATCGTGTGCATAGTTAAGCTGAAGATCAAGGCCAGACGTTTCGATTTCCGCGGCGTTCAGGTTTGTTAACGAGAAACCAACACCTGGTCCACTTGGGTTCAATGAACCAATGCCATCACGCTGTAAAAGGCTACAGAATACGGCATCACCCGTTTCCAAACATCCATCAAGAATGTTCTGAGCGCCAATACCTGCAACAATCGCATCGTCGATAGAAATATCGAAATAGTCGATAGATGCTGTCAAACCAGGCAAGAAGTTAGGCGTGAATACAGCACCTACCGTAAATGTATCAGACTCTTCAGGATTTAGATTCGGGTTGCCACCAAATAGACCCTGTGTCTGACCAGAAATGATATCTGGAACGCTACCGAACTGAGCAGCCGTTACACCAGTGTTTGCACACGCTGCAGCGGATGCAATTGGTGTTGCACCACCTGTAGATGAACAAGGATCGAAGACTGTATCACCAGAAGGTGTCTCACCCGCAACGCTCAACTCTGGAAGACCAGTTGACTGACCCGTAAAGAGCTCAACAATGTTCGGCGCACGAACGGCACGCTGGTACTGTCCACGGAATGAGATGTCTTTTGTTGGCACCCAAGTCAAAGACAAGCCATAAGTATCCGTCTCAAAGCTATTAGACACACCATTGCCATCCACATCGTAATCAGAGTAACGATATTGACCGTTGAAAACGAGCTCTTCAAAGAATGGTTTGCCTGTAACAAGCGGGAGTTCCAGCTCAGCAAAGGCTTCATAAACCGTAAGTTCACCAGAAACAGGTAGCGTTGGACCACCAACACCTGTGAAACCGCCATCAGCACGCTGACTGATTTGGTCAGGCGTAGAACTTAGACCATCATTACGATACTCCACACCAACTAAGAGACCAATACCTGCATCCGGTGCCCACGGATTGATTATACCATGTTCAGATAGATCACTCTGGATGTTACCACCGACAACTAATTGATCTGTGCTACCTGTCGTAATACCTACGCCCTGGATAAAATCGAGAGCTTCTTGCGTAACAAGACTTTCACCATTTGGACCGCGCTGGAAGATATTATAAGGCACACAACCATTTTCACGAGCTGTCTCATCGAAACAAACTGCGTTGCCGTCAGCGTCCGTTACAACGTCAATAGCAAAGGCTAGGTTGTCGATTAAGAAGTCATTTGTTGATGTATCTTGATCATCTGTTTCAGAATATTGAGCGAAGACTTCATATTGACCGAGACCAACAAGTTCACCGCGAGAACCACCGACAACACGGAAAGCAGAGTTTTCAAGGCGTGAATTACGTGGACCACCTTCAACGTTACGGTGAGTTGCAGTGATATCGCCAATCAAAGCCCGTTCCCCATCAGGGTTAAGACCTGTTGCGATTTGCTCTGGCGTACAAAGAAGAATGCTTTCCGCGAAAGACTGACCGTTAAAGAGCGGGTCTTGAAGAAGCGGGTTATCACAATTTAGAGTACGTTGGAAGAAACCAAATGACGCTGAAGGCGCGATTTGAGCATCCGAAATGTTCTGTGTGTAACCAAAATCAGCAAAAAGTTCGACATTATCAGTTAGGTCATATGTCGCTTTTGTATATAGCTGCCAACGTTCAGTTGGGCGCTGGAAGAAGTTTGACGCACCAAAGTTAAATGTTTCAGCAGGGCCGCCAGCAAATGGTGTGAATGTACCATCTTCTTGCTGAAAAACGTCTGTCTGGGTGAAGATATCAGCAGTAGCGCCATTGTTGAAGCGACGGAAATTTGATGAACCAACACAACCAAAGCCGTTCGTACCGCCCGGCCCTAATGTACAAGCTGAAGCGACACGGTCCGCACCAAGAATTTCATTCCTGTTTTGATAAGAAGCAAAACCAGTTACGTTACCACGGCCACCATCAAGGTTAGCACCAAATGTGATTGAGCCAGTGATTTCTTCACCGTCCGTTACGCTGCCTGGTACAGGCTGATCATTTGCAATCAAAACTTCTTCAAATTCACTACGGCTATTGCCACTTTGTGCAAAACCATACTGAACGTCAGCTTCAACACCTTCGAAGTCGTCCTTTAGAATAAAGTTCACAACACCAGAAACCGCATCTGAACCATAAACAGCAGACGCGCCACCTGTTAGAACGTCAATGCGCTCAACAAGGTTTGATGGGACAAGGTCAAGGTTAACCGCGATAGATGCAGAGTCACCGTAAGGAAGACGACGTCCATCGATAAGCGTCAATGTTCGTTGTGCTCCTAGACCACGAAGGTCAAGCTGGGCTGTACCCGTTGCGCCATTTGATTGATCAGCTGTTTGCGCCGCAGAAATTTGCGGAAGTGTGTTTGTCAAATCTTCGATATTAACAACACCGCGAGAAGCAATTTCTCCAGCATCGATTGACAAGACCGGCTGAGCGGATGTCAAATTTGGGTTAACGTTCAATCGAGTACCCGTCGTAATAACGACATCTTCTTCAAAGCTGTCCTGCGCGAACGCTGGCGTGGTTGCCATCATCAGACCGCATGAGACGGCTGATAATAGTAGTTTTGATTTTGTGGACATTTTCATGTTTGCAAAATTCCCTCTATTTGCTCCTGGATCACCCAGGCGTGCGCGGCAGAAGCCAATCCTCAGCCGCAATTGCGACTGTCGGTATGACAGAATATTAATACTATCAAACTCAATAAGCACAATGGGCGGCATTTGAGGTATTTTTGTCAAAAGGTGTGTTAAATCTGCACCACATTCATGCAAAGACCTCAAAACTCTGCGCAGCGGTCGAGGAACAGTGAATATTTAAGCGGGACAGCAGTATCTTACATGAAACTTTGCGGATCGATGTCGATTTGTACCTTATATTTTGAGGGCGGTCTGACTTTTACCCGCCAAGCCTGCATGTATTTCGACAAATTCACGGTTGCCTCCGCCTGAACAAATAAACGCCGCCGATACAGCCCGCGCAGACGCCCG
>JALZUP010000035.1 GCA_023301505.1 Robiginitomaculum sp.
TTCAGGATAGTTGACCACTGAAAATTTTTCTATGATGCTACTTTAATATCTTCTTTTACTCTCTTCTGTAAATGATTTAATGAAACTTCTTCAATGTAGTCCCAATTCTTTGTTTTTTTTGACCAACGCAATGGGTTTTTCTCTCGTGCTTTTTTGTAAAGTTCTTCTCTTTTTCTAAGAATCTCTTTATCTTTCAACTCATGTCTATCATTGGGAGTTACAAACTTTATTCCACTATGTAAGTGAGTCCCATTATACCAATTAACAAAATTCTGAACCCATGAATTTGCTTCCTTTAAAGATTTAAATCTTCCTTCTTTTGGATACAGGTCAGAGTACTTTAAAGTCTTAAACAAAGACTCTGAAAAAGGGTTATCATCTGAAACCCTTGGTCTACTAAAAGAAGGAGTAATTCCAAGCTTTTGAAGCGTTGCAAGCATCGTTGCTCCTTTCATTGAAGCTCCATTATCGGAGTGTAAAGTAACTTGATTTTTCTTAATCGATTCACTTTCACAGATCTTAGTCATCAGCTCAGAACTTTTAACACTCGACTCATTTTCATGAACCTCAAATCCTACGATCTTGTGACTAAAAATATCCATGAACATATACAAATAAAAAAACTGTCCTTTGATGCTCGTATTTAAATAAGTGATGTCCCAAGAGTAGATTTGGTTGGGAGCTTTAGCAATAAGTGGCATGGGTCTTTGCTTTGAAGGCTCTTTCGTTTTACCTCTATGAGCAAGAAGTTCTTCATTTTTTAATATTCGGTACATGCTAGACTCACTTGCTAAATATTTTCCTTTATCTGCAAGCATGGGAACGACCTGACAAGGAGGGAGGTCTACGTACTCTTTGCTTGTCAAAGTTTTTATAATCTCTTTTTTTTCAAGTTCAGTAAGTTTATTTGAAGGAGCCGATAAAGGACCTTTTCTCTTGTCTTCAATATCGTGGCTCCATCTTTTAAAAGTTTTTCGATTGATACCCATATCCTCACATGCCAAAACCTGACGACAACCTTGCTTCACTGCTTGTCCTATAAGTTCTATGGCCTCAGTTCTTTCACATTTTATTATTCGTCTTCCTCGATGACCCCGAAGATCTCGTGACTTTTTTTTAGAAGTATAATTCTTGCTGACATCTCTGCAAGTGCTTTATTTTTACGTTTAAGGTCTTTAAGCAAAGTTTTATTTTTCTTTATTGAATTTGCCAATTCAGGGTCTTTCTTTGGTCTCCCTGGGTCTTTCAAGGACCTGAGAGAGTCTTTTTTCCATTGCTCTATATCACTAGATTTAAGTCCATTTTTTCTTAGATACTCGCCGAGTTCATGTTCTTTCATGAGTGAGGTTTCAATTATTGCTTGGAGTTTTTTTTCTGGTGTCCAATTTTTTGAATTATTCATGCTTACTGTATTGGCATACTTTTTCTTCCATCCATAAATAGTTGTTAGTGGAATATTATGAGAGCGAGATAATTCTGCTAAGCTAGGACCTCCAGAGAGTAAACTCTTCTGGATAAGGGATTCTTTGAAATCTTTGGAGAAATGTTTCACATAAATTCTTTTCCGCCCAATTGATAGGTCAGTTTTAGCTGGCTACCTTGTTTTTATAATTAAATTTAAATCCAGCGGTCAACTTCCCTGACATGTAGGGTTCTCTTCGATCTTCTAGGATATATATTTTATCAGCTTTAATATCAAGAGCAAATGCAATATCATCTCCTTTGTCTTTGGAGCTTCTTTCTTGAATGTAAGATTCTAACTTTTTATTTTTTTGATAAAAAGTAATTCGATCACTTTTTGTTGAGTCGAATTGATAGAGGGTTTTTGTTTCTTCCTTCGTTAATCTTTGAGGTGGGTTCTCGAATAATTTCTTTCTTATTATTGATACGGTTTCTTGATTTCTTTCAGATGATCCTTTTCCTAAAGCATCACTACATTCATATGAATAAGTGACTGAAATTATACAAAGGGAAGAAAGTATAAAAAAAGGAATTATTTTTTGGGTTTGATTGCGGTTTTTCAAGGTTGTTCGTCATCTTCTCTTTTCCAACAGCCTATGGCATCTCGCCAACGAATACGGACTCTTAAGGCCACTTCTTGTGGGCTTAAAACATGTCGTTTAATCAGTTATACATTATGGCATGTGGGGCTATTAAGTAAAGAATTATGGGGGAAGTAGTCAGATTTATTATGGATTTTAGGTTCAGTCAGCAGTAAAGACAACGTAGCATGGGACAAGTTGGTCGAATCTGGTCACATGGATTTGATGGCAAAGGCGCTTGAAGCAAAAAATGTTGAAGTTCAGACTTACAAAGTTTCTTTAACTAGGTATTTCTGGGGTGAGCCTACTTATCTTCAGCAAGCTTGACTTTAATTGCGTTTTTGCCAATTCTTTTGTGGTGCAGCTTAGAGATAGCAGCATTTGCTTCGGTCGGATCAGACATTTCAACGAATCCAAACCCTTTTGATTTGTTGGTTTCTTTGTCTAGAACCAAGGTGCAAGAGTCGATCGTACCAAACTCGGCAAACATCGTCTGCAGTTCGGCTTCTGTGACGTTTCTATCTAAATTTCTAACTAATATTTTCATAAAATCTCAATTGTAATTACTGGTCAAATGTGTACAATCCCATGTCCCACAGTGCTTTACCACTCATCGCTACAAAGTGAAAGAAAAATAAATGACAAATAACGATGTTTTTCGCAGATTGAGATACGCATTCGACCTACCAGAAAAAAAAATAGTGGAGATATTTTCACTAGTTAATCATGATGTCAAAAAAGAAGAAATCACCCTCTGGCTGAAAAACGATGAAGATCCTCAATACAAAACTCTGAATAGCCGAACTTTCATTCTTTTTTTAGATGGCTTTATTTGTCTGAGACGCGGTCCAAAAGAGACTGGAAGTGATGATGATGTAAAAGTTGGCCCTCCAGAAAAACTGACCAACAACCTTATTTTCAGAAAATTAAAAA
>JALZUP010000036.1 GCA_023301505.1 Robiginitomaculum sp.
GGCGACGACTGGCACCCAGAAACCGAAGTGACCGGAGACAACACGGCAAAGCGTTGGCAGGGCGTTGCGACGGTCCAGGGTATCCGTGACGCGATGAACAAGAAGACGGAAGAATTGGTAATCAACACTTACGGAGAATCCGAGCAGTACGAAGTTAAACGCAAAAACCACAATGCTGGCTGGGGGACAAGTCGCGGCATTCTGGCAACGTTCAAGAAGGCCGAAACCCAGAGCGACGGCACCAAGCAAAAAGGAATGTTTGGCGAGGACTACGAGCCCGGCAAAGACGAGAAACCAGCCGACGCAGAGCCAAAGCCGAAGGAAGGGAAAACGCCAACGTTCGGCGAGTTCGACATGAAAGACGGAGACCTGCCGGGCCAGACTAGCATGTTTGATAAAACCGACGAGGGACCAAAGGACGGCGACGTCAATGGCGACGGTCTGGTGTTCCGCGATGGACGATGGCACCGAGACGGAGAGAAAGTACGGTCGGCAGTCAACAAGGCGTTTGGCGGAAATGGGACTCCGGCAGATCGTGCGGCTGCAAATATAGAAGGCGATCGCGGCGAGGGGTCACTTGATTCGCAGATCGACAAAGGCCTGGCCAAGGCTGCACGGGAAAAGAAAAAGCGAGTCTCAGATTCAAGGCACGATCTAAATGCAGATCGGTCAAAGGCAAGAAAGCTATACGTTAAAGTTGGCGAGTCGCTGGCCCAGTCTAGTAAAGCCAAGCACGGTGGTAGCATTAAAGACATCCGCGACACACTCGCCGTGATGGTTGACAGTAATCCCAAGAAGGCGATCGAGATAATGGAAAGCTTTCAAAGTAGCGACGCGCCGCCAAGCGACGCAAGAGGACAGGCGGAGTGGATCAATAGAAGATTTATAAAAAACCCTGACAAGTCCAGTTTCATCCCGATCGGAGCAACCAATAAAACACTGGCTAACAAGCTGGCGAAAGATATCAAAAGCAAGCTACCTAGCAGCGTAAAGTCGTTGGTTCAGGTCCGCAGGGGATCGATGTACGTCGCACTTTACGAGGGCAACGAGAACGGAACCAAAGAGGATAGTAATCGGCTTATTCAAGAGTACAGCGAATTAGTCCGTGAGTCGATTAAGAGGCTAGGCGTTCAGAATAGAGAGCATGGGGATGAGTTCTCGTTCATTGTTGGAAAGTCGGGCAGCGTGATGGCGGCGGACCTGGCGAAGGGGTCTACCGGATCAGGTGGTGTTGATTTTAGCGGCGCTTCACCCGAGCTCCTTGGGCAAGTTGCAACCGGGCTGCAAAAGGCGCTAGGAGGTCACCCAGACGTGAAGCTTGACGGCATCGGTTGGCACAGCAAGCCAATGAAGTCGCTGGGGATGTATGTCCAAACTCGTCGGATGGGTGACCCGATGAACGGTGGAGACCGATCTATCGTGTTCCAGAAAAAGCTAATGAAAGGAAAGAACGCTGAAGCTTCAGCAGTTGAACAACAGCGAGTTTGGAAGAAGAACAACGAGCGAAGCTTGCGGCTTCTTGAGGGTGGCGGACCCAAGTCAGAAGCCCGTTCCAGAGTCTTGAACGCCACTAAGCGATGGACGTTTGCAGTGGAGAACCCGAAGCGATACGCAGAGCTTGTGGCTATCCATGAAGCCAACCACGCGATCTATTACCAAGCGGAGACGCCAGACGGCAACGTAGAGAAGACGTTTAAAAAGCAACTCGGAAGGCTTTACGACAGCCGTGAAGAACGAAAGCTTGACGGCTATCGGGTCGGCGAGTATGCCGGGTCGTCTGGAGTTGATGAGTATTTCACCGAAATCGCTTGCGGCATTGAAACCGGAGCCGATTTACCGCCTAGAATGGTCGAAGCCTACAAGAAGTCGATTCAGGCCGCGATTGATCACCAGAAAGGGAAGTAATGCAGAACCCACAATGTGCAAGTTGTCGTTTTTTCAGAGGTCTTCGGGAGTGCGACGCATTTGGAGACAAGACAATCCCTGACGACATTTGGAAAAACAAGCACGATCACCGCGAGCCTTTCGAAGGCGACGGGGGGGTGACCTACTCAGCTAATCCCGACATGGAGTTCACGGTAGACAGCATGGTTGGCGATAGAGACGAACCGGTTTCACCCGAAGCGAATTGAAATGCTTGACCCTGCAACATCCAATTCGATCATCGGCAGCGCCTTACTGAAGGGCGAGTCGGTCGCTTCGGAGTTCCGCACGATCATGGGCGGTTCTGTGGTTGCCGACATTGCGCGACACCGTAGCGTTTTCGAGGTATTGCGGGGGCTCACGTTTTTGACCGGGATCGTCGAGCCGATCATGGCGGAGGCGTTCTTTGGGTCGACCCTTAGCGCTTGGCTGGCGGCATTCGACAACGAAACTCGCAAGATGCCAACTTGGCTACTTCAAGCCTTAAAGGAATCAGGGGGCAGGACGCCACCGCCGAGCACGCCACTGGTCTTGCAGTTCGAGCGACCGGGCGACCGTGTTCGCTTCCCGAAGCTTGAAGCCGCTGCGAAGTCGCTGATTAAGCGGCGGGTAATGGACCGCCAGCAGTTTGACGAACTATCCGACCGCGCCAAAGCAGAATCGTTTACGATCGCGGGGGACTTGGGGGAAAAGACCATCGAGAAGGTTCGCGACACTTTGGCGAAAGTCACCTACGACGGCACTTCACTGAATAAGTTCAGCGCCGAGGTTCATTCGAAGATTGGAAAGTCTGCGATCGGGCCGGGGCACCTTGAAAACGTTTACCGGACCAACTTGCAGGCAGCATTTCGAGACGGCGCGGCGTCAGTGATGGCAAACCCTGTGATTGCAGCGGCGTTTCCTTACATTGAATACATTCCCGTGCATGACGCGCGGGCTCGTCACAATCACACGCTACTTGGGAATCTGGGGTTGAATGGAACAGGTATCTATCGCCGAGACGACCCCATGTGGAACTTGTTCACCCCGCCGTGGGATTATCAGTGCAGGTGCGGGGTGAATAACCTTACAATCGAAGCAGCGGCACGCAAAGGCGCCTTGGAGGCTCAAGAGTGGCAGCGGACAGGAATACCGCCAGCCAACCCAGAGCACCGACTTAAAGCCATACCGTTCGAAGCTAACCCCGGCTTCGGGCAACGTCACGGAAACCTAGTGGTAGTTTAATGTCAATCACACGATCACAAGTTGCTAGATTCACGGTAAATGGCTGCAAGGTCGTAGACGCCGAGGCGATGATCAGCCAATTCGGTTCGACACCGGCGTGGATGTTCGGGGTCAATTCGGTGATGAACCCGAGCGGACCAGCGCCGGGGCGAGGCCGTTTCTTGCTGGATCGCGCAGATTACGACGCCAACTTCCCAGAGACCGCCCCGTATTCGATCAGGGCCACCCGTGCGTCAAGTTCGACAACTTCGATCGAGCTCCGTGGTTACGTTACGGTTCGGGCCTATGCGGCGCTAAACAAGCCAGGCAGCCCGATGGTTGTTGAGGTGGCAGATATCCGCCATTTGGCAATGCAATCGTTTGCCCGCCAAGACTTCACCGGCGAGACTCGGCAGGAGATCGTCGACACCATCAAGCCGATGGTCGCCCCTTACGGCGACAACCTGACGCTTCCCGAGATTGCGAGCGAGTCGGAGAACCTGCTACTCGACGGAATGGCTGCGATCAATGCACTTTGGGAGATTGGAACCAGGACAGGCTACTTTCTTCTGTTTGATCCGTTCACGGGGCTATTGAAGTTCGAGGACCACAGCGAGCGGCAGGATTCGGAGCGAGCCAAAATCAGCGGTGCGACCGTTAACCGACGATGGCAGATACCGTCGCTCATGGCCGACAATATCGGAAACGTGGCAGTGTACTTTGAAGGCGAGCCACTGGAGTCTGTTGACGTAAGCATAGGAGGCGGACAAGTAGAGGCTAAGCATTGGGGCACGCGGGACGCGGGAGCCACAGAAGAAAGCCGGGACGCTGAAGCCCAGTCGATGCGAGGGATTTGGCAGGAGTGGGTAAGGCAGAAGACAGCCGACCGGCTAAGTCTCGAACTGCTTGGGATTGTAGCCATTGAAACTGGCGCTCGTTTCTCGTGTGTTACTTGGTCGCTTCGGGGAAATGAAATTTTCACGGGTGTCGAGATCGGTCATCACCCCGCGCCTTTCCTGCCGAGGCAGCGCCGAATTGCAAAAACTTCGGTTGAGTTGCGCCGCTGCTCCGACGGTCTCGTAGTTTACGCCGAGAACGTCGACACCAGCGAAGGCGAAAAGCTACTAGACTTGGCAGGCCAGACTGTCGCTTTGGCCCCCAGTGCGTTGCTCGACTCTGACTGCTGGCAAGTCGTTAGCCCTTCCGACTGCCTGCCGTCTGTCTGCCCCGTAGTGTGCTTTGTATTTGACGATTGCAGCGATTGCGGCTCATGCTTCGAACTGAGACCGTGCGACACTGGCGAGTCAATCCGTTACGTTTCGGTGCCTTCGCTTTGCGGTGGATCCGGCGGTGCGATCCGCGATGGCGATACGGTTTTAATGAGTAACGATATTTGCTATCAAGTGTTTCGAAGTGATGATTGCCCAGAGATTGAAGATTTGACGGTTGTTCGTCGGTTGCCAAGCTGTAGCGAATGCTTGGAGTGCTACACGCTGATTGAATGCTGGGGCAGCGGGGCTATCCAAATTTACAAGGATGGTCATCAGCTAGAAAATGAAGACATAGTAGAGATTGGTGGCGTATGCTATACGGTCGCGGGGCAGTCATCTAATTGCGATGAAGCTTTTCACGCCGAGTTAATCAGGCACGGAAACTGCGTGGCTTGCGGATGCTTCCTGTTGACGCCTTGCCCCGGCCAACCGGGTGTTCAGGCAATTACGACTGTCGGACTAGGTGACGGCAGCGCTGTCGATGAATTAGCCGATGGGCAGTTTGTCCGGCTTGACAACGGCAACTGCTACGCCGTCAGCCGAACGGATGCGGGGTGCGAAAGCTCCGAACCGTTTGTGGTCGTCCAAGAAGTCTACCCGTCATGCGAGACATGCCGGGTTTACCTGCTTCGCGACTGCGAAAACCCAACGGTCGAGATTACAACTTACTCAGATTTGTCAGAGTTTCCAACTGGCGAAATTATCCGCCGCGCCGAAGATGAACGATGCTACTTGCTCGTTGGCGAAGCGACTTGGACAGAGTTTGCCGTTGAAGTAACGGTCGAAGAAACTTATGACGTTTGCCTTGATTGCACTTCACCGAAATATCAACTAGAACCGACCTGCCCAAGCTGCGACGACGACAACCCCGGCGTATGTGACAACGATCCAGATGCCGAGCAAGTAGCTGGCGGCGGATCTACCGAGGTGACCGACCACGACTTATCAGATTTCGTTGGGCAGTTTGCCAAGTACGATGGCAAGTGCTATTTCGTGACCGA
>JALZUP010000037.1 GCA_023301505.1 Robiginitomaculum sp.
CAACTGCGTGGCTGTATCTAACTGTTCTCCGCGGATGTGGCCGATGCGGGCGAGAAGTTTCGTCGGCTGATCCCTGCGGGACCAACTAGCGTCGGGACACGATCAAGAGGATAGATTGGTCCAGTTTCCGGGGAGCGCGTGGAGCGCTCGGAGCGCTGAGAGCGCTAGTCAAGTTTGACCACCGGAATTCTCAGGACATTCTTCTTTGTCGTTCCGGTGGGGACTTCATCAAAGTCAAGTAGAAAGCTAGCTGCGACGGTTTTCGGGCGGCGTTCGACTGAAGCGCGGTAGCCGTCAGCCCGTTTTGGTTTCTTGGAGCAACTCGTCTTATCCGCTACAGGTCCATGCCTGCGCCGTTAATACGTAGCCATTCTTTCCGCTCACGGTAGTCCGGCATAGTCTTATCAACTTCGTTCCAGAACTCGGCAGAGTGGTTGGCGTGTTTTAGATGGGCTAGTTCGTGAACCACGATGTAGTCCAAGACGCTAAGCGGAGCCATCATCGACTTCCAGTGAAAGCAAAGCCCACCCTGAGGTGTACATGATCCCCAGCGGTTTTGAAGGTCTTGAATACGAATCGACGTGGCTGACACCCCCATGGAATTCTCGTAGACAGAGACCCGTTCAGGCAGCCGTTCTCGGCCCTTCTGCCGATAAAAACCTTTGAATACTTCCGAGTCGCCTACACCGTCGTCGCTGGCTCTGAGGCAAAAGTAACCGTTGTGCAACTTTACTGGAACATCCTGTTCTGCAACGATCTTCAGTCGATACGAGCTTCCTAAGTACAGAAACCCTTCGCCGTTAACGAACTGACGATCAACCCGTGTCGCGTTTAAGTCTTCCCACTCGGCGAGGTTCGTATAGATCCACTGGCGTTTGGACTCGATCAACTCTTCAATCTGACGGTCGTCCAACCACCGTGGCACGAACAGTGAAACCTCCCCGTCGCGCTCGATGTAGATACTGGCTGTCTTGCGGTCGCTTCGCTGCAAGTTGTACTGGATGTCCTTGTAAGTCTTCATTCGCTGGTCAAATCCTCGTGACGCACTTTGGCCAATTGTGTGATGTCGTTGATGATTTTATTACTGTGGTCCTCGATTTCATCAATACCTGCCAACAAGAACAAGTCAGACAGTTCTCCTTGTAGCGTTTCCACGTCCGGGTTGTTAGGACGCCAAAAATTAGCCTTGTGAATCGTGCCCTGCAGCTGCTTAACGACCAAATTGGCCAACGAGCTGACTTGTGCCGCATATTCCGACGGGACCGTGTCACTTCCAAACGCTGCCTGAACAATCAACGCGTAAAACGGTCCAGCCTTCGGATCAACGTTCCTCGCCGTTTTTATTCGGCCTTCGGCAGCCTCGGCTCGCAAGTCCAGCAGGTCTTCGCACAACTCGTCCCAGTTCTCTTGGTGCTGCTTAAGCAACTCTTCCAGCTTCTCGCTAAGATTGCGATAAAACGCAGGGTCCTCATCAAATTTTACGCGGCAGTGCTTACGGATCGAATGCTCCATCTCACTGGCCTTGCCCTGCGACGTTCCGTTCTTATCCAGCTCGGTGATGAACTTTTCAGAAAGCAGTTCCACCGGTGGAATCTTAGAATCCACACCAAGGCTCACTAAATGCTGATCGATCAAAGCCTGAATCTTACCGCCAATGTTGGTGATGCTCAGGCTATCGTCCTTGTAACGATCTCTGACCTTAATCAATAAGTAGCCAAAACGTCGTGCCGGGATCTTGTACTTATGGGCAGCCGGCTTCGGCAAAATGATGTCCATGCTCTGGTAGAAAGTCTTCAAGTAGACTTCAAAGTTCGCTCGCTGCCGTATGTCTTCCATTTTCGCAATCGCTGATTCGAGAACCTGAAATTCGTCTTTCGAGTCACTAATGTTCTGCTGGACGAAGTCTTCGATCTTCTTGACACCGGCGTTCTGAAACAGTTGGATCAACCGGTTGTAGCGGGATTCAAGCCGCGGGATCTCTTCATCGATGCTTTGCAACGAAACGTCTGGATCGGCCTCATCCTCGCCGGCGTAGATCGAAAGAGCCTCTTTGAGATGATTAGACAACCCGATGTAGTCCACGATGTAGCCACGATCCTTCCCTGTTGCGACTCGATTAACTCGGGCAATGGTCTGCAACAGGTTGTGGCTTTTTACCTTCTTGTCGATGTACATGACCTGTTCAATCGGCGCGTCGAAGCCTGTTAGCAACATGTCGCAAACAATTAGAAAGGCCAATCCGGCATTCTCTTTCCGTTCTGGATTACCGAAATCAAATTTCGATTTGAAGCTCTCAACCGCATTGACTGTCCTAGAGTGCTTCCGGGCCTCGACAAGCACCGCTGCTTCATTGGTGCCGTCGGATGAGATTACGACGGCAGATTGCAGCAAGCTGATCCTGTTGATGAGTTCTTGGTTCCTGTAGGGCGATTCGACTGTGTCATGTTCACTGCCAACGATGCCGGATTCGGCAGCGATTGACACGCCCGTTTCCTCAACTGAATTAGTAACCATTGGTGCGGCCGCTTCTTTGACATAGCTGGTCGGTGGTTCCGGCTTAGCGACTTCGTTCGCCAGTCGATTCGCAATCGCTTTGTCGATGTACTTTTTGTATTTAATACAGGCCATCTTGGACGAACAAACAACCTGAGCCTTGAACCCGTTGGGCAGGATATTTGCGACATAATGGTTTACTAAATCGTTCGCAATTTGTTCAATGCGGTCATCGGCCTCCAGCAGGTCACCCGTTGTGCCCCACTTCTTTTTCAGATTGCGGATTTCCTCATCCGTTCTTTTCTTGAAAAGGTCGTCGAACAGAATCCCCTTTTCCTTCGCTTCCTTGCGGATGATCTCTCTGTTTTGCGACTTCCGCAATTGCGACTGAATGTGAGTTTGAGCCAGTTCATCAACCTTGGCGTCGAATTCTGCTTTGCCTTCGATCTTTCCATCGGCCGTTTTACCCTCGTACAGGATCTGGATCGTCGCACCGTCTTTGACCGAATCTTGCAGCTTGTAGGTGTCGATGTAGTCACCGAATCGCTCCTCTGACTTGTGTTGCTTCAGCTTGTCGTCCAGAACACGAATTAGCGGCGTTCCAGTAAACGCCAATCGGGTCGCATTCGGAAAAGCCTCAAACAGATTGTCACTGAGGTCACTGGACTGAGTCCGGTGACCTTCGTCAATCATTAGCAGCACCTTTTCGGATTCATTGACGACACCAAAATTCTCAAACTTAGGAATCTCAAGTGCCGATTCCAAATACTTGGGTCCCCGCCGGTTTGCTTCGAAAAACTTGTGAACCATCACCATGTTAAGGTTTGATGAATCAGTCGAAAGCTTCTCATGAACCTCGTCGCGGCTGGAGATTTCGGTAACCGTTTCGCCGGTCAGAATCGCCGTTTTGCTCAGCTGTTCCTCAAGCTTGCTTCGGTCGGTCACCAAGCAGATTTTGTACATCTTCAAGTCTTCACATCGCCGCATTTTACGGATCAGAAAGACCATCGTCAGCGATTTACCGGACCCTTGGGTGTGCCAGATAACTCCAGAACGATCGTCGCCTGTTTCCTTCGTTCTAAGTCGATCGACAATCTTCAATGCTGCCCGATACTGTTGGTAGCGGCAGACGATCTTTGCTCTTGCTGTGCCAACGTCCATGAACACGGTGAAGCTGCGCATGATGTCCAGAATCGTAGCTTTGGGGAGCATCCCCTGAATCAACAGCTCTTGCTGTCGTTCCTTGCCCAGCGGCGGATCGTACTGCTGGTACTGTTCGGGAAAAACACTTCGCCAAGGGTAAAAGAATTCTTCGCTGGTCGAGGTCACGGTTCCAAATTGGCAGTGATCGCCATCGGTGCGAACAACAAACTGATTGGCGTGGAACAGTCGTGGTTCGCCTTCTTTAAGCCCAGCTTTGGCAGTCGCTTCCCGTTGCTCTGAGTAACGCATCAACTGCTTGAAGGCTTCGGCCATCGGATTGACTTCGAAGCTGTTCAAGTCCTTGCACTCAACCACCACGACGGGCAGCCCATTCACGAACAAAACGATATCGGGGATAATGAAGTCTTTGACTCCGCCAGGGGTGTCGATGCGAAACTGATTGATGGCGTGGAAGGAGTTGTTTTCTGGATTCTTGAAATCGATCAATTGGACGTTGGGATCCTCTTCACCTGTCGATTCATTTTTGTCGACTTGGGTCCGGTAGAGCAGTGCTTGAACCTTCTCGTTAATCTCTCGCAGGCTGCTTCCTGATTGGCCGATGATTTCCTCGTGTAGTTTCTCCAGTTGCTCCTCAGTTAGCCACTGCTCGTCCTGCTTAGTGAGATTAACTCGACATACTGAACTAACAAATTCCTCTTTTAGGGTGACTTCACGGAAGTTGGACCGCAGGCTTTGCGTCGGATCTGAGGGGATCGCTGGCCCTTGGTCGATAACCGTCCAGCCGAGGGCTGCAAGTTGATCGAGGAACGGCTTTTCTACGTTTTGGTATTCAGACATCGCTTCGTCGATTCTACGGATTGCATTGCGTTTACGGCCGCGGCTGTTGCTTACCTTGGTCATCTTGAGTCAGTTTTTGAGCCCCTACTTGAGCCCCTACTTGAGCCCCTACTTGAGCCCCTACTTGAGCCCCTA
>JALZUP010000038.1 GCA_023301505.1 Robiginitomaculum sp.
GTGCTAAATTTTGCAATCCAAATTGCAGGAAGAATTTTCATAAGAGGCGACGAACAATTACTTAATAATCAATAAATTATAAGAAATGAAAAAAAAGGATATGATTAAGAGAATTGAAGCTTTAGAAGCTGATAACGAGTTACTAGCTAATGATATATCTGATATAAATAGGTGGCATAGAGAGCTTAGAGATTTTGTTAAACAAAATGTAAAAATCGATGGCAAAAAGAAAGGGGAAATCAACAACTGAATATATGTTTTTTAGTGAGACAGAATATCGTACTTTTTTAAGGAGAATACCTAATTCTGTGAGATTTGAAACTAAGTCAAAACCTTTTGAAATTCCTATAATTTTAGTAGTAGATGAAGCAAAAAATGCTTACATTTGTAGGGCAGGGGAATAGTTGTAGGAACTCTGGACTCCTGTCTCCAACTCATTGATGCAAAAGCATTTTTCAGTTAAGGGTTTTGTCAATTTACCAATTAAAAAATTGAAATCAAGGTTCAATCCAGTACGTAAGGATTGAGCCTTTTTTTTATGTCTTTTTTTTAGAAAAAGTCATTTTTGTAAGAATCGGACTAGTAAACTCCTTACAAAAATGACTTTTAAATGAGAATACCCACTAACTAGTTAAAGTTGTGGGCATCCCATTAAACACGCAATAGCGTCTATAGTGTAGGAAAAGTTAATCTTGATTAATCCGATAATCACAAGATAGGGATTAGTGCCTACTTATCAAAAAAAACATACAAATCATCAGGACCAGGGTTTGTGATTGCAACATTAGATTGGAGCGTACAAAGTTCCTAAGTAGTTGCAAACTACTTCCGTCAACATTTAGCTTTGATATCTTTGATGATTAAATTTATTGACTCCAGTATATTCCAGCAAAAAGTTCACAAGTATTAATCCGATAATAAATACAGAAATTGATATTATTGAAGCTGCTTTTTTGCCTAGAATGAAAGATGTAGCTATGAATAGGAATCCGCTAAAAAATGCATTTAATGCAATAATGAATATAGGAGCACCTGTTTTATTTGTCATGTTATTAGCTAGTTGCATATTCTAGTTTTTTGATGAATACTTTTAATTGTTCTTTCGCTTCGATGATTTCCTTTTCTTCTGGATAGAGCGCTTCTTTATCTTCTATTTCATCAAAGTCAATATATTCTAACTCATTGGTTAACGGAGGTTTACTCTGGTTAACCACGGTTAACTGGTCAGTTTGATGGTTAACCTTGGTTAACTGGTGTAAACCGTGGTTAACCGATCTTTTAGCTTTTGTGCTTTCAGTCACTTCAGGGAGTAGTCTAGAAACTTCTTGACTGATTAATAATTCAAGATATTCTGAAACTGTCATTCCTAATTTGATTGCATTTTCTACAAACATACCTTTTAGGTTTGGATCAACTTTACAACCTAACACTACTTTTGCCATGAGATTTTTTTACAAATATAGGTTAACCATGGTTAACCATTTGTAGCAGATAGTAATAGAATGCTGCGGTGAATCATACAGAGTAGTTTGCAGTTGTTTGGCGTATTGCAAATAATAAAATAATAAGGTATTATCGCAACATCTTTATTTTGGAAGGCATTGATTAATCCAAAAACATAGACTATATTTGTACTTTAAGTAGTCTAATTATAAACCACATAATAAATTTAAATGGTTGTTAGCAATAAGGTACCTTTGGCTTTTTTAGAGTATCAAAAAAAGTTAAAGCAAAGTATTATCTCGAAAGGCATAAAACAGTCTCATGTGTATCGAGGAATAGGAATGAGTAAAACAACGTGGGATAGGAGGTTGAAAAAGTATAATTTCACTGCCCATGAGATCATAGCTGTTTGTGAACTTTTAAACAAATAGGCAAAAAAAAAGCCCTAGTTCTGATTCAACTCTGTTTTGGCGAATACAGTTGAAGCAATCCTAAAGGCTTTAAAACAAAAAAACTAATATATGGCAAAGATAGCCGAAAATATCACTTACTGCAACTTTTCGTCTAAATCTAGGAAAGAAGATAAGGCTAAAAAGGAGCTTTCTCTTGATACATTAGCACAACTCGGGACAAAGTCCAGAGTTGGGGTAATGGAAAGCAGCAAAGAAGCTCCTATTTCATTGATTCCTTGCACCCATGAGTCAGACAAAAAAACACTGAGAAAAAGGGCAAAAAGAAAGCACCTATCTACTCCGCTTTCATTAAGGCTTGTCGATGCCTCAAAACTCAATCCTGATTCAGTACTCAAAAAAAGCTACTTTAATACATATCATTGTTGTAGAACTCTTGCCATTAGAGAGGATGGGTCTGTACGTGGAAACTATTGTAAAAATAGATGGTGCTTAGTTTGTAACAATATTCGGATTGCTCAATCAATTAATAATTATATGCCTACTGTAAGTCAATGGAATGATAAATATTTCGTGACACTTACTGTGCCTAATTGTAGAGGCAAAAAACTAGAAGGTACTATCAAGTTAATGCAAGGTACTTTTACTAAAATTCATGCTAAATTAAAAAAACAGTACCAAAGAAATCAGAGGGAAAGAGTGTGTGGTTTGAGGAAAATAGAATGTACTTATAATGTAGTTAGAAACGATTATCACCCACACTTCCATCTCATAATAAAAGGGAAAAAAAATGCAGAAGATATTAAAAACGAATGGCTAGATAGATTCCCAAAAGCAAGTTACAAAGCCCAAGATGTGAAAACAGCTAACAATGAAAGTACTAAGGAATTGTTTAAATATTTCACTAAAGTAGTTACGACCATAAAAGATAAAAAAGGGGAAGTAAAAGACAGGATAATTTATGCTGATGCGATGGACGTTATTTTTAACAGTATGAAGAATAAACGTACTTTTCAAAATTTTGGATTCAAGTCAAATAAAGTAATATCTGATGATTTGGATACAGAAATGGATATAGAAAGAATTATAGAAGAAGTTGAATGGGTTCAAGAATTGGGAGATTGGGTTCGACAAGATGGGGAGTTATTTTCAGGACATCGTCCTAGTCCTTCAATGGTTGAATTAGTAACTAAGAAAATTGTTGTTAGAACATCATTTCATGGTGGCCAGTTAAAAATATTTGATTCTATTTCAATAAAATAAATAAATAAATAAATTTAATGAAAAGTAAAATAAATCGTGTTGAGGTTTATTCAGACGGTGTGTTTTTAGAGTTGATAGAAGATCCTTATGGAGAGTTTATATGTAGAGCGCATTTTGATTCAAGTAATAAGGATTTATATAAGATTTTCGTTGGCGAAAAACTAAAAAACATACTTCCTGCAAACTTCACAAATGTTTCATTCAAAACACCAAATAAATATAGATGAATAAGATGATAGGTTAAAAGTCGCTAGTATAGCGACCATTCGATATGTTTTTATTAATTAAAAACGGCACTACCGTATCCAGCTAAGATATTAAGGTAATGCCGTACTAAAACTAATTAGTTATGTCAAAAGTAAAGAAAATTTCTTTTGGACAAGGAATGGGGATGGCAGCAGAAGCTGCCCCAGTTCTTCTCCTTATTTCAATGTTGGGTTGTTTCACTTTTATAGGCTATGCCCAATATTTGTTTTATTCTAAAGAATTTATCAGAGGGATGGGATCCAATGCCTCCATGATGGGAGGTTTAGTTGCTGTTATGATCCAACTCTGTAGATTGGCCTCAGGACTTTCAAGTTCGCTTCATTACAAGAGAGGTAGTATTTTTTCTGCTCTTACAGTTTTCTGTTTTTCTGTTGGTCTTTCTTTTTGGGAATGGCATGAAATTGAACTGTTGTCAAAAGCAATTGGAGGACGTAGTTCAATTATGCTTCTTCAATTTTGTGTAGTAGTTTCGTTAGCTTTAGAGTTTGGTTTAGCATCAACTATTGAGAGTGAAGTAGGGGCGGATGAAGATGAAGTTGAAGTTGATGGTAATTATAGTTTTTCGTCCAAGGGAGCGACTAAAAAAGAGAAGCTTAGCCGTTCCAGAAATTAAGAGAATTGTTGCTTGCAAAAATTGTAAAAAGGACATATCACATCGAGATATTCGTGCTAAATTTTGCAATCCAAATTGCAGGAAGAATTTTCATAAGAGGCGACGAACAATTACTTAATAATCAATAAATTA
>JALZUP010000039.1 GCA_023301505.1 Robiginitomaculum sp.
TAAGCCTTTTTGAAGAATAAGAGATACTGTATCGCCCTTGATTTTTTAAATGCTTACTTCACGATACATATTTGTAGGATATATCCTACATGCTGCTTCCTAATGCTTCATTAGTTATTAGTTTATAATAGCGCCAAGCTTTAGGGCACTAGCAAGCGCAATGTGCCAACGTGAAGTACTAGAACAAAGTAAGGTAATATCAACAAGGCATGAATAGGCAGTTTTGCTTTTATTACATTGGCTACGAAACACAGAGTATTGATACAGCATCAAAAAATATTATTGAATATGTTCTATATCTGTTCCAAATATGAGCATGACCACTTTCCCTGCTATGAAAATGATAGGCTGTTGGACTAAAGCTCTTAAATCGATTGAAGTTCGACTGAAATGGTTAGTATGAGTTTCGTAGATAGGTTTCATGCCGAAGTGTCTAAGCACGTCGGCTTGCCACTGAATAGTAGTGTTAGACAAAATATGCAGACCATATTTGAGAATTACTATGGAAGATGATCTTAATCCAAGTTCAAGCATAGAAGCCGCTATAAAAAGTTCTGAGCTGATTTCGCTCTCCAAGGAATACGGAGAGATCGCGCTTGATGGCATGTTAGATGAGGGGGTGTTAAGAGACCTGCCATTGATTGGCTCTGTGGTGGGTGTTGTGTCGTTTGGTGATTCTATAGCTAAAATGCTCTTCGCAAAAAAGGTGTATAAGTTTCTATTTCAATTGCAGAGCGTACCTGAATATAAGCGTAGAATAGAACTGCAGAATATAAACGGATCAGAAAAATACCAAAGTAATGTTGGAACTACTGTCCTTGAAATACTTGATAAAACAAATAGCGATTTCAAGCCAGAAATATTAGGAAAAATGTTTGTTTCTGTTCTACAAGGTCAAGCGACGTACCTTGAATTTCTAAGGGCGGCCCATGTGTTGAATGTCACATTCTATTTTGATCTTCTAGAGTTGAAAGAGCACTGCGAAGGAAATGTGGTTAAAAACCTAGCGATAAAAGACACTATCTTTCATAGTGGACTAACATCTACCGATTTTGCTGGTGGGTTTAGGGAGTTCATGGATGATGATAATGCCAATAATATTGATAGCCAAACTACGCTGAGCAAGCTCGGTGAGTTGGTTGTAAAAATAGGAATGGCATAATTAGATGGCAACAATCAGTCTAACAAGAGCGTGTAGTCCGACAATTTACGCGGTATTTGCATTGTGGTGTCGCTGTCGCTCCACTGTACCACAATGCAAATACTGCATAAAATGCGGCTAACGCTGGCGTTAGATTTATAAGGGATAGAAACAGAGTAATTATCAAAAGCCACTATTTGAAGTTTTTACCGAGTAAAAATACCAATGATTAGAACGGTAGTGAAATCGCTATTTTTAGTGTCCATTATATTTTCCGCTGCAAATGCCACAGACGGAATAATTGAAGATGGCAAATGGACAATCCTCGCAGAGCCTGTTGAGGTTGGCAATAAGGGCTTAATCGCAGAAAGCTCACTGAGTTCCAAAGACTATGAATCTGGTCCTATTCGTGATTTTACTTTTGCATGTGAATTCAAAGAGCCTGAATTCACAATACGTGTAATCGGTGAAAATTTAGCTGCAAATAACGGAGAAGTTATATATTCAATTGATGGCGGTGAAAAGAAAAAATGGGACATGAGTACCCAGCATAGAAGTGGCGTTTTTCTTCAAGCAAAAGGAAGCACTGTGGTAAATATCTTGCGGGAGCTGCTTGATCACGAGAAATTGAATGTGTTTTTAAAACTAGAAGACGGAAGAAGCAAAGAACTTGAATTCAATATCTCTGGCATAAAAGACCACACTGAGCTTGTCCGTGTTCTTTGCGGTATATAATTACGGGTTTATGGTGGAGATTGAAATAATTATACAAGGCAGTGCTGATCGACAATTTACGCGGTGTTTGTATTCTGGCGTCGCTGTCGCTCCACTTTTCCACAATACAAACCCCACATAAATTGCGACTGACTGCGGCGTTCAAGCTGTAGGAAAACTAAGAGGCATGCTCTCGTACGTGAATATTCTTATGTTTGCAGACAAAAAAGTAAAACTAGGGCACTGTAGTGAGCAAAATATGCATGCAATTGGGTTCAAGTCAGTTTTTCTACAACCTCGTTAGGCTCAAAATATGTCACTGGGAATTCCTAGGTATATAAGGCGTGGCCGATAATACAAATCAACATTACGTGCACAAAGGATATTTGCGCCCTTTTTGCACTTCGGAGGGGGAGAATTCTATAGCGTTGTTCAACGTATCTCGACAAATGTATATTCCAACGGCCTCACTCAAGGGAGAGTGCTCAAAGAGATATTTCTACGGCAAAGACCCCTGGTATGAAGGGCACATGCAAAAAATTGAGGGCCACTATAATGAGGTTATTCGCAAAATAAAAACTGTTGGCTACAGCCTTGAAGAGTCTGACCGAAAATTCCTTTTGAGGTTTTGGCTGTTTCAACATTCACGAACGGAGGCAAGAGCTAAAGAAGCTGTTGAAATGGGAAACATCTTTGCTGATGCGATCGATCTTCCGCCTGAAGAAAACGATTTTGACCAAGACAATGCGATAAGGGCTGCTCTGGAAAACTTCCTCTACTACAAAGACCAGCTTGATGATCTTAAAACAAGACTAATAAAGAATAAGACTAAACACGCTTTTGTTACCAGTGATGACCCAGCAGTATTGTGTAACCGGTGGTACACAACAGATTCGAGGCCAAAGAAATACAACTTCGGAGGTGGTTTAGGATCCTCAGGCACAACCCTTATTTTACCTTTAACGCCCGATCTGCTATTCATCGCATTTGACGGAGATGTTTATAACCTGACGCACAAGAAGAATTGGGCAAGCATAACTTCTGTACAGGATGTGAGTGCATTTAATCAGCAGCAACATTTGAATTGTATCAACAATATATATTGTGTTGATGCTTTCAACGGCGTGATAGCTGAGAGTGAATCAAAGCACACAATGTCAACTCGCTCTTCTGACAAGTACGCGTTTGAATATATGGTTGAAGAGGAAAAGTCCATTAATGGCGGACGTTTGATGGCAATATTGGAAGACGGAACCAGACTGGTAGACGCATCTGAGCAGGAAGCTAGGGAAATCGGAAAAGCTATGGTGACACATAGACGTATATTTCCCATACCCCTCAATTGGCCGTCAATATTGAAGTTTCGTCCCAAAGGGTCAGTTTACACAAACGGAACCTATGGCGGTTTCATGAGGCGATTTCATACTGAAAAGGAAATGATAGATCAACCGGATTTGGTGTTTTGGCGAGAACCATCTACTAAAGTTAAGGGATAAGTGAATAGCTCTAACAACTCTTGCAGCTCGACAGCTCACACGTTGTCCATTTGTGTGCAACTCGCAAGCTCACCTTGTCGCACACAAATGGCCAACATATGCACCGCAACTGAAGCGGGCGTTATGCAAAAAGTGAGTAGTTTATGAAAACGATTGTTGTTCTGTTGATGGGGATGTTTTTGTTTTCATGTTCGACTACAGATTTATCACCGGGCTGGAGAAATAGTAACTTTCGCTGCTTGAAGAAAACTGATTGCAGGAAGAGACTAAAGCGTATTGTTACCGCTAAATTTCATAACAAGTGTAAGTTTCATCGTAGATCATGGGAAATTCAGATTGGTATGACACTGAAAGACAATGGATATATTGACTCAACCAATGTGCTGAATAGTACAGATGAAAATCTAACTCAATGCGCGTTAAAAACCCTGCAATCATTAGAGCCGTATTTTGAAGTAACTGGAATAGATGCCGGTAAGGGAATAACGGATAAGGAAATTATATTTAATTTTGTGAGCGGCTAGTGCATTAGTGTCGGCATGTGCATAACAAGAGCGTGTAGTCCGACAATTTATACGGCATTTGAATTATGGTGTCGCTATCGCTCCACAGTACCACAATGCAAATTCCGCATAAATTTCGGCGAACGCAGGCGTTCAGGCTGTAGAAAAATTAAAAAGGCTTGCTCGCGTACGTGAATATTCTTATGGTTGCAGACAAAAAAGTTAAACTAGAGCACTGTAGTGAGAAAAATACGGGTGCAATTGGTGTTAAGTTGAAAACCGCACAGCTCAACTCTGTTTGCTGGGCACTTTGTTAATTATTAATCAAGTACCGAGAGATCCATGATTTACGAATTAAACTATGATGAAATGCACCTACTTGATGCGGAAGACCTTGGAGAGGGTGGTATAGCAGAAGCGTATGAGGAGCTAATGCCAGAGTTTATTAAGCTGGTAAAAGATCCTGCTCCAATCGAGGAGGATAAGGATGGGGAGAACACAGTGTATTCAGTAACATCACAAGGAAGAACATTCCCAATATATAGTCCCGATCTTGAAGATGATGAGGGGCAAAATTGGGGAAGAGCCGCGCATGCACTCTTCACCATAGTAAATATGCAGCTAGAAGATCAAGAAACAAAATTATATGCTGTTAATGGTGGTAATGAACTCGGTGGTTTTTTTCTGACACTCAGTCAGTACGAAGACGCAAAGACAACAAATTCAGAGAAATCTGATTGGCCCTATCTTGTTAAGTTAGAGCATCCTTCTTATGGCCACTTATTCCCGTAGCGAAGAACAACCTAACAATTCAGTGTACTCGACAGCGCACGCCGTACGCCATTGTGTGCATGACCGCACCGTCCATTTTCGCACACCATGTCACCCCGCATGCACTGCGAGTAACTGGGGCGTCAGCTGGGAAAATAGATATGAAATATGACGATGCATCTTGGCACTACGGTGGTGATTTCCCCAAAGGGTTGCCTATTGAATCCGCTGGTACCCATATAGGAATGTATGTCGCGTGGTGTTTACTGAATAATCTTGCTGGAGAAATCCATACTGTTGATTTTCCGAATGAACTAAACATGCTCAGGGCTAAGTCCGTCACACCCGGAAAATGGTTCATGGAGCACTGTGATGAGAAATTCACTGATGAAGAATTAAACGAAAAAGGTAACTATTTTACACAGCATTTTTACGCGCCCGATGAAGCTCCCTATCTTGAGGCGTATGAGAAAGTATTGGGTTCAGGGCTGAGCACGCTTTATGAGGTAAAAGATGAATGGAGTAACTATGATAAAATTGCCTCTGAAATTACCAACGCATTTATGGCTTGGTCAAGTAGCAGCTAACCCTTGCAGCTCGGCAGCGCACGCGTTGTCCATTTTTGTGCAGATCGCAAGCTCGCATTTTTGCACACAAATGGCCAACACATGCACTGCGACTAAAGCAGGCGTTAACTGGTATAAAAGGAACTTACATGGTCACAATTCGAAACTACCTAGACGGAGACGCACCTGGCCTGTGGAAGATATTTTACAACACCATTAGAAATGTCAATATACGTGACTATTCCCAGGCTGAGGTCGAGGCTTGGGCTTCTGATACACAGGATCCAACGCTTTGGGAAAAACGTATGAAAGGCATTAATCCTTTTGTTGCTGAAATAGATGGTGTGGCTGTAGGTTATACAGATCTACAGGCAAGCGGTTTAATTGATCATTTCTTTTGCCATCATGAATATCAACGACAAGGTGTGGGCGGAGCATTGATGGAGCACATATTTACTACAGGTAAGACCAAGGGTATTTCTCGCTATTATTCAGAGGTCAGCAAGACCGCAAAGCCTTTTTATAAGCGGTTTGGTTTCTCAGTAGTTTGTGAGCAAACATTAAATGTTGGAGGGCTGAAACTGACAAACTACTTAATGGAGAAAATCACTTAACAAGGCACTGTAGTGCCACCATTTTACGCAGTGTCTGCCTTGTGGCGTCACTGTCGTTTCACGTTACCACAAGGCAGCTACCGCATATAATGCGGTTAAGCGCTGCGTTAGGCAAAAAGGTAGAGAATTACTATGACTGAGATTTTTAAACAAGATGAAAACATACTGAAGCTGGCCCAGGCGTATTCACTTGATGCAGTAGACTATGGCAAGGAAGCTAGTATGCCTCTTGACTGGAGTGATAAG
>JALZUP010000040.1 GCA_023301505.1 Robiginitomaculum sp.
CCCGAGGTTTTCGTCAATGCCCATATGTGTAAATAGTCGTGCCTCCTATTTTGTCACACATATGTTCATCGCCAAAAACCCAGGTTATTGCGACGTTATATATAGAATTTTAGCTGGTACATTTTTATGAATGATGAATTGAAAAATATATCTACCGCTAGGCTAAGTACTGACAAGTGGATGAGAGGTGGTCTACTTGCAACAGTTGTGTACGGGGTAACAATATTGTTTTTTATCGGGAGCCGTATTCCGGCTTTCCTTTGGTTGGGTGATCTAAACAATATTGGAGACTTCTTGGCTGGTGTGTTTGCCCCATTGGCATTTTTGTGGTTATTTATTGGGATTCGTGTACAAAGTCTTGAATTACGGATACAGGCTGAAGAGCTTGCGAAGAATGTACAGCATCAACAAGATATTGCTGCAGCAACTTCCCAAGCCTTGTCAGAGCATGTCCCCAACTTCTGGATTCAAACGGTGGTAATAAAGTCAATACAGTATTATGTGAAAAGACCAGGGGAAAACGGGCAGCTGACACATGCACAAATAGACGTAAGTGAGTTGGAGTCCTTTAAACAATTGATTGAAACTACAGATGATCATGAACTCACTGGAACTATCCAATTTAATTTAGAATTTCCAATGACAAATTTCGGTGGCACAGCAAGATCCTTTGTAGTATCAGTAAATCGCCCAGAGCATGTGCCTCCCAATACTGCATACAACGCCCATTTTGAGAGAAAATCATTAGTTCATAATCAAACGGAAGAATTTCGGAACTCGTTTACGATCGAAGAAGAAAGAACAGAGGGGTATCATTTTCACATTACGATATTTGGTTATGATGGATTAAATAGATTTTTTAGACAGGATTATAAGTCAGGCAGTCAGGTAAACGTTGATAAAACTGGGTTTGGGTTTATGGTAAGTCCGTGGACACCTCCTGAAGAATTACTTAATGAAATGAAAGCGATTGACAATGAATATAACAAGAGCGTGTAGTCCGACAATTTACGCGGTATTTTCATTGTGGTGTCGCTGTCGCTCCACTGTACCACAATGCAAATACCGCATAAATTGCGGCTAACGCTGGCGTTATACGTAAGTGAGGAACAAATGAAAATAAACTTAAGCGATGATTTTGATCGAGTGTATCTATATATTATGGGGAAAATAGACAATTTTGATATATCTAATAACCCATCTCCTGGAAGTGACAATGATACGATTTCTCTAGTATCTCTTGGTTATCAATTTGACCAGGCAGGTTGGGTTTCAGTGGTTTTTGATACAAGAACAGAAGCAAAACCAGATGGTCAGTGGGCTTCGCACATTGACGGAAACATGCTTGAAATGAATCATTGGGTTGAGAATATTCGTGAAATGTATGAAAAAGAAACAGTATTAACAATTGAATTAGTAGATGGTACTGAAATAAAACTTAATGAGTCCTCTAATGAAGAAGATTTCAATTGCCTTGGTCAAATGCTTCTCAGTGTATTAGTGAAGTTAAGAGATGACCGTGCTTTTGAAAAACTACCTTTAGCAAATATGGCGGTAATGTCCGTAGAGGAAATTAATGGCACATTTGGTTGGCCGCCTTATGATAAGTTGAATTCTCTGGGTAATTTGAGAAGCGACCATTGTTGATTAGAGTATGAGGCGTATAACAAGGCAGTGCAGATCGACAATTTACGCGGTGTTTGTATTGTGATGTCGCTGCGCTCCATTTTACCACAATACAAACCCCGCATAAATTGCGACTGACTGCGGCGTTAGCTGTAACCAAGGATTAGAATGGATCTCTGGCTTCAATATTTGTATGAAGAACACTCTGAGAGTGAACTACGGCAGTGGGCATCTCGGTTGCAGTTCTTTCGATATTTTAGAGCCTATGGGGGTCGTGCAAATGATGGAGATTCACTTGATATAGCTCTCAAATACGAGTCTACTGAATTACTCATCAAACATCTTAAAAGACTAAGTATAGAGCCAACTATATTCAGTGATCTACCTGATCAGCCAATATCTGGAACTAAATATTCTCACGAAGAATTTACGTCCTTCCCAAGTTTAATTCCAGAGACAGAATGGATTAAACAGCCAGGCCATTGTGAGATATTCGGGGTTAAAGTATTTATATGGTGCAGCGGTGGGTTTATAAAAATATCAGCAAGCCCAGCAAGTTATGTCGTCACTACTGAGCATGTGGAATCTGCAGAAAGGCTGGAAAGAGAGTTGGGCGATCTTAAACAGTTCTTAGTAGACCCACCGAAAGAAACCAAGCATTACATATGTCCAAAATATCACCCAAGCATTTTCAGCTCTAAAAAAGTGTTCAGTGATAGTTGAGTGTATATTCAGCTAACAAAGTGCTGTAGTCCGACAGTGTAAGGGCTGCGAAAATTGCGGTATCGCTGTCGCTCAAATTTACCGCAATTTGCGCATCGCATACACTGCGGCTAAGCGCGGCGTTAGGTGAAAATATTCGTTATGTATTTATACGCAGAGGTAGGCTGACATTAATGAAGATAGTGTCTTTTAGAGTTTTCTTTGCAGTCATAGTAGTTTTCATAATTGGTTGCAACAAAAACCCAACTGATGAAGAAATATATCATGAGATTGATATCTGTTATGAGTCACTAGATCGCTCAGCGGAAGAT
>JALZUP010000041.1 GCA_023301505.1 Robiginitomaculum sp.
ACATCAAGCTTTGTGCGCGTTCGGCTATCAATTTCTTTTTTAATCACGCCAGCATCAGGGACCGCATTACGCAAGCGGCGTAAAACCGCGCCATATTTACGGTCAATATTATTCTCACTAGCGATTTGTTCAGCCAGAGCATAATCTTCTTGAACCTGATGCAAATCCAGATTTATGCGCGCCTGCGCAACTGATAAATTATCCCCTGCACGCGCAATCTCGCTTATATTTTGAGCATAATTTAAATTATGCGCTGCCGTTGCTAATATGAGCGGGTGAGCATTTGTTGCCAGAGCAACATCTCGGCGAGCGGCCACCATAAGCTGATCCGCCTCTAAGCTGCGCAGCAATCCCGTTTTATCACGCAAAGCTTCAATGCGCGCTCTTAGGTCTAGCAAACGGGCGCGATGAATTTGCGTGGCCAGATTAAGCTGCGCCGTTAAAAGCGGTATATTTACAATTTCGTGCTCCAGCGCATTGCGCTCGAGGCTTCGTGCATAGCGGTTTGCATGAAGGGCCTTGCGCGCAATCTGGTCGCTAATATCCTCCGCGCTGCTAGGCAAATTGGCAATTTGCGTATTCAGGCTCGCTAAAGCCTGCTCAATGTCTTGGCGCTCTGCGCGCGCTAAATCCTCACGCCCTGCCAGAGTTGTCAAACGCTGCTGCGCCGTTTCCAGCTCCCCCTCCACTTTGTTTTGCTGCGCTTCAAGTTCACGTAATTGCTGCTCCATGACATTGAGCGGGGTTTCGCCAAGCGCCATATCATCTTCAGCCAAAGGCGCGTCAAGACGGGCGCGGGCGTCGGAGAGCTGCGCGCTCAACCCGCCCATAATCTGGGTGTGGTTTTGCGTATTTTGATCAAATTGCTCAATCAAATTTTCAAAGTTTTGAGCGCTTTCAAGTCTTGTAATTGCGCGGCGTAAATTTTCTTCGGCGACATTACGCGCGGCCTCATCAAGAAATGTGTTTGTCAAGGCCTCAATATCCGCCTCAAGCTCCGCAATATTAACGCCAGCAGGCAGAGCATTTGCCGTGTCAACCACTTCGCCCATTGTGCCAATTGGCGGCACGATTTGCGCCATAAGAGCTGGACTGAGAGCGGCTAAAAAAACCGCGCAAATTAAGAGAATATATTGGCGTAAATTAAAGCACATATTTTTTATTAACATGCTCACCGCTCTTGGCATAGCTTGAACTTAGCGTGATTGTTTCTTTCGGCGCGCCCCATTTAACCACAGCTTAAGCGCTATATTACAGGATGTTACGCAGTGCTATATTGCGCATTAAAAGCGTCAATAAATTTTTGCAAATCTGAATGCGGCAAATGGTTGATCCCCGCCGCCGCCGCCCGTCCGCCGCCTGTATCAAACCCAAGGCAGAGCTTATCAGCGCCTATACGGTTAGTTAATGGGGCGCGCACGCTCACGACATAGCCGCCCTCTTTATCGGTTAAAATCGCATGGGCGCGCGCGGGATTGTCCTGCGCGAGTTGATTTCCATAAACGCCAGAGACGCGGCGCGAACTGGCACGGTCGGGCAGCTGCAAAACCTGCGCGCCCTCTATGTCAGATAAGATCTGGCCCGCCTTAGCGCCCGCCATATCAGAGCGATATCCCTCATCAAGGGCGCTGAAAATCTCTGGCCGCGCTAAGAGAAATTCCATTGGGCTATCAAAATCGCGCAAGATTTTATAAAGCTGCGCGGGGTCAAAATGCAGATCTTCAACGCTGGCCCCGTACCCATTATAATTTAGCAAAATGCCCAAACGCTCAAGCTTACCCAATGGCAAGTCATGTCCATGAGCAATGCGCCGCGCCGTGGCTGGGAAATTATCCCCGAAGCTAGCCGTCACCGCCCAAGCGCGATAGGTCCCGCCCAAATGCTGATCCACAATGACCGCCGTACATATTTCAGAGGCCATATTAATATGGGCGTCCAAATTATCATGCTCTGGAATATCGCCCGCATTATGATGATCCGCGTAAAAAACTGTGGCGCCATTTTCGAGATGTGTCACAAGCGCGTCCATATTACTGCGCATAGAAATATCTAGCACCGTCAGATGATCACCCTTGCCCGCCTCTACGCGATCTAGCAATTTAATATCGCGTTTGCGGCCTGTGATAATGAGCGCATCTGGATTTGGCGCGGCGCGGTAGAGCTGCACCATGGCGCAAATTCCATCAGCATCGCCATTAAAAATGTGATAATCACTCATTATCTTACCAAAAGCCTATTCTACGTCCACGCCTTGTAGATATCCATTGGCGCGTAAATATTCAACGATTTGCTCGGCGGCCTCTTCTGCGCTCATATCCACCGTATTAATGGTAATCTCATTATTACGCGGCGATTCATAAGCGCTATCAATACCTGTGAAGTTTTTGATTTCGCCTGCGCGCGCCTTGGCATAAAGCCCTTTGACATCACGGCTCTCGGCAACCTCTAAAGGCGTATTGACATAAACCTCGATAAATTCGCCGTCCTCCATCAAGCTACGCGCAATTTGGCGCTCGGCTCTAAAGGGCGAGATGAAAGAGACAAGCGAGACAAGCCCTGCCTGCGTCATAAGCTTGGCTGTCTCAGACACGCGGCGAATATTTTCCACGCGGTCCGCATCGGTAAAGCCGAGATCTTTATTCAAGCCATGGCGCACATTATCGCCATCCAAAATAGTCGTATGGCGGCCCATATCATAAAGCTTTTGCTCAACCAGATTAGCAATTGTCGATTTTCCAGATCCAGACAGACCCGTAAACCATAACACAGCAGGCTTTTGGTTTTTAAGCGCGGCGCGCTCTGTCTTGCCCACGGTCAAATCTTGCCACACCACATTAGAGGCGCGGCGCAGACTATAATCTAACATGCCCACACCAACAGTCGCATTGCTGTGACGGTCAATAATGATAAAGGCGCCCGTGGAGCGGTTATCCTCATAAGCATCAAAGGCAATTGGCGCGCCCGTGGAGAGCGTAACAACACCGACCTCATTTAAGCTCAGCGTCTTACCCGCCTCTTGGGACAGATCATTGACATTGACCTTATGCTTTAAATTAGTCACCGTGACGGGCACGGTTTTATTCGCCGTTTTCAAAAGATATTGACGTCCCGGAAACATGTCATTTTCCGTCATCCAGAGCATATGAGCCTGAAACTGATCTGACTGTTCGGCGGGCGCATCAGCAGCGCAAATAATATCGCCGCGCGAAATATCAATCTCATCATTAAGGGTGATCGTGACTGCTTGGTCCTCACGCGCCGTTTTTAGGCTGCCGCCATAGGTGACAATATCTTTAACCGTGCTGCGTTTGCCCGACGGGATTGTGATAATTTCATCGCCAATAGAAATTGTGCCCGATGCAATCGTACCGCTAAAGCCGCGAAAGTCTAAATTAGGACGGTTAACCCATTGTACAGGCAAGCGGAAAGGCGTGTCTAATGTCGAGCTATCCACGTCAACATTTTCCAAAAATTCTAATAAGGCTGGCCCCTTATACCACGGAGCGCGCTCTGATTTTATCGTCACATTATCCCCGTCCAGCGCGGACATAGGAATACAGGTAATTTCATCAAAGTTTAGCGCTTTGGCAAAGTCACGAAATTCGGTTTCAATATCGGTAAAGATGCGCTGATCAAAATCATTAATGTCCATCTTATTCACGGCGACAACAACATGTTTAATGCCCAGCAATGAGGCAATATAAGCATGGCGGCGCGTTTGCACCTGTACGCCGTAGCGGCTATCCACCAACAGTACAGCGACATGGGCGGTTGACGCTCCTGTCGCCATATTGCGCGTATATTGTTCATGGCCAGGCGTATCAGCGACGATAAATTTACGCTTATCTGTTGAGAAAAAGCGGTAAGCCACATCAATCGTAATGCCTTGCTCACGCTCAGCCGCAAGACCGTCAACAAGCAAAGCAAGGTCAATTTTATCGCCTTGCGTGCCTGATTTTACGCTGTCTTTTTCTATGCTAGCGAGCTGATCTTCATAGATAAGTTTGCTATCATAAAGCAGGCGTCCAATGAGGGTTGATTTTCCGTCATCAACGCTACCGCATGTGATAAAGCGCAAGAAGGATTTGTTTTCCTGAGCGTCCAAATATCCAAGAATATCGGAGGCGATTAAATCATCATGATGGGCCATTAGAAATACCCCTCTTCTTTTTTCTGTTCCATTGACGCGCCTGCATCACTATCAATGACGCGGCCTTGGCGCTCCGATGTGGTTGTTAGCAGCATTTCTTGAATAACTTCGGGAAGCGTTGCCGCCTCGCTCTCAACCGCGCCCGTGAGCGGGTAACAGCCCAGCGTTCTAAAGCGCACCATTTTTTCTTCGACCACATCACCCGCTTCAATAGGCATACGGTCATCATCGACCATAATTAATACGCCGTCTTTTTCAACAACAGGGCGTTTCGCCGACAAATAGAGATCAGGAATTTGGATATTTTCTTTATAGATATATTGCCAAATATCTAGCTCGGTCCAATTGGATAGCGGGAAGACGCGCATAGACTCGCCCTTTTGTACCCGCGTATTATAAATATTCCAAAGCTCTGGACGCTGATTTTTTGCGTCCCATCTATGAGTCTCAGAGCGGAAACTAAAGATACGTTCCTTCGCCCGTGACTTTTCTTCATCGCGGCGCGCCCCGCCAAATGCGGCGTCAAATTTATGCGCGTCTAGGGCCTGCTTTAAGCCTTGCGTTTTCATAATATCCGTATGCACAGCCGAGCCATGAGTGAACGGGCCAACACCGTCTTTCACGCCCTCTTGATTGATATGAACGATAAGGTCCATGCCAACCTCTTTGGCGCGGCGATCACGAAAGCCGATCATGTCTTTAAACTTCCATGTCGTATCAACATGCATAAGCGGGAAAGGCGGACGGGAGGGATAAAAGGCCTTTTCAGCCAGATGCAACATGACCGAGCTATCTTTGCCCACGGAATAGAGCATCACTGGATTTTCGCATTGCGCGGCCACTTCGCGCATAATGTGAATACTCTCAGCTTCAAGGCGGTCCAAATGAGTCAGATTAAGCGAGGCATTTACATCGCCTTCAGCTTCGAGCTGTTTAAGCTTAGCGCTCGCCGCAGTGAGCGTTTTAAGCGTGCATTGCCCGCCCTCTTTGAGGCGAGCAAGGCCTTTGCCATCATTGAGCAATTTACGCGAGAGCGTTGAAACTGTTTGGCCGGAGGCCTGCGCGAATTTTTCTGCGCGGGCTACAAAATCTGTAATCTGTGTCATAAAGCTTTGGGATATATCCCACTCCTCTTATCAAGGCTGGATATAGCAGAGCTGAAACAGATGTAAAGCCTATCAGTGGGACAAATCCCACAAGGATAAAAAGCTATAGATTATAACTTTTGATCATATTCGCCAATTTCATCAAATTTAGCCAGACGCGCTTCAATTTCTTCAAACATGCCAATCTTGGCCGCCTCTGATGTTGGGCTCTCCACCACAACAACCAAATTAGGCGTGTTTGAGCTCGCGCGCACAAGGCCCCATGTGCCATCTTCAAGGACAACCCGCACCCCATTGACGGTAATCAATTCGCGGATTTTTTGGCCCATAATCGTGCCGCCCTGTTTGGCTAATTGCTCATAATCGGCGATGACTTGATCGACCACGCCATATTTTGTCTCATCAGCGCAATAAGGCGACATTGTCGGGCTGCCCCATGTTTTGGGCAGGGCGCGGCGTAAATCCGCCATGCTCTTATCTGGGTTGCGGTCTAGCATTTGCAAAATTGCAATAGCGGATAAAATACCGTCATCATAGCCGCGCCCAATTGGCGCGCCGAAGAAATAATGGCCAGACTTTTCTAGCCCTGCTAGCGCGCCTAGCTCTTTTGTGCGCGCTTTAATATAGCTATGGCCTGTTTTCCAATAATCCGTTTTCGCCCCTTGCGCGGCCAAGACAGGGTCCGTCAAATAAAGGCCCGTCGATTTCACATCGACAACAAATTGCGCATTTTCATGGGTAGCCGACAGATCACGCGCCAGCATGACGCCAACCTTATCGGCAAAGATTTCTTCGCCCTCATTATCCACTACGCCGCAGCGGTCCCCGTCTCCGTCAAAGCCCACAGCCAAATCTGCGCCATGTTTTAAAACTTCATCGCGCATGGCGTGGAGCATTTTCATATCTTCAGGGTTGGGATTATAAGCTGGGAAATTATAATCAAGATCGCAATTAACAGGGATAATTTCTGCCCCAATTTGCCGAAGCACCTCAGGCGCAAAAGCGCCCGCCGTGCCGTTCCCGCAAGCGGCCACAATCTTGACCTTGCGCTTAAGCTTAACCCCATTTGCCAGATCGCGCATATAAAGTTGCGCCATGCCGTCAATGAATTTATATGCCCCGCCTGAGCGCGACACAGCCTGCGCGCCTAAGACAATCTCTTTTAAGCGGCTCATCTCTGTTGGGCCAAATGTTAGCGGGCGGTTCACGCCCATTTTAACGCCCGTCCAGCCATTATTATTATGGCTAGCCGTGACCATAGCCACGCAGGGACAATCAAGCTCAAATTG
>JALZUP010000042.1 GCA_023301505.1 Robiginitomaculum sp.
AAGTATGGAGATTTTCTCTTCGTAAGTGAATATTCTTCTGACTGTGGACATGGGTTCCTCCTTTGTTAGGAAGTAGCCTCTAAATAGGGGTCACGAACAAAATTTATAGTAGAAGATCAAAATTATTTATACATAAATTATGTAATATCCCAATGTGTATAAGTTAAAACTATACATAACATATGCATCTTCATCCTGGCTCTCTATCATTCACCCTGAGAAACTCTGTTGATCAATGACTTCACCTACTATCTTCTTGCGGAGTAGTTTTATTCCCATATTTATGGCTTCTCGAACTAGAGCAAGAGTTATCAGTTTTAGAGTCTCTATTTCATTTTTTTCCAACATATCCTTTTGTTTGACAGGTTCGCAATGGGCAACAATAGATCTTAACTTGTATGCTCTGCTCAGGAGCTTGAAGGTTTCTCTCCTATTGAGACTAAGCGATTGAGATGCGAAATGAGCTCCATAAATAGAAAACTTAAATTTCAGCTCACCTTCATTTCCAAGTAGCACACCTTCTAGTATAGAAACGAGATCAAAAGTAGCAAATTCAGGTGGCCGCACATACGAACCCAGCATAGCAATTCGATCCACTATGAACTGTAGAGGCTTTTTACTGTCTTCTGATTGGAGCCAAGTCTCAATAAAATCTTTTGCCGGCTTGACTTCAAGGATAGGTACATCAAATTGGGAGGGAAAATGAACTGCTGGAGACCAGCCGGTACTCATAGGGATGGAGGGAAAACTAGCAGTTTCAGTTACCTCAAAAATAGTGTTCGCCTCTAGAGCTCCAAGGAGCCTGACTGCTTCTATATGTTGAAGTTTCTTATTTGCTAAATGAAAATCCCTAATCTTCATAGGATGGTCCAACTTGTTTTCTCGAAGCTCCTTCCAGTGCAGGATCAATATAGATTCAGACTTGAAGAATCTATTTCTTAGATCGAGGTTAGACTCAATCCCTTTGAACTGATGGTAATACTTAGAATAAAGTTCTATTTTCGTGTCAAATTCATTTTTTAGAAAAGAAAAGTTATCGCTTATTATATCAGATTTGATCTTTACACCGTGTAATGGAGCAAATATCTGACAATTGTCATAATCACGGCATAGATAATCGTATACTTCCGAGATCGAGTTCTCAATATCAATTTCGAACACCTTTTCGTCACGAGCAACAACGTTCTTATGTGTCTTCAAAAAACCATAAAATAGATAGTGAAGTTCATACTCAGAATCTGATTTAGAGTGAATTGTCGATTTTTGGAGAATTGCATCCCAAAGCAATTTTAGATTTTCTGGAAAGTTCTCCATCCTCCTGCCGTAGATAGAGTCAAGTGAGCAATCCCAGTCAATCCAATAGTGCCCCAAATGCTTATATTGAAGATGAGATTCATGTTGAATGGGAGTATAATATGCAACCCCATTTAGCTGTACATCTGTTATTCGCTCGGCCATGTCTTGCAGGCTGGCTGTGAGAAATTCTTCGACTTCGCTTTCTTGTAAAAGACCATCGTTTTTATATTTAATCATCTATTCCTTATTATATTTTGTATGTTTCGATCATTGGAACGATGTAGTACAAGGAAAGCTTTTTAAATAGCCACCTCTTTATGGATTTTTGACTCGATAGGTCTTTTTCAATCTTTTCATGGAGAGATTTAAACCACTCAAGTTCTTCCTTTAATTCTGGATAATGAGTAGCCATCTTTGCTCGTTCATTAAATGCATAGCCTAAATTGTCAAATTCCTTATGTGGAATGTTCTTCAAAGCATTATAAAAATCTGACACCGGTATGTGGTGCAAAAAAGGCACTCTCACAAGAGAGCTTTCTTGAAATTTCGGATCAACAAGCTTCCAAAATCCCGTGGTATTTCCAGATTGAATTAGGTTGAGAGCCGAAGTAGCTGAGGACTTTATGTTTTCTTTTTTCTGCTCTGCTTCAATTCCATCTAATTTTTTGCTGATTCTCAAAAACTCTGGAGTATCTTTTTCTAAGAATGCTAACCCTGCATAAGCATTATTTCGCCTGGAACTCTCTCGACTTTCCAGTTCAAGTGATCCTTCAGAGTGCAATTTGTCGATTGTTTTAGCAATATCGTCGAGAGTTCTAGTCATATCATTATTAAACAAATCATTCTTTTGAAAATGAATCAGAATGCCTGTGATATGTCTAATTACACCTGGTTTTTTGTAAATTCTGTTCTCAAAAAAATTCTTTTTTAGCGAGGTTAGGTTTTGTTCGAATTCATCGTTTTCCAATTTAGGAAAATGCCAAAGATTAACCCAGTCGGGACTCTCATCCGATTTAAAGAAAATGCTCGCTGAAACAGACTCACGGAGAATATCTGCATCCATTGATCCACTTTTGAAGAAAGATTGCCACAGATTAAGAGAGGGACAAATAGTTCGAAAGTCAAAATGGCTGTATTTATTTACGAACTTCTCGTCATTGTGAGGAGATGATTTTTCCTTCTTAATAGAGCGGGCTATTGCCGATGTGCGAGCAGAATCTAATTTCGCTATATCGTCAATTGAGAGAAAGCCACCCTGTATCTCAAGCGCAAGCATTAGAACAGACTCTAGAAGGTGGCGGAGAAACTCTTCATTTTTTCTAAACTGTTCGCTAATTAGTTTATAACAGTGTCCAAACTCCATTATTGCTTGTCTCAGGCTGCGAAGGTTTTCATGCCCTGCCTTGGAAAAGCTCTCCCGCAAAAGAGACTTATTTTTCTGCAAGAAATCCTTAGAATCACATACAGCAGCTTCCTCTAAAAAACTATCTATTGCATCACCGATATTGGGCTCAATGTTGAAAGTACGGCCAATCAATTTTTCTTTGATGTCATTGAATTTAAATTTATCCTCTTCAGAAGGTTTTATGGCCTCGGAATGGGCAAGAATTATTGCCTGGTTACCTTGGTGTTCTACTAGATGATTTATGTATCCCAAGGTATTGCTGAGCGGCATCAAGCATCTTTCAAGGTCATCAAATACAAGAATATTAGACCCACTATCATCTAAAAAGTCTTTAACTGATATCTTTGAAAAATCTAGATTGGCTGTCCCATCAGACTTCCCATCTCCATCGAAATCAAATTTGAATCCAGCTCTTGCGGCTGCTTTTAAGATATTGGTAGTCCAAACTACCGGTTTTGAAGCTAGTATTGGATGAAGTTGTTGAAAGACCTGATCTTCAATTGCTGAAGGATTAGATACCCCATACAGAGTAATATAGAGAAATTTTCGATCCGCCTGCTTTTTTTGACGGTATTTTTTGATGAAATGAGTTTTTCCAGAGCCCCATTTTCCGGTTAAAAGAATGGCATATTTTGGTGAAATAGTTTCTAGGTAAAAGTCAAGATAGTTGATTATTTGGTAGTTTGTGTTTTCCATTAAGTCGAAACCTGTATTGCGTAGTTACAGAATTTAATATTTTTTTAATTATTTCAAAATAGTTTACAATTGTATAGCTCCCAATTTTGACATCTTACAGAACCTTTGAGCTATTTTATTTAAAACATCCAATTTTAGCCTTTCAAAATTTTTGTATCTTGACTTAAATCCGTCGCTGGTATGTTGAAATATCTGCCCACAGCCTCAACAAATCATATCAGATCTGAGTCCCGTTGATCCAACCATTTCCAGTCAAAATTAATTACATCCCCCTTACTATATAAAATCTGTTCGAGAGCGTTTTCTTATATACTTGATATAGCTGGTAATTTTTTACTGAACAGCTCGATTTTGATCCTCCTCTTCGGAGATAGTCTCCTTCATTATATTTCTTCAAAATACTTGATCACAGCCACCCTAGAAGGGACCACGCCGCTCTGCAGCTTTACGTGCTCTCATCTCTGAGGGGCCATAAAGTCCGCGAGCAGTCAGGTCACGAACAAATACCTTGAACCGTAGCAAAGTTTCATTTCCCAACCGAGGTTTGGACCTGATCTAAACAGCCACTTTCAGTTAAAATTAATCACTGTCCCCCTACTAATAGACCAAACGTACGTTAGTTTTTACTACTCAACTGTATTTACAGCTTATTTTCTGACGTACGGTTCGATTTTGATCCAATCGATAGTTTTACTTTTCGGTCAGTCCTTTTGCAATCTCAGTCAAAGGAGTCCGTTGCTTGATGAGAGTTTGAAGGGAGTTTTTTTTAACAAATTCATAGATAGGTTGCCTTAAAAAGGGAGCTGCAAAATATATTGCTCCCAGAACACTAATAAGTCTAAAAATTGATTTCATGAAAGTTCCTCCTTGATGCGTTTTCTGATTGAATCTCGAGAACAGTCAAATTCACGAGACAACCCTCTGATGGTTGAACCACTGTTGTATAAACTAATGATTTTACCCCAATCTTTAGGTTTTGATTGCCAGGCCCAAGAGAACGTTTCGCAAGCCACTCTTGGTTCAACTATCATAGGAAATCCTCCACCATATTGTGATTATTCCATTAAAAAAATCCTGCTTCAGGGTAGAAGCAGGAGCAGATTCACTTTTAAAAGCCGGTATGCTGGCCAAACCTGCATAGAAAAATGAGGAAATTTATTTCGATTCTTTAATATCACCCTTGTTTAGGCGATAACGTTTAACTTCAATACCGCCAATACTTTTTGGTTTTTTGGGTAACATTTTATCATTAAAAACCGAATGCACAACGAAGAACCCAAGCCCTTCAGGGTCTTTGCTGAGAACGAGTTTTAGATAATTATAAGGATATATTTTACCATGAACTAAAGTCTCTGCATTAATTATTTCTTCAGTAAGTGTAAGAAAATCAGGCCTTTTGTCTTGTTGGGTGATTTCAGAACAAAACCTGAGGCCTTCCTCAATTATTTTTGCTTTATTGGATTCTAACAATGAGAAAATTGGATTTTGTTCTTGCGTAGATTCGTGAAACGAAAGAAAATGGGTTGAAGAACTCTTAACAAACCACTCTTTATTTAATAGATTGATTGAGCCTGCTGCTAGTTCAATTTTATATTCCAAGTTGATTTGCTCCGAATCATTTTTATTGAAGTATCGTTAAACTACAGAGATAATTTTAGCAGAAATTTTCTGCTTCTACCGTAAAAAAGTAAGTAAAAAGAACCCTGATTCTTTGGACATGCAAAATGAGCCAATATGCTGATGTTACTACGGTTAAAAACACGAAGTTTAGCATAGAAGCAGGAGAAGATTTGCCTTTAAAAGCCGGAAGAATGGCCAATAGTATTAACAAATGTGAGTGAGACAAATTTGGTTCTATAGAATCAAATTATGACACCTATTGACAATCTGAGTTGAACTTTTTTCCTAACCATTAAATCACTGAAAGACATATATGTCACCGTTGCTCCGTTCATAGAATCATAGAATCCATCGAATTATCGAATTGATTCGAAAAGACAGCTGGTTCACTAATAGCCTGTAATGATGTTGGTTTTATTACTTTACAGCGATATGCTTGTTTTTTAATCAGATAAGTGCTAAAGAACCAAATATGAAAACCTTAAAATAAGCACTTACTATGAAAACCTTAAAATAAGCACTTACTATGAAAACCTTAAAACAAGCACTTACATTCAAACCTATCGCCATTACTTTGCTGTTAGCCTCAAACCTATGTTTAGCAACCAGCCACCCTGACGATACAAACGATGATGGTTGTATCTCGTCATTTGGGTTCGTTCCTAAAGAATCAGGCAAGCCATTTGATCTGTCTCAGTACAAAAAAAATGTGATGGTGTTTGGGCAAAACTATTACAAAACATTAAAGTTGCTCAGCTCTGAGGGTGGACTAAAAGATAAAACACTGGCCCAATTAAAAGATCTCCTGCAAAGTCAAGCCCCGAAAACTAAAGACATTGAAAGTCGACTGCTGGAAGATCGTTTTTTATCCGAATTGGTTGATAGACTATTGATACCCGTTACAACTATACGTAGTATGTCGGTAAAATTATTAGAACGTATGGAACGTGAAACCACTTACAAAGACTCATATTTTCAAAAAGAGCAAACCGATTTTTTCGGTGGTCCTGTTTTTGGTCCGATAGCTAATTCAATTTCTGATGCTTTTGATGCTGAAGAACGAGTTTTTCAGTTTAAACGCCATGATTTTGAAACAGTTCATGAAGTTTTAATTAGTTACTCTAAAGAACTGGATCTGGAAATAATGATCGAAGATAAAGAATTGCCTCTAGATATCGCTAAAGTCGTTATGAGGTCTCAAAATTTTCGTCGTTTGGCAGACTCATTGGGGATTAACTTAAAAGACGTTGCTCATGCTGTAGAGCAGGCTTGTATTGAAGCTTATACGTATGAAAGCATTCTAAGTAACTTAACACGTCTTTTTATGGACCCAAGGTTGATTGACCAAAGTGGGAAGCTTATGGACTCTCATGCTGAGATTCTGTTGGCAATGGATACGCAGGATTTGGAAGCTTTGGAAACATTGTTCCCTAACCACCAGCTAACGGAAGATGAGCTTAAAAAGCAAATTTTATCTTTAGGCCGAGAAAGAAAATTGAAATCCCTACGTTATATCGCAGAAAATGTAGATTTGAATCAGTTAGAAGGTCATGGTGGTTCAATATTAGCAACTTATTCTACTTTAAGATGGGGTTTGGAGTACAATATAGATATATTAGACCAGCTGGTCAGCCGCGGAGCTGATTTGAACTATACTTCGCAAAATGGTTTTACCCCAGTTGTAATAGCGGCGATAAGCAAGCATGCTAAGGCCTCTAAAAGACTTTTCGACCTTGGTGCCAAGGTCTCAAACCCACTCGTGGAATCCGACACCGGTTTTTCATTGGCTCATTTATTAGCTTATTACGATCAAAAAGAAATGAAATTTTCGGTTTACGGCCACAGTGGGTTTCAAGATGAAAATGGTGAGTACCTTGATTTGTTAGAAATATTTGCAAGAGCTGGCCTTGATTTTAATGTCGTCGATAATGATGGCAATACCCCTGCACACTATGCGATTTATCCAAAAAATTTAATAGCTTTGAAAAGACTACATCGTCATAGGTTTGATATTCATAAACCGAACTATTCAGGTAAAACGCCAAAGGAATTAGTAGAAGAGAAAGATTTGAGTGAGGAAGATAAGTTAGGTTTTCGAAACTTCTTTGAAAGCCTTGATTGAAAGCAACAAATTCTAATAAACTCTGCTTTGGGCCTTCATACTTTGTACTTAGAGATTTTCATGAAAAATACACAAGATGGAGATCCATTACAACCTACCTTTGATCATGGTCTTATGATTGCTTGCTCTATTAAAACAAACTAAAACGCACAACTGCGTAGTAGAATAAAATCGCCCAACCACAGATTAAATTTTAGCAAAAAAATTCTGTTTGTTCTCTAGAAACATGAGCAAAAAGACTCCTAATTCTTTGGATGCACGATCTGAGGTAATATATTGTAATTATTCCATTAAAAATATCCTGCTTCAGGGAAGAAGCAGGAGTCGATGTGCTTTTAAAAGCCGGAATTATGGCCCATAAACTGCAGAAATCAGATGATTTGTTTTATTTTAAGCATAATTTCACTCACCAGAGTCAGAAAGGCAATCACCATCTAAATTTAATTTACTCTTTTAAATGCCGTATAAGCATCTTTTCTAAGTTTGTCTCCACCTAGGAATAATATGTCGTTATCTCCTATAGGATCACCAAATATGCTTGTTAGGTAAATCATATCAATAGAATCAGCATTTCCTTTTGTTTTTTCAATAAAAAATGCTGAATTCCCGCCAATATTAATCATCAAGATATTCATCGAAGCTATATTTTTCCCATTTTCTATATAATTCAATTTCCCAGAATCATAAGCACATATACTATTGGCTTTGATTTCTTTTGAAGGTCCTTCAAAAGCATTATAAGCTGATGTATCTCGTTCAAATTCATAAGTAATTGACTCATCACTCCAATCAGCCTCGTTTTTAGACCCTAATAGATCGTTCAACTCTTTATGAAACCTCCATTTACCCCAAACTATCTGATTTTCTCTATTCATGATTTCAGGGCGATCAGCTTCTGGAATATTATATTCGCATTTTGGAATCGGAATATACTGGTCAATAGGACTAGCGTTTAAAGATGACGAGATCCTATTGCGGCACCCCAAGACTGAAATAATAAGCGACAGTACAATAACAACTTTCATGAATAGTGCTCCTTTGATTCATTATATTATTTATTGAGTATATCTATAAGTATAACAGAACTCTGCTCAAAATTATAATCTTGAGCAGGAGAATTTATGGATATCGCAAGACGGAGTAATATTTTTCCAATTGACAACAAAAATGCTATATATGCAACTCTAAGCCTTAATAACTCCAGAAACCTTCCACATGGTATGTGCCCGATTAAGCATCTTATTTGATTAGATTTAATCAGGTTTTTGATTTAGTTTGCCAAAATTTTTCATTGGCATGTGTTCGTGACCCCTATTTAGAGGCTACTTCCTAACAAAGGAGGAACCCATGTCCACAGTCAGAAGAATATTCACTTACGAAGAGAAAATCTCCATACT
>JALZUP010000043.1 GCA_023301505.1 Robiginitomaculum sp.
CTCAAAGTCTCCGCACTGCTTCAGCAAGCTCACGCCAAGATCCGAGAGCTGGAAACTGCTGCAGCCTAACTCATAACGGGCTGGCCTTAACGGCCAGCCCTTCAACTTAGAAGGAAGATTTGAAAGGCATAAACAAATCTATACATAGCGCCACACTGGCCTAGTTATCACGTACGTGATATAATCGCAAGCGCATTTTACAAGGAAATACCATGTCATCTTCAGTCCAAAAAGTAGATGAAACCCCACAAGAATTGTTGGCTCGAATTAAGCCCCTTTTTGATGGAATTGACCTCGATGCCATTGACGATGACTCTCGTGGTTGTATCCAGGCTGGTGAGTTGTCGGGCACCGATCTATGTGACGACGCGAAACGTTTGTTAGTACTGAATTTCAGGGATGTTATTTCCATAGATGAATTAAGTACGCTGTTTGATCTTATAGTTGAACCTTAAAGCGTGTCCAAGGACACGAAAAACCCTTATCGCGACCCTCGTACCGGGGTCGCAAAAAACAAATGGGGTATCACTGATTCTGCTTCTTTGAGAAAAAAGGAAACAGTTTTAAGCGCATCGCGATATAAGGCGATTAGAAAAAATAAGATTGAAGGTAAGTTCGATCAAGCACACCTACAAAATATACATAAATACCTCCTGCAGGATACATACACCTGGGCGGGCAAGCTAAAAGTTATTGGGTTAAAAAAAGAAGGTGATCCACCCTTTCCTTACCCTGGTGGCACTAATAAAGATACTAACCTGCAACTACGGCTTGATGATGCATTCGACCAACTTGCTAAAGACAACAAACTGCAGGGTATAACTGACAATGACGTATTTGTTAATAAACTCGCTGGGCACGTATCGGATATTTGGGAAGCCCATGCTTTTCCAGATGGCAACACGAGAGCCATAGCAATGTTTACAGAGCTATTGGTTACCTCAACAGGCCGTGAGGTAGCTAAGGACTTTCCACCAAAAGAATTTCGAGAGTCGTTAAAAGTATCTGCGTTATACAGAGATGATCGACAACTACAATTCGTTTTGAAAAAAGCCATCATCAATAAGCAAGCTCTATCCGTCAAGGAAGATTCTCAGTCAGCTAAGTACGTTATTCAAAGTACTGCGGCCAATCGAATGAAAATGCTTTGCCAGCCTTTAGATAAAGAACAAACGGCACTCGCTGAAAACCTGCGGTTACTAAAACAGGAATACCGCGAAAGCAAACAAGAGTCACCATCGTTTATATCCCGAGGTAAGCATGATGTTATAACAGAAGATCTTAAAGACCAGGTAGATTCAGCTACAAGGGCCTTATATAATTTTAAAGCAGACAGGACGCTAGTTGAACGTGGACTAAGAGCAGAATCTAAAGTCTATGCTCGACAAAAACATCCACGTGAAGCAGAGAAACTTGCCCAGCTAAAAAAGCAGGAACGTGAACAAAAGACTGGAATTGTTAGATCTAGTGGTCGAGGTCGTTAGACATCCAGTGCAACATCTAATGATATCGCGACACTAGCCTATCAGCCACGTTAGTGATACGGTCGAAAGCAAACAATGCCGCGCTTCAGCGCCAAGGGCACCAAGACTCAACATGTAGTAAACCCATGAGCGTCGAAACCAGAGACAATTATTGGTGTTCGTTAGGGTATAAAACTGAGCAGCGACTAAGAAAAATTACAAAAGTAGTGTAACGTAGCACTACAAAGTAACGCTATACCAACTGCAAACTAACCGGCCACCTTCGATTCTCCACTGGCACTAAACGAAAAATACGCCAGCAGTTGGTTACTAATGTGCTTGAACTTTTAATGCTCGTGTTACACGATATATGTGGTCCCAACTGTCCGGTAACGTCAGGTCACTAACATCATTCAACTCAAGACGTTTTGAAAGGTAGTCAGCACGTACATCCGTATTTTCTAATATCTTTTTATTGTGTTTTTCCATCTCTCCAAAATGTCGCAAAACAACCTGCAAGACTTCTGAACTACGAGTATTCACAGCTTGCTTGGCTGCTAGGTGAATTACTTCTATCTGAAATCCCTCTCTATACCAGACATCAGTACTATCGGCCTCACCCGCACCTTCGCTGCCTGATAGATCAGTGTGAGCCTGTAGTGCACCGTTTATGAATGCCGCTCTCAGAGCCGTTCTAGACGATACCAATCCCCTACTTCCACCTTGGGCTTCTATCTGTGCATCTAGATTCGCAACGAGAATTGTATCAGGCAGATCAAAATACGTATCATTAGAACTAAAGATCCCTGCAGCCACCAACACCAGGACAGCCGCCATCGCCATAGCAGGAACCGGCGTTAGGATCTTCCATCGCAGCCAGTCGATAGCCTTGAGCACCTTATTATCATTGACACTGCTCTGATGTATCACATCAGTAGGGAACTCCTTATCGATATGAGCGTATACAGCGGTTCGCAGATCGGCCAGACGTGCGGCATCAGGCTCAACATTCTCATTAGCATCTTTGACTAATTCAAGTATTTCGTCCCAATGTTCTCGGCTTTCGTTTTTCATTGCTATTCTCCTGTTAGAGCGGGTAGCCTTTCCCGGACGATCTCTACAACGATTTTCCTAGCAGTGTGCAGTCTCTTTCTATAGACAGCCTCAGTTACCCCTATTTTGCCTGCGAGATATCTACCGCTTGGGTTTTTCGGCTCCTCATCATCGATGAAATTTTGATACTCTAATGGGATGTAAATTGATAGTTCTTCCGAGCTGCAATCTGCAGGTAATTTATCCATCGAGGAAGCCCATAATCTACCAGCTCGGCTTATCTCTATCGCGTTTATGTTGGCAACCTCTGACAACTCTGGTGTGCGTTCAAAAATTACTGGATATTCATTAAGCACATACACGTTCCTCGATTTAATTTCAATACCCTTTAAAGCTGGCTTAATGATAGTCTCGATAACATTTGTTAACATATTTATTTCAATGCCCTGCTCTTGCATTAGTTCAACATTCTCAAATGACCGCAGAGCAACTTTATTGCCTGCCTCATCAATGCTAAACGGCAATTTATCAATATGTTTCAAAATAAACCATCGTATAGGCGCACGAAGGTAGGCGCGAAACTTACCTACTCTCTCCGTGTATCCATTTCCGAGTTTTTCTGACTGGAGAACCGACATCCATACTGCCTGGCAGATATCGTCTATGTCATCGCGATTGAATATTTTTTTGCTGATTTGTCGGTATACCCAATCATTATGTCTATTGTATAGTTCACTCGCTGCGCGATTTCGCTCTGAATTTTTTGTACTACTATCTACGATAATGTCGATCAGGTTATCGCTGACAGCATCGTAGTCACTCGCTATCGTCTTGCTGCGCATCATTTAGTCATTAATTCGATTTTTTCTCTTACTAGACTGGCCACTAGCCGGTTACCTTCAGCATTGTAGTGACCAGAACACCCCTCGACATTGGTTAAGATCTCGCAAAAGCTACGCTCTCCTAGGTAATCGTTGATCCCTTGATGAAAGTCTAAATGGGCAATACCACTATGTTCTAGCAAGTCTGAGAGTAGTTGTGTAGCCACAAACCCAGTACGTTGGTAGTAACGACTTGAGGATGGTGTAGCGAATATGACAATCAGAGAGCGCTTGTCGCGCTCATGTGCTATTTTTTCAAAGTTTTTCGTAATGTGATCAGTAATTTTTATTGCACCGGTGGGGTGATCATCTTTTAGGTAAACCATCCACGAAGGCTGACGTTTAATAAACGCACGTATTGATTTAGACCGCCCTATACGAAACAACGTTAAACTATAGGGAAATGAGAGGATCGTCGCTCCATGTTCCGTTCCCGGCAAAAACGTTTCGTACGGAAATGATGACAACCCTGGATTTTCCAAAACTTCTACCAACTCAGCATAGCTAAACATAGGCGGTGGAATTAAACGCATCTTGTTATCTTCGATAACGAAGCGCGGCTTTAGACCAACAAAATTCGCGTATGGTCCTGCAACAAAAGGTCTATATTGATTCAGATTCCGTAAAACGTCATCTGGATAAATACCTAAAACACTGATTGGCGACTCATCACTGTCGTTCAGTTTATAACGAAGGTACGCTTGATCTACTCCATAACCTCCAAGACCGAAGTTAGCTACCTTGCAATCAAGCATAGTCGATAATACATTTCCCCAGGCTTCTTCATCGTTTACCTCGCTTCCAAAAGTGAATGAGTCACCATAAATAGAAACACACGAATCATCCGTGTTTGGGAAAGAAGGATTTGGTCTAGATTCCGCCTTAGCAGAATAACGCCTCTCGTCCGGCGTTGTTGTTGCCCATCCTAGCACCGGATGTCGGTGCTCTGAATAAAATTCATATACAACCGGGTCAATGACAGGGGGCGTATAGATGAGAGATGAATCTGCCGGAATGATCACAAAGCGAATTGCTATAAACGAAAATATTTCAACAACCGCGATCAGTATCAGAATGATGAGTGCGTTACCAAGGTAGCGAATAGACGATCGATGGTCTCTCTGGCACTTTGTAACTGTATTCATATAATTAGCTAGTATATTTGATCAAAAAATCGTGTAAATAAAAGGTGCTATCGCTGATCCTTGTGCAAAAACTAAAAGTGCCCCTAGCATTACAAGTAACAAAAGTATTGGAGCAAGCCAGATCTTTTTCTTTGCTCGCATATAACCCCATAAATCGCTCATGAGCTCAATCATTAGAATGGTTTCTCCATATTTTCTTTCGAGGCGACGGTAGAGACAGTCCGGTGGGTACTGGCATTCGTGTCGATATTTTCGTGCAGTGGATCTCGCCCTATAAGTCGCATAAGTA
>JALZUP010000044.1 GCA_023301505.1 Robiginitomaculum sp.
GACATTGAAATCCCTGATGATGCTGCTGAGCACATTCAAACAGTGGGTGATGCTGTTAAATTCATTTCAGCTGCTGTTTAAGCACTGATGCGGCGCGTTGTCGTCACAGGTCTTGGCCTCGTAACCCCTTTGGGCTGCGGGGCCAAAAACGTTTGGGAGCGCTTGCTCGCAGGCCAGTCGGGTGCCAATAAGATTGAGCATTTCGACACGGATGATCTGGGCTGCAAAGTTGCTGCAATTGTTCCGCGCGTCGATGGACGCGGCGGCGGCGGCCCTGATATTGCGGGTAGTTTTGATCCCGATAAAACTATGCCTGCGCGTGATCGCAAACGCATTGACGATTTTATTCTCTATTCTATCGCGGCCGCTGATGAGGCGATCCACGATTCTGGCTGGATGCCGGGAGAAGATGAGCTTGAAGCGCAAGAGCGTACAGGGGTCTTATTTGGCTCTGGCATTGGGGGACTGAAAACAACCTATGATGCCTCAATCACTTTAAATGAGCGCGGCCCGCGCCGTTTAAGCCCGTTTCTTGTAACGGGTATGCTGATTAATCTCTCTGCAGGTCAGATTTCAATTCGCCACGGGTTTAAAGGCCCAAATCATAGTGTCGTGACGGCTTGCGCGACAGGCGCTCACGCTATTGGTGATGCGGCGCGCCTTATTCAACACGGCGATGCTGATGTGATGATTGCTGGGGGCGGTGAAGCCTCTATTTGCCGTTTAGGAATTGCGAGTTTTCTTGCCTGCCGAGCGATGACCACAGGATATAATGATACGCCAGAAAAAGCCTCGCGGCCCTATGATAGCGGGCGAGACGGCTTTTTGATGGGCGAAGGCTCTGGCGCGGTTGTGCTCGAAGAATATGAACATGCCAAAGCGCGCGGCGCGAAGATTTATGGTGAGTTTAAAGGCTATGGCCTGTCTGGTGACGCCTATCACATTACTAGCCCCGCGCCTGACGGAAATGGCGGTTATCGGGCTATGCGCGCCGCGCTTAGAAATGCGGGCATGGAGCCGTCTGATATTGGCTATATTAATGCTCATGGCACTAGCACGCCTATGGGTGATGAGCTTGAAGTGCGCGCGGTTGAGCGCCTCTTTGGCACGTCAGCGCCGGGCACATTAATGTCATCGACCAAATCGGCTACGGGGCATTTATTGGGGGCTGCGGGCGCGATTGAGGCGGTTTTCTCAATTTTGGCTCTGCGCGACCAAATGGCGCCGCCTACGATTAATTTGGATGATCCATCCGTGGACACTGTCCTTAATCTTGTGCCCAAAAAGGCTGTCAGCTTTAAGGCAGACGCCGTTTTGTCCAATAGTTTCGGCTTTGGCGGTACAAATGCAGCGCTTATCTTTGGCAAGGTTTAGCCATGAGCGCGGGTCAGCCTCCCGTTCAGTCTGGGGATACACCTGATAATGAAGGCGCAATAGATAATGCAGTAGATAATGCAGTAGACAATAGCGTTTCTGATTTGCGTCAGGCTTTACCTAGAAAGAGCAAGCTAACACTAGCCTTTATTGGGCTGACGGGGCTGGTTACCTTTGGGGCAGGGATTGTTTTTGCCGCTTATTGTTATCTGAATTATAAATATAGCACGACGCCCGAAGATGAGGCGGCCAAGGTTGTTTTCGACGTGCCGCGCGGTAGCGGCTTATCGTCAATTGCGGCGCGGCTAGAGAATGACGGCCTCATCGACAGCGCATTTATCTTTAAAGCTGTCACAAAACTGCGCGGCGGCGAGGCTGATTTTAAGGCGGGTGAATTTGAAATTACCGTGCCTGCCAGCATGAACGGTATTTTTGAGCAGCTCTCAGAAGGTAAAACCATTCTATATCCTTTTACCGCGCCCGAAGGCCTGACAAGCGCGATGATTATGCGCGAGCTGGACAAAGTGCAGACTTTGACAGGAGAGCTTCCTCCCACGCCCGCTGAAGGCACATTGCTGCCTGAGACCTATATGACGCCGCGCGGTATGAGCAAGACCGCCTTGATAGATAAAATGCAGCAAGCTCAAACGGAATTACTAGATGAGCTTTGGGATAAACGCGCGCCAGATTTGCCGATTACGAGCAAAGAAGAGGCGATTATTTTGGCCTCTGTTGTGGAAAAAGAAACGGGTGTTGGCGGAGAACGTAAAAAGGTAGCGGGGGTTTTTATCAACCGCCTAAACCGAGGCATGAAGCTGGAATCTGATCCGACAATTATCTATGGCATATCCCAAGGTGAGCCGCTCGGCCGTGGTTTGCGCGTGTCTGAAATAGCCCGAAAAACGGATTGGAATACCTATCAAATTCCGCGGCTTCCTAAGACGGCCATTTGTAATCCGGGCGCGCAGGCTCTTGCGGCTGTGCTGAACCCAGAGCAGCATGATTATATTTTCTTTGTTGCTGATGGCACAGGCGGTCACGCTTTTTCAAAGACTTATACTCAGCATTTAAAGTATGTTGCTAATTGGCGGCGCGTAGAGCGGTCGCGCCAAAGTGGAAATTAAAGCAGGAAAATAGAACGGAACTAAAGATGGTTGCATTATCGTCTATGACTGGATTTGCCCGTATTAGCGGCGCATATGAAGGCTGTTCATGGCTTTGGGAAGCGCGCAGCGTAAATGGCCGCGGGCTTGATTTGCGCCTACGGGTGCCAAGTGGATTTGAACCTGTTGAACTTAAAGCGCGCAAAGCCTTATCAGCGGCGTTTACGCGCGGTAATTTTCAAATCAGCCTTAGCGTGAAAGAAGCGGATGGCGAGGCGGCTTTTGAAATTAATGAGCCTTGGCTCGCCCGCCTGCAAGAAATAGCCAGTGGCGGCATAGTGGGTATGAGCGACCCAGCCCATCTCCCGCATTTGCTCCAAATTCAAGGTGTTGTACAGCCGCGCCGCTTCGCTATTGATCAAGACTCTAAGCTTGAAGGCCTGATTATGAGCAGCCTCACGGAGATCGTTGAGCTTATGCAAAAGGCCCGTCAAGGCGAAGGCGCGGCGTTAAACGCTATGCTCAGTCAAGCCGTGGATGAGATTGCCGCTCTGACAGATAAAGCTGCTAGCCTTGCCGATAGCCAGCCCGCAGCCCTGAAGGAGAGCTTTGAGGCGCGGTTTAAGACATTGCTAGGCCAAGAGCTTGAGCCAGAGCGTTTGGCGACTGAGGCCGCGCTCTTGGCGATGAAAGCGGATATAAGAGAAGAGCTTGACCGCCTGAAGGCTCATGCTGCCCAAGCGCGCGATTTGCTCGCCCAAGGCTCTCCAATAGGCCGTAAGCTGGACTTTTTGGCACAAGAGTTTAACCGTGAAATCAACACATTATGCTCAAAATCTCCTAGCTCTGCGCTCACGCAAATTGGGCTAGACCTTAAGAGCGTGAATGAGCAATTTCGGGAGCAAGCCGCCAATGTCGAATAATCAAAACACGCAAACTAAGCGCGCGCGCCGCGGCTTGATGGTCGTGCTCTCTAGCCCGTCAGGCGCAGGGAAAACGACGCTCACGCGCCATTTATTGGCCGAGCAAGCAGATATGGCCATGTCCGTTTCGGCGACCACGCGCAACCCGCGGGCGGGGGAGACGGATGGCCATGATTATGTCTTTGTAAGCAAGGCTAAATTTGTCGATATGATCGAGGATGGTGAGTTTTTAGAACATGCCAAAGTGTTTGATAATTATTACGGCACGCCGCGCGGCCCTGTCGAGGCGGCGCTGACTGCGGGTAAAGATGTGATCTTTGATATTGATTGGCAAGGCGCGCAGCAACTTACCCAAGCGGCGGCAGATGATCTGGTCAAGATTTTCATATTACCGCCAAGCCAATATGAGCTTGAAAGGCGTCTTCGCACGCGCGCCCAAGATAGCGATGATGTGATTGCGAAACGTATGAGTAAAAGCGCAGGTGAGATCAGTCACTGGGCGGAATATGATTATGTTATCGTCAATGAGGATGTCGAAGATAGCCTTGTTGAGCTACGGGCTATCCTATCTGCTGAGCGCAGCCGCCGCAAACGCCAGCTCTGGCTACAGCCTTTTGTCAAAGCTTTGATTGACGGTAGTTAAAACGGGGTTTTAAGCGTTGCGGCTAATGTTTGAAACGCCTCTGGCTCTAATGTTTCTGGACGGGCTTGCGGGTCAATTCCTGCATTGTTCAGCCAAGCCTCCAAATCTATTCCAGCATCTTTGGCAAGAGTTTTGAGCGAACGGCGAAGCATTTTGCGGCGCATGCCAAAGGCGGCGGCTGTCACCCGTGAGAGGGTTTTTAAATCCGTAAAGCGCTGCGTCTCGGGCAGGGGCTCTAGCACGACAACGGCGCTATCGACCTTTGGCGGGGGCGTGAAACAGCTAGCGGGAACATCCATGGCGATATGCGAACTTGCCACGCTCGCCGTGAGAATAGCCAGCCGCCCATAAGCGCTCTCGCCAGGGCGGGCGCAAATGCGCATGGCGACTTCTTTTTGAAACATGAGGACAAGCCGGTCCCAAAAGAGCGGCTGCGCGGTTAGCCAATTGGTGAGCATTTTTGTGCCCACATTATATGGCAGATTTGCAGCAATGCGGGTCACATCGCCTAAATCACGCGGATCAAGTTTCACGCCATTGGCAATTTCAATATGGAGGCGCGGCGGCTTATCTGCCGCTGTACTAGCTGTTTTTATATCTGTGAGAGCGGGCACAAATCGCGGATCCATTTCCACGACGCTGACGCGCTGCGCGCCTTGGGCGAGCAAAGAGCGCGTTAACCCGCCAGGGCCAGGGCCAACTTCCATAAGGTGAATTTCATTTAGCGGCCCAGCAAGCTGCGCAATCCTGTCGGTAATTGTCATATCGAGCAAGAAGTGCTGCCCAAAGCTCTTATCCGCGGCGAGCTTGTGCGCCCTAATGACCTCGCGCAAAGGCGGCAAATCATTTATCTGATTGCTTATCTGATTATTGGTTGGGTCATTTGTCATATTTGGGATTCAGATTTTAAAATGCGCGCTCTATTTTGGCTCATCTGCTGCGCGGTTTTAATGGCGGCGATTAAGCTGTCAGGACGGGCAATGGCTTGCCCCGCTATGTTAAAGGCAGTGCCATGGTCAGGTGATGTGCGAATGATTGGTAGGCCAAGCGTGACATTTACGCCGCCGTGAAAATCGAGTGTTTTAACGGGGATGAGGCCTTGGTCATGATACATGGCCAGCACGGCATCATAGCCCTGACGGGCTTCGGCGTGGAATAAAGTATCTGCTGGCTGTGCGTTGGTGGCGTCAATGCCCATATCACGCAATTGCTGAGCGGCGGGATTGATAATGTTGATTTCTTCTTGGCCTAAGGCGCCATCTTCGCCCGCATGAGGGTTTAGCCCTGTCAAAGCAATGCGTGGGTTTTTCAGTCCGAAATCTAGCTCTAAGGCGCGGGCCATAATCTGGCCCGTTTTGACTATTCCTGCTGTGGAGAGCTGCTTTGGAACGTCGCTCACTGGAATATGTATGGTCGCCAATGCCACGTTGAGCCCGCCGCCAGAGAGCATCATAACAGGCCCGCGCGGCGTGTCCTTTAAACCAGGCAGGGGCGCTTTTTGGGTCAGCTCTCCCAAATATTCTGTGTGGCCCGGATGTGTAAATCCGGCAGCATATAAGATGGATTTGGCGATTGGGTTGGTTACAACAGCGCTGGCTTGCCCTGTAAGGGCGAGGTCAACGGCGCTAGAGATTGATTCGGTTATACGCGCGGCGCGCTCACGGCTTTTAAGCTCTAAGACGGGCAGGTGGGTTTTAAAAACCGTTGAGGCTTCATCAAGGCTATTTATAGGCTTTGGAGCAGGAAGGTCTAACAACCTTGCTGCCTTTTGGGCTGTTTCTAAATCGCTTAGACAGGCAAAGAGTGTTAGCTCTGATTGCTCTGGCTGGCTTCTATAATGATCCCATGCCCGCAAAGTGATTTCGGGGCCAATGCCCATGGGGTCGCCCATTGTTATTGCGAGTGGGGCTGTTTTATCGCCTTTTAAGGTTGCTGCCGAAGATGTGGCTGAAGGCGTGGCTGATGAAGGTGTGTCAGAGGCAGACATTTTATCAATATGTCTGTGATCAGCTTAGCGCGATTCAATCGTAGCCGAGCGGCGCAAATCGCGTAAATAACGACGAGACTGTTGGGCCAGCTGTTGATCAATGAGGCGGTCTTCGATTTGCTCTCGCGTTGGAATGTCTGAGCCTTGTACGTCGCGCTCACAGACAAAAAGCGCCATGACGCCGCCCGGTACGGTGATAGGCTCTGATAGCTCACTTACATTGGTCTGGGAGAGCGTGTCTAAAATAGTCGGGTTTACTTCTGAAGATCGAATTTGCCCCATATCAGCTGAATTGGCTCCGTCTATTTGGGCAACGCTATCTTCGAAAGAATCGCAGCTTATAGTTTGACTTTGCAACTCTCTAATGCGTCCAATGGCGGCTGCACTGGCCGCTTCATCTGCTGCGTCTATGTTCATTTGTTTGACGCGGTAAATAGCTTCGGAAGTTGATACCTTGCTGTCACGTAGGGCTAAGACATAAACTCCGCCCGGCACAGCTATAGGGTCAGATACCGTGTTTTTTTGCATATTGCTCAAAGTGTCATCAAGCTCGCTGCGAAGCTCACCTTGATTAACCCAGCCTACATCGCCGCCTCTCGCCGCTGTTGCGGCGCTGGAGAATTGACGGGCAAGAGCGGTAAAGGGGGCGCCATTATTAGCTTGCTCAATCATAGCGCGTGCACCTTCAAGCGCGCCTTCTATGCCGCCAATATCTGGCGTAGCTTCTATGTAAATTTCAGAGACAAGATATTGCGGCTTATCAATATTGGCAGACATGCGGTTGATTGTATCCTCAATCTGCGTATCGCTAATGCGAATGCGCGATCCATATCGGCCATTTACAATACGTTGCCAGGCGACTTCGGAGCGGACTTGATCGCGTAATGTGTTCAGCGAGACGCCAAATTTTCCAGTTTCTTCGGCGAGCTGCGCAACTGTCATATCATTGCCCTGAGCGAGTTGGGCAACAGAGCGTTCAATTTCAGAATCGCTAATGACTAAATCAAATCGTTCAGCTTCTTGCAATTGAATGCGCTCATCCACGAGAGCTTGTAAGGCTTGGGCTTGTAGCCGCTGAAGTATTTCCTCATCAGGCGCCGCGCCCGTTGTCATAAGTAGAAATAAAACGCGCTGCCGTAAATCATGTGTCGTGATGACATCATCATTAACTGTAGCCGCAATACCATGAGCGGCTTGCGCAAAGGCTTGAGCCGAAAAAGGAGACAGGGGAGCGAAGCTGGCTACGGCGAGTGATGTGAACACTGCAGCTGACGACAATAATTTTGCAATCATTTTATTTTCCCTGACATAGCGCGTCACTTATTGAATTGTGATGACGCACAAATAATTCTGTAAGCGCAGCATACTCAAAACCTATATATTCGCAATGCTCGACTTTATCAATTTATGCATATAGGCGCAGCTATTTTACTCTAATTAAATTAACTCTTATCCATAATTTTAGCCATCTTCAATTATGCAGAGCCGAGCGATAGATACAAAAAGAATAAAGACGGGAACAGCCCATGCAGCAAATATAGGGGGCAGAGCCCCTGTTTCGCCAAAAGCGCAGACCATATTATTGGTAAAATAAACGATAAACCCAATAGCCACGCCATATATAATCAGGCTGAGCGTGCCGCCAAGGCGAGTTAATTGCATCGAGGCTCCAGCCGCGATCAAAAGCATAGCTGTGAGCATAATAGGCAGGGCCAAAAGTCTGTTTAGACGAAGGGTCAGTGAGGTCGCTGTAAAACCAGCCGCTTGAAATTTGCTGATTTCCGAAGGGAGTTGCCAGAAGGGCAGGTTTACTTCTTTGCCTGAGGCGGCCCGTAAATCATCCAGTGTTAGCTTGGTCTGTACAGTGAGAGTTTCGAAGAATTGCGTCTGCCGTCCTTCTACAGTTTCCATAACATCACTAAATAGCCAATAGCTCTCATCGGTAAGACGAGCGCTGTCGGCATCAAAGCGCGTGCTAAATTGAGTGTCGCCGTCAGAGGATTTGATGAATTGGTAAATTGTTATATCTTGCAATGTCCGTGTTTTCAAATTGCCGCTTTCGGCAAAGATGACGGTTCTGCTAAATTGATTACCTTCTCTTAGCCAGATTTTTTCAAGCTCAGAGCTGTCTTTATCGGCGAGGTTGCGCTCTGAATTATCATTAAATTCATCGCGTATCTCATTGAAAAGATTATCTGATTTTATCGCCACGGGATTCATGACTAAAGCCCAAAACAGCCCAATCGCAAGCGTTACAAATATTCCGGGTATTAAAAACCGCCATGCTGATAGCCCCGCTGCGCGCATGACGATGAGTTCGCTACGGCTATTGAGCTTGGATAAAGCGTTCATTGTGCCAAATAAAACAACAAAGGGCAGAGTTTCTTCAATCAGCTGCGGGGCTTTAAGGCCTGTCAGCATAAATGTGTCGATCATGCCTACGGACTGATTGTCGCCAAACCTACGGGATAGCTCGACAAAATCGACAAGCATGATGATTCCGAGCAAAACGATAAAGGCGAGAGCGATACCCAGCAAAAATTGCCACATAATATATAAAAATAAGGTGGGGCGAATCATGAGCCAGCTCTTACGCCTTGATGGCTCAAATTTTGCGCGCCATTATTTAAACCGTCTGAAAAGGCTTTAGGTTTAGAAAAATTCGGGGGGCTACCCTTGCGTGAGCGGCCGTTCATATATAGGACGCAGAGTGAAATAGTGGCGACGGGTATACCATATTGGTAAATGTTTAGGCTGGCATCGCCTTCGGCGGCGGAGGCCATGACAAAGCCCATAAGGCGCACGAAGAAGCCTAAAAAGGCCGCCAGAGCAATTTTGCGGCCATATCCCATGCGTTTAAACTCTCCGCGCACAAGGAACGCGACAGCAATCAAGACAAGCGCAATATTATAGAGCGGAGCGGATAGGCGAGCATGGCCTTCGGATAAATAGTCGTTTAAATATTTGTCTCTGCGTGGATTATTAGCGCTGCCCAGTAATAATTCTCCTAAATATTGATCGGAGGGCTTTAAAGATAAGGCTTGGTCAATGGACATGATTTCGGCCAAATCAAATTGATAATTGTCAAAGCCAACGATTCTAACTTCGCCCGACTGATCAACATGTTGCACATGGCCTTCGCTCATGGTTAGGACGGGCGAGCCTGTGGATTTGCCAACGAGGCCCGTCTGCGCCGTATATGTGGTTGGCGTTTCGCTTTGACGCGCATCATAAATGAGGATGTCTCTCATTTCTCCGGAGGAACGCACTTCGGCGGCATAGGCGGTTAAGCCATCCGTGAGAACGTTAAACTCACCGGGGCGGACAAGCTGAGAGGCTAAATCTGTACTTACATCAAGCAAGGCCGTTCGCATTTCTTGCTGAGCATAGGGCTGCACAAACAGATTGATTAAAAGGTGGGCAATAAGCGCATAAACACCAACACGTAGAGCAGGGCTGGCTAATTGCCATGGACTATAACCTGCGGCTTTGGCGACCACCATTTCACTATCTACATTAAGCCGATTAAGCGCATATAATATAGCAATAAAGACGGCGATAGGCAGGATGACGCCTAAAAGTTTGGGAAGCGTTAGTACGGTTATGTATAAAAATGTAAGCGCGCTTTGACGGTTTTCAATGATCAGTTCAATCGTTGATAAGCTATGCGTTAAAAGCGCTAAGACTGATAATGCCGTGATGCACAAAATCAACGGAGTCAGGGCATGCTGTCTGAAATATTTTTGTAGCAGTTTCATCAGCTATAAAGCCCTTTTGAATATTGAATTTGCTTTAAAGGGCTGTGAGCAGAAAGGCAATCTTTCACAAATTATTGTTTTGTCATATTCCCATTGGCTTACATATAAATTGTTGTTGCAAATCGCTTGATAAGGGCGAGGCAAAATGCATAGTCACAATCAGGCCGCAGATTCAAACAGATTCAGGCAGGTTTTGGCAGAGGCAATCTGCAACTCAGTAGCTAATCTGTAACTAAAGCCCATCAATAGCTAAAAATAAGTATATAGATAATCGCTATATAATCGCCAATTTAATTAAGAGAAAACCCTATGAAGGTCAGTTTTGTTTCCGCTCCAAAAGCGGCCCCCTCTAAATCCGCAGCCTCCTCTAAATCGGTAAAAGCATCTGGCATTGCGGCTATTATTGCCTTTGAAAAACTATCTATGACAGATGGGGCCAGCTATTTTGATAATCTTAGCGGCGGGCATTTAAGCAAAGCGGCCAAAGCCGAAGGATTTAAGGGATTATCTGACCAAAGCGTTAGTTTGAGCGCTCCAAGCGGGACAGGACTAGCGCGCCTTGTACTTATGGGGGCAGGCAAAGCTAGCGCCTTTGACGCCGAGCTTTTTGGCGCGAAGGCTGTGAAATCATTGCTTATGGCAGGGCAATCTACCTTAACCCTGCATCTGGAAGGGCTGGAGCTTAGCCCTGATGATGTGGCGCGAGCTGCGCTGGGCGGTGTATTGGCCTCTTACCGCTTTGACATATATCGCACGAAATTACCGAAGGCCAAAAAACCTAGCCTCACTCATTTGAAAATTAGCTGTGATGACCCTGTCAAAGCGCGCGCCAGCTATAAAAATGTTTACGGCCCTATTGGTGAAGGCACACATTTAGCGCGGGATTTGGTCAATGAGCCGCCAAATATCCTCTACCCCAAAGCCTATGCAAAGCGCATTAAGGCGCTTGAAAAATTAGGCGTGAGTGTTGAGGTGTTAGGCGAAAAGCGCATGACAACATTGGGTATGCATTCTTTGCTGGGCGTGGGGCTTGGCTCGGCACGCGAAAGTCAGCTCGTGATTATGCGCTATAATGGGGGCAAAAAAGGCGTGAAACCTGTTTGCCTTGTCGGTAAAGGCGTCACATTTGATAGCGGAGGTATATCGCTCAAGCCGGGTAACGGCATGTGGGATATGAAAGGCGATATGGGCGGATCGGCTGCCGTTGTTGGGGCGATGCACACACTTGCCTCTCGCGGGGCAAAAGCCAATGTTATTGGCCTTGTTGGCTTGGTTGAAAATATGCCAGATGCGGCCGCGCAGCGCCCCGGCGATATTGTCACTTCCATGAGCGGACAGACGATTGAAGTACAAAATACGGATGCAGAAGGCCGGCTTGTGCTCGCAGATGTGCTCTATTATGCGCGCACAAAATATAAGCCTCAAGCTATGGTCAATTTAGCTACATTAACAGGCGCGATATTGGTGGCTGTTGGGCATGAATATGGCGGAATGTTCTCTAATAGTGACAAGGTGGCTGGGCAGCTTGAAGCGGCGGCAGATAGCTCTACTGAAAAATTATGGCGCTTCCCACTTGGGCCAGAATTTGACCGTATGCTGGACAGCAAATTTGCTGATATGAAAAATATTGGCGGACGACTTGCGGGCTCTATTACCGCGGCTCAGTTTTTACAGCGCTTTGTTGGTGATACGCCTTGGGCGCATTTGGATATTGCAGGGGCGGCATGGAAAGATAGTAGTCGTGATCCGCGTGAGCCGAGCTGGGCGACAGGGTTTGGCGCGCGCCTTCTTAATCGCTGGGTTATGGAAAACTATGAAGGCTAAATCAGCGCTATTTAGGCCCGTATTATTTAGATCAAGGCTATAATGGAATATTGGTTTTATCATCTGGAAAGCGCCACATTGGAGAGCTGTTTGCCGCAGCTTTTGGAAAAAACGCTTGAGCGGGGCTGGCGCGCGCAAGTTCAATTTGCCAGCCCAGAGCGCGCGAAACAGATTGATGCCTTTTTATGGAGCTATAAGGCCGATAGCTTTTTGCCCCACGGGCGTGATGATGAGCCGCGCGCAAGCGATCAGCCGATTATTATAAGCCATGCCAATGAAATTGCCCCCGCAGATGAGGCTGAGGCTCCAGATTTGGTCTTTTTGGTTGACGGCGTTGACCCTGTTATCAGCGAGACAGCAAAAGGTAAGATGAGCCGCCTCATCAGCTTTGTGGATAGCCGAAACACTCAAAGCATAGATATGGCCCGCACGCGCTGGAGCGCGGCCAAAGCCAGCGGCGCGGCTGTGAGCTATTGGCGTCAAGACATGCAGGGGCGGTGGGCGAAGCAGGGCTAGGCTAGCTAAGCTTGAACTAAGCTTGAGCTAAACAGGGCTGAAAAAGTCTTATAAGCCTGCATATGCTGATAAATAGCCTATCGCATATATGGGCCTTCATAAATAAGCCAATTAGGCTAAGCTCTGCCTATGATTCGGTTTTCAACATTGATGCGCTCAGGTTTAAACAAGCTATTCTTTGTTTTAAATCAGTGCCTTGGCGGCGTACCTTCACGCGGTACTAAAGGCGTTTTGCGATCGAGCTTAGCAAGTATAACTGCGGGTTTTGCCATTTTTGGGCTTGCGGCTTGTGCCAGCGGCGCCAGTAGCGCGCAGCAGCGCGCGCCTTTTCCGGGGCAAGGGCAATATGTTTATCCGCAATATTTACGCCCAGAGCCGACACCCTATATTCCGCAAAGCGATGATTGTCGGGCGCGGCTTTATACAGGGCTTGTCGGGCAACATATTGGCGGCGTGCATATTACAGCCATTGGCGGAGATAAACGCATTATCAAACCGGCTGAGCTGGAGGTTGATGAGGATGATTTCCTTATGGATCTGCGGCCAGAGCCTCCCTTTTTAGAGGTTACAGAGCTTTTAGCGGGGCAACCCTTATATGCCGCCTCTATACGCACGGTTCCTGATCTGAACATATTAGGGCCAGAGCGTGCCGATCGCTTGACGATAGAACTCGATGCTGAGGGCTATATTGGGGCTATATCTTGTAGCTAGCCTTATCTGGCAGCTAGTCTTGTTTTAGGCATGTTTTCTAAGCTTTGTTGCCAGCTCTTATTTGATATTACAGGTTAAAACCCCGCATTGACCCCAGTTTTTGGGTTATATTTGCGCCGCTTGAGCCGCTTCATAAATCTCAAGAGCCTCTAGCCAGTCATTTTCAGTTTGTTCGAGTTGTTTTTTTAACTGGCCATATTGCTGGCTGATTTGGGCGGTATTTGCCGTATCCGTTGTAAAGAAATCGGGTTTTGCCATGGCGGTTTCAATCTTGCCAATCTGGGCTTTTATAGATTCTATTTTACGCTCAAAACTCTGCGCGCGTTTTTTAAGCGGCGCTAGGGCGGCCCGAATGCTGGCGGAGTCTTTGCGCGCTTCGGCGCGGCTATCTGTGGCGGTTTTGCCTGTTTTCTTCTTCGGTCTGTGGCGCTCTAGCTGGCTTTGTCTATAGTCTTCTAATGTACCGTCATAGGATTGAACGCGGCCTTTATCGACAAGCCAGAGGCGGTCCACGACTGATTCAAGCAGGTTGCGATCATGTGAGATAATGATGATTGCGCCGTCATAGCCGTTTAGTGATTTAATCAATTCGGCGCGGCTATCCATGTCCAAATGATTGGCGGGCTCATCAAGCACAAGAATATGCGGGGAATGAAAGCTGATGAGAGAGAATAAAAGCCGTGCTTTTTCCCCGCCAGATAAGTCAGATGCGGGCGTTTCAGCATTTTCCACTCCAAGCCCGAATCTTGCCAGCCGCGCCCTGCGCTGCGCCTCTGTCGCTTCAGGCATAAGTTCGCATATATGGTCATAAGCGCTATGTCTGGGGTTTAGGCTATCAATTTGATGCTGGGCGAAATAGCCGATTTGCATTTTTTTATGACGCCGAATAGAGCCTGATTGAGGCTGCAGAATACCCATCAAAGCTTTGACAAATGTGGACTTACCTTCGCCATTTTTTCCTAAAATGCCAATTCGGTCATCTGGGTCAATACGTTGGTTTAACCCTCTCAGAACAGCCTTGCCTGTCTCATAGCCAATATCGGCCTCATTAAAGCGGATGATAGGTGGGGAGAGATGTTTTTGCGGACTAGGCAGCTCAATGGCAGGGATCGGGTCATTGATAATCGTAGCCACGGGGCGCATTTTTTCAAGCCGTTTCACGCGGGACTGGGCTTGCCTTGCTTTGGAGGCTTTGGCCTTAAACCGATTTACGAAATCTTCGAGATGACGGCGCTCATCATCCTGCTTTGTCCGCATGGCGTTAGACAGGCGTTGCTGTTCGGCCAAAATGGCTTCAAATTGATCATAGACGCCCGCATAATTAAACAGCTTGCCGCCGCGCAAATGGGCAATATGGGTGACGGCTTTGTTTAAAAAATCGCGGTCATGGGAGACAATAAAGGCCGTGCCATCATAGGCGCGAATATGTTGTTCTAGCCAAACCGCGCCTTCTACATCCAAATAGTTAGTTGGCTCATCAAGCAATAATAAATCCGGCTTGGCAAATAGCATTGCCGCTAAGGCTATTCGCATACGCCAGCCGCCAGAAAAATCCGCACAAGGGCGCTCTTGATCCGTCGCGCTAAAACCAAGGCCTGATAAAATAGCGCCAGCACGGGCAGGGGCGCTATAGGCCTCAATGTCGGATAGGCGGGTATAAATATCAGCAAGGCGGGCTGGATCACTGCTGGTTTCAGATTCGCCTAGCAAGGCCGTGCGTTCTGTATCGGCGGCTAAGACTGTATTCATCAGGCTTTGCTGATTAGAGGGGACTTCTTGGTCAACACAGCCGAGCCGCGCCCCTTTGCGTAAATTTATAGATCCTGATTCGGGCGATAAACTGCCTTTTATCAAGTTAAACAATGTTGATTTTCCCGTTCCATTACGTCCAACAAGGCCCGTCTTATAACCCTTATTGATAGCCAATGTTGCCTGATCAAAGAGCATTCGGCCTTCAATGCGATATGTGAGATCATTTATGTGTAGCATACGGTTAAAAATCGTAAGTTAGCGAGAAAACAGAGATAAAATCAGTTTTGCTCACTATCACGGCTTCACATATAGTCAAACGCCCTATATAGAGCGCGCGAGAATTCAATTTGAAATAGGCGCTTGCTTGTTTCGATAAATAACGTCGTTAAATTTATAAGGAGGCCCCATGGCCATTCAGCGCACATTTTCAATTATTAAACCTGATGCAACGCGTCGCAACCTAACAGGCGCAATTAACGCCAAAATCGAAGAAGCTGGCTTGCGTATCATTGCGCAAAAACGCATCCGCCTAAGCGAAGAGCAGGCTAAAGGCTTTTACGCTGTGCATGCCGAGCGCCCTTTTTATAATGACCTCGTCGAATTTATGATGTCTGGCCCTGTTGTTGTGCAGGCTCTGGAAGGTGAAGATGCGATTGCGACTTATCGTAAAGTTATGGGCGCAACGAACCCATCAGAAGCAGACGCAGGAACAATTCGCGCAGAATTTGCTGAATCTATCGAAGCCAATAGCGTTCATGGATCAGATGCTCCTGAAACGGCAGCGGAAGAAATTCCGTTCTTCTTTAGTGATAATGAGATTGTTGGCTAATAAACGCTACATAGATATGAAAAAGGCCAGATCAATGATCTGGCCTTTTTTTGTTTTTGATAGTTTAGCTGCGAATGCGAATAACTTCTTCTAATATATCTTCGCCAATATCATCAAAGGCTTGCTCTAGAACAGTTGCATTTGCCGCCAAGACGAAATGGCTAGTAGAGTCATATGCGCAGTTCTTTAAAAACCGCTCTGCAGAACTTCCTGGGCTGATGCCATATCCGATTGTATATACTTGTACACCATCATTTCTCATGTCGTCGCAATGTTGCTCTGACAATGTTGTCTCAGATGTTCGGCTATTATTACCATCCGTCATGAAAATTACGAATTTATGCGGTTCTGCATCTGGACGCAGCGTCATATGTGCAGCGTCTTCTAATTCCATAAAATCTTTTGCGTGTCCGAGTGCTGCGCTAGGATATGTGCCGCCCTCATCGCGCATCATATCTACAGTAGATACTGGGATGGAGCCCCAATCCGGTAAAGTCATGGTATCTACAAAAATTGCATCCCCATCAGTGATGATTTCATATTCACCTTCAACGCACCAGCCAAAACTTGCAACGAAACTTGGTGAATAACCCCAGCTGATAAACTTTGTCACTTGAGTGTTGTGATAATCAGAACATGAATTATTTGCATAAGGCGTCCATGGCCCTGTTCTGTTGGCGCTACTATAGGCCCATAATGCTGTACGTAAAATTGGATCTTGAGTAGCTGTTGTTATGGTGTCCATTTTAGCCATAAATGAGTTTACGGTTGTTTTGAGTTGGTCAATACGTTTCTCTCCAGAATCTATATTTCCCATAGAGCCTGAATTATCTAAGACCAAAAATATAGAGGCTGGATCTTTTAGGTCTTCCTTTAGATATGAAGCCACTGTTTCGGCTTCATAGGGAAGGGCCTCTATACCCGCGACAGACATAAAGGCAGGTTGTGCAATACCATTTACACTTATCGTCAGAGTATCCTCTTCAGGCACATCATATTGTACGGTGAAATAAGGCTCGCTAATAACATTACCCGTATCATCCCGAAGAATTCGAGTGTAGGGGTTTATGTCAATTCCGAAGTCCGAAAGCAAATATTGCGTGCCCTCAACAAAACCTTCTGTATTATTTGCTGGCTGAGCCCCTAAATCACGAATTTGAGCTGCGGCCGCTAAGGCAAGCATATCAGCTGTATGTTGAGCCTTTTGCTTTGCTGTATGCAGCGTCGATAAGTCATATGACGCTCCTATAGCAAGCGTAATTGCGCTTAAAGACGCTGCCCACATTACTACGACTGTTCCTGTTTCTTCTTTTTTGAAACGTTGAAAAAAATCACAAACTTTACTTATATTGCCCATTATCTTACCCACGATTACGAAGGAGGAAACCTTCAATTGAGAGAGATTTAACAGCAATAAATTTAAATAGCGTCAAAACATGGGGTTAAGAAAGTCTGAATTTTGAGCAAAATAATGGGCTGTTTAATGGCGTGATGATAGTTTCCATTAAGTGTGATATGAGCGGTTTAATGGCTATTGACGTATTTTGATGTTTAATAACTCTGCCGCAACTGATTTTAAGGCCTGACAATAAAGGGGGTGCTCAATTTTCAAAACCTTCTGCTTTAAACTCTCCGCATTATCATCTTTGTCTATCTGAATGTGGTGTTGCTTAATAACAGCTCCCGCATCTAGCTCAGCATTAACCCAGTGCACACTGGCGCCGTGAATTTTATCACCGCTATCAATGGCGCGTTGATGGGTGTTCAGCCCCTTATGTTTTGGAAGTAAGGAGGGGTGAATATTGATCATGCGGCCAATCCAATGCGCCGTAAAATATGGTGTTAAGATGCGCATAAAGCCTGCAAGACAAACCAATTCGGCCTCATGCTCTATCAGCTTGCTTTGAACGGCCTTTTCGAACTCTTCCCTGTTTTTATAGTCTTTATGATCAATACAGATTGCGTGAACACCTAAACTTTTAGCGCGTTTTAACCCCAAGGCCTCGGGACGGTTTGAGATGACCAAGACAGGCCTAGCGGGATGAGCCTCATCGCTCTGCATATCTTTTATCAGGGCTTCCATATTGGAACCTGCCCCCGAAATGAGGATGGCCGTCTTGATTTTATGCGCTTGACACATGGTGTAAGTCTTTATTTCTCAGCCAATGTGCCTATGGCCCAGGCCTGCTCACCCAATGTGTGCAGGCTAGATAAAACGCCTTCAGCTTGCTGTTGAGATACAGCTAAAACCATACCAATTCCGCAATTAAAGGCGCGCTGCATTTCTGCTTCGGCAATACCACCCGTTTTTTGGAGCCAGTCAAATACGGCAGGACGGCTCCAAGCCTTCATGTCATAATTTGCGGTCAAATGATCGGGTAACATACGCGGTGTATTTTCCGTCAATCCGCCGCCTGTAATATGGGCCAAGCCTTTAATGCGGCGGCTCTTAATAAGCGGCATGATAGATTTGACATAGATACGCGTTGGCGCGAGTAGGGCGCTACCAAGATCAAGATTATCGGCGAATGGGGCGGGGTCGGACCATTTTAATCCCGATAATTCCACGACCTTACGAATAAGCGAATAGCCATTTGAGTGCGGCCCTGATGAACTTATGCCGATTAAAACATCCCCCGCGACCATGTCGTCTTTGAGCGGGAGCAATCTATTGCGTTCAGCCGCGCCAACGGTAAAACCCGCCAAGTCAAAATCATCGCCTTCATACATGCCGGGCATTTCGGCGGTTTCCCCGCCAATGAGCGCGCATCCCGCTTGGCGGCACCCTTCGGCAATTCCTGAGACGACTTGCGCCGCTTTGTCTGTTTCCAATTTGCCCGTTGCGAAATAATCGAGAAAGAATAATGGCTCTGCGCCATTGGCTAAAACATCATTGACGCACATGGCGACCAAATCAATTCCAACGGTGTCCAGCTTTCCGCTATCAATTGCGATGCGCAATTTCGTGCCCACGCCATCCGTGCCTGAAATTAAAATAGGATCATCATAGCCAGCTGCTTTAAGGTCAAAGGCTCCGCCAAATCCGCCAAGGGCGGCTTCTGCGCCTGCGCGGCGCGTTGATTTCGCCATAGGCTTGATCATATCAATCAGGCTATCACCTGCATCAATATCTACGCCAGCATCGGCATAGGTGAGGCCATTGCTTCGGCTATTTTTGGGGGCGGCAGTATCGCTCATGGAAATTTCCTAATTACGTCCTGAATTGCGGTCTGTGTCCAAATTGGCCACATTATCTCATTGCCCGCGTTAATGACCTTAACATGGCCATAATTGCAAGTCAGCAATTCACAAAAATTTATAACTATACACAGCTGCTCACTTTGCAAATCATATCAAAGCACGATAGAATAAACCAAATAAGGGATTTTACTGATGACGACTCGTTTTTTTGGCATCCTACTCGCCATTCTATTTAGTGCTTTTACGGCACATACGGCTTATGCGGCTGACCCCTTTACTGTATCGGGCGTGGCTGTTGATGCGGAAGGGGCAACCGCCATTGGCGCGCAGACAGAAGCGATTTCCCAAGGGCAGCTTGCGGCCGCCAATGGATTGATTGAACGCCTGACCTTGTTTGAAGAGCGCGCCGCCACGGGCTGGGCTGGGCTGGATATTCAAACGGCGGCTAAACTTATCCGCGGTATGGAGATTGCCAATGAACGCCGTTCAGCTAATCGCTATCTGGGCGATATAACGGTTGCCTTTAATCCTGCCGCGACGCGAGATTATATTGCAGCCAATAATATGAACATGATCGCGACTCAGGCCCGCATGCGATTGGTTCTGCCTGTTCTTGGCCAGACGAATGAGATTTGGACGGAAAATGAATGGCGCGCGGCATGGGAAGATGCAAAATTCACCCATGCGCTAACCCCGATGCAAGGCATACAGCCCGGCATAGGCAGTGACGGTTTTATCACAGCCTCTCAAGCTCTATCTGGTGATATGGACGCGCTTAAGGTGATTGGCGGGCAATATGGCGTCAATCAGATTTTAGTGGCGCGGCTGGATAATGGCTTTGCAGGCCCTATGGTCAGCTTAACAGATTATGGCCTTGATACGGGACGCAAGACTGACTTTGGCAATTTTAATGCTGCGGATATTGTAAGCGCTGCGGCACTGACCGTACAGCGCGTTGAAAATGAGTGGAAAGCGGCGGCGGTCAATACAGCGCAAAATGCTGTGACAGCGGGCGTGTCGGTGCTCTATAACTCGCATAGTGAATGGCAACGCTTACAAGAAGCGATTAATGGCTCCTCGCAAATCACCGATGCGCGTTTAGATGCTTTGTCAAAAGATGGCGCGCTTATGACCATTTCTTATGGCGGGGACTTAGCGCGTCTTGGCAATGAGCTATCATTTAAGGGCGTTACTCTTAAGCAAGATGAGACGCTGGGCACTGTGATGACTCTGGCGGGCCGTTAGGCTTATTGGCAGTGGTTTGGACCTTCTAGGGGCATTTCAAAATGGCCAAACAAATACCCCTTAATCTGCCAATTCAGGCCGACTATTCTAAGCGGCGTTTTGTGCCTGCCAATAGCAATGCCGAAGGGCTGGCGGCGATTGAAACTTATCCAAATTGGGCTAATCGCGCCCTCGCATTAATTGGCCCTGCAGGGAGCGGCAAGACGCATTTAGGCACGCTTTGGTCACAGCAATATGAGGCTATATGCCTGATGAGCGGGGCGAATATTGCTCAATTAGACAGCTATAAAAACCGCGCCATTTGGGTGGATCAGGCGAGTATGGCGGATGAGACGCTTTTGTTTGGCGTGATTAATATGGCGATTTACGGCAATATTAACGGCCTGCTTTTAACAGATCGCTTGCCGCCAGCCTCATGGCCTGTTGCCATACCAGACCTTGCATCACGGCTTGGCGCGCTTCAAGTGGCCCGCCTTGAAGAGCCTGATGACGCATTGCTATCAGACGTTATGCAAAAACTATTTTTAGACCGAGGCTTAAAAGTTAGCGACGCATTGATTGCTTATTTGCTAGCCCGCATTGACCGCTCGGTTGATGCGGCCACGCAAATTGTTGACCAGCTTGATAAGGCCTCCGCGAGTGAGGGCGTAAATGTGACGCGCAATTTTGCCGCTAAAGTCTTTGCGCAGACCGAGACAAATTAGGCGCAATTATATCTATCCGCCTAAGCCCAAAAAAAAGCGCGCTTTGAGGCGCGCTTTTTCATTTATGAGATAGCTGGTTAGTCTTCCGTTTTGAACGGGTTTTTAAACCAGCCTTTCTTTTTTGTTTTCTTAGCGGCAGAGCTGGCCTCTGCGCCTTGTGCAGTCTTTAAAGAGGTGTCCGAAGATGCTGCAGGCTCCGGATCAGCTTTTTTTGGGGCAGGGGCCCGTTGTCGAACCCGTTTGGGTTTTTCAGTGCTGCTCTTTGGGCGTGAATTTGAGCTTTCTGGCTTCTCCGTCACCGCCGAGTCCTTAGAGCTTTGTGCCTTTGTAGCGTCTTTTTTAGCAGGAGCCTCTTTTTTGCGGCTTGGAGCTTTGGCTCTTACGCGCTTGGCTTTGCTCGGCGTCTCTGTTGGCTCATTACTCGTCTCATTACTCGTTTTTGGGGCCTTTTGAGCCTCAGAACTATTGTCAGATTTGCTATCAGACTTGCCATCGGTCTTATTTGGTGCCTTTTTCCGCCGAGATGTCTTTTTCGCAGGCTTGTCCGTTTTAGGACTGTCTTGCTTGGCTTCAACATTATTAGCATGAGCATTATTGCTCTCACTCGCCTCGTCTTTGCTGCCGTCTGAGGCGCGGTTTTCCTCATTATTTCGGCTGCGTCCTCCGCGGCGTCCGCGTCTGCGGCGGCGCTTGCGTGGCTGTTCATCCTCATGTGATGAGGCGTCTGTCTTAGGAGCGTTTTCGCCTTCAGCAAGTTTGTTATCAGACTTGGCCTCACTATTATCCTCTTGATTATTATCTTTATTGCGTGACCTATTGCGGCCACCGCGTTTGCGGCGCTTATTCTTTGTGCCGTCATCGTCTGACGCATCAGAGGATTTTTGAGAGGACTGATTTTTGCCTTTGCTATTGTTATTTCTGCGCTGAGCATTGGCTTTGGCCTCTCTTTTGATTTTCTCAAGAGGGTCCGTGCGTTTTTCATCACGCTCATCAATAACTTCGATTTCAAATTCAGGGCGATGTAATTTGTCATCACTGACTAATTCGGTGAACATCTCAAATTTGCTATCGACCGTGCTAATCATGTCGCGTTTTTCATTAAACAGATAAAGCGCAACGCCAGGGGAGACGCGCAAGCGAATACGCTGGGCGCGGCCACGAATGCCTTCTTCCTCTACGGCGCGAATAGCTTTAAGCGCGCTGGACTCAACTGAACGTTTGCGCCCAACACCCCCGCAATGCTCACAGCTCGCTGAGCTGCCTTCAAGCAGAGATCTACGGCGGCGTTGCCGAGAAATTTCCATCAGGCCAAATTTTGATATACGGGCCATTTGCACTCGCGCGCGATCGCGTGAGAGCGCTTCTTTCATCTTATTCTCAACCGCTCGGTTGTTACGGCTCTCATCCATATCGATGAAGTCGATAACAACAAGCCCCGCCAGATCGCGCAGCCGCATTTGGCGAGCAACTTCTTCGGCGGCTTCAAGATTGGTCTTTAGGGCCGTGCGTTCAACATTGCGTTCTTTGGTCGAGCGGCCAGAGTTGACATCAACAGAGACCAAGGCTTCTGTCGGATGTATAACCAGATAGCCCCCAGATTTGAGCTGAGCAACCGGCTCTAGGCTGGCTTCAATTTGCTGTTCGACCTGATAACGTAAAAATAGCGGAATATCATCTTCATAACGCTTAACCTTATCGCTATGGGTCGGCATGAGCATATTAATGAAACTGCTTGCATCTTCATAGGCGCTATCGCCTTGTACCAAAATTTCGCTAATGTCTTTATTATACATGTCGCGCAAGGAGCGTTTGACCAGATCCCCTTCTTGATGGATGAGGGCTGGAGCAAAACTTTCTAAGGTCTTGTTGCGTATGGTTTCCCAAAGCCGCGCCAAATAATCATAATCATGTTGAATTTCATCTAATGAGCGTGAGGCTCCAGCCGTGCGCACGATTACGCCCATGCCTTTAGGGACATCTAGGCCTGACATAATGGTTTTTAAGCGGCGGCGATCAGAGCCATTGGCAATCTTGCGCGAAATTCCTCCCCCGCGCGGCGTGTTAGGCATAAGCACGCAATAGCGGCCTGCAAGGGAAAGATAAGTCGTCAGAGCCGCGCCTTTATTGCCGCGTTCTTCTTTAACGGCCTGAACCAACATAACCTGACCGCGCTTAATGACTTCTTGGATTTTATAGCGGCGGCGCGATATACGTTGCTTGCGTTTTTTAGAGACTGTCGCCTGTTCTTCGGCGACTTCGGCGTCATCATCATCAGCCGCATCTTCGAGAATTTCTTGATCAATCTCATTATCATCATCAATGTCTAAAGACAGTTCTTCATCCTCATCATCTTC
>JALZUP010000045.1 GCA_023301505.1 Robiginitomaculum sp.
ATTTGGCATGCAAGGCGCAATGTGGAAATGCTATTGGGGCTGATCGTAAAACATCTGTTTCGCAAACGGCTAAAACTTTTATTTACATCGGCGGCGCAGCGTCAACATAGCGGCTATACTAAATTCCTAATCCGCCAAATGGATGGGGTGGTTGCCACCTCAGACGCCGCGCAGTCCTATCTAGACGTGCCGAGCCAAGTCATCCATCACGGTATAAATATCACCGAATTTCAGCCGCCAAAATCAACCCATATTGCTCGGCAATCTGTAGGGCTTAAAGAGCGCAAGCTTATCGGATGTTTTGGCCGCGTTCGGGCGAATAAGGGAACCGACCTTTTCGTCGAAACGATGCTGGAGGTTCTGCCGCAACACCCAGAGTGGGACGCCATTATTTTAGGCCGCACAACAAGCTCCCATCAAAGTTTTCAAGAAGATTTACTATCTAAAATTTCCGCAGCAGGCATGAGTGAGCGCATAAGGTTTTTGGGCGAAGTCCCTGAAACTCCTATATATTATCAATCGCTTTCGCTCTTTGTTGCCCCGCAAAGATGGGAAGGGTTTGGCCTAACTCCCTTAGAAGCAATGGCGTGCGGCGTTCCTGTTGTTGCAACCAAAGTGGGCGCTTTTCCGCAATTGATTGTTGAGGGCGAGACGGGTCATTTGATTGAGCCAGAAAACCTTGAGGAAATGATTGCCGCCACCAAAAGCATGATGAGTTCCGACGAGAAATTGGCGCGCTATTCCAAAGCGGCCCGCACGCATATGGTTGAAAATTTTCAGCTACAAAATGAAGCTGACGCGCTGATGTCTGTTTATCGAGATATGCTCAAATCAGATTGAGCGCCTTTTAGATTGAGCGCCTTAAAGCCGCGCAAAACGGTGTGAAATATAGGCGGCCAGCAACAGACATATGGCGCTCATGGCCAGCAATGAGCAAACAGGCGTGATAATCTCTAATGCGCTATTTCCTCTCGCTAAGACGGCGTAATAGCCTTCAATAGCCAAAGCATTAGGGGTGAGGCTACCCGCCTCTTGTAGCCAGCTAGGCATCATAAAACGCGGTACCATCGACCCGCCAATAGCTGACAATAATAAGACGGCGAATGTGCTTATCGTATGCATTTGTACCGCGCTTTGCGACAGGCTAGCGAGCAATAATCCAAGGCTGGCACTAATGCAGGCGCAGGCAAGGCTGATAAGCAATAGGGCGGGCAGGTAGGGCAATACAGTCACGTTAAATATTAGCGCGGCGACGCCTAAAATAACAAAAGCCTGCACCGTGCCTTGCACGACTAAAAAGGTGAATTTACCGATTAACATCGCGAATGCCCCGCGCGGGCCCATCAAAAGACGCTGCGTAATCCCGCTGCCGCGTTCTTCAAGGCTAATGGCTGCGCCCTGCATGGCTGAAAAGAGCAAAAATAATATAGCGACAGCCCCCACATAATAGGCGATGGAAGCATCCTTTAAGATCGGCCTATTTGCGCCTTCTCCATTTAAGCTCTCTAAAGCAGAGCGCGTTTCAATTAGGCTCTCAATATCTGCGTTTGCGCTTGCTACTTTGCCGTCTTCGGCCATTTGCTTTTGCGCCGCATTTAAGGCGATGATTTGCTCTGGCGCGTAATGGCCAATGGCGCGCTGCACATTATCGGCTTGTTCTTTTAGCATGATGTGGGGCAGATGACGCGCAAGTTTGGCGCGGATTTGCCCATTTAGGACACTGGCCGCAATTTCGCGGCTAGGCTCGGTAATCAACAGCAATGGCAGGGACGCGCTATCAGACAGATCACCGCGAATGACCAAGCCGACATCCGCCGTACCTTCGCGCACATGCTGGCTGATTTGCGCCGCGCCCCATGTCTCATCATATATAACGGTTAGGTCGGGATCATCTTGCATATGGCGGGTGAAAGATGCGGCGTCCTCAGTTGGGCTGATATTTGCCATAGCCACGCGAATATCTAGATTACCGCCAGACGCGCTTGAGAAAATAGCGGCAAAGATCGCATAGACGAGTCCCGGCAGTACAAAGGCGAGCAATAAAGCGCCTCGATCACGCAAGAGGCGCAGGGCCATTATTTTAAAGACGGCCCAGATCATACAGGCTTTACTTGCTCTGTTTCGAGCTTGTAAATCAGCTCGGCAAGTCCGGGTTTCTTGATAGAGATTTCGTCTATATCTAGCTTTTCCTCAAGGCCGCTAGGGAGCGCGTTGAGGGCAGAAATAAGGTCTTTGTGAACATGTTTTTCCCAGCGTAAGGCCAGTTCAGGTGGCTCATTTTGGGGAATAAACCCTTCGGCGAGTAAGGCCGCGCTATGCGTGTTGGGCGGAGTCGTAAGGGTTAGGCGCAAGCTTTGACTTTGGCCTCCAAAAGCTTGTTTTATAAGCTCTTTAGGCGGCGCTATGCCATAGGTTTCCCCCGCGCAGAGCATAAGAATACGGCGACAAAGCTGCGCGGCTTGCTCCAGATCATGGGTCACAAGCAAGACGGCCATACCGCTTTGGGTAAGCTCATTGATCAGGGCATAAATAGCATCGCGCGCTGGGGCATCTACGCCTGCAGTTGGCTCGTCTAATATAAGCAAGGCGGGATTGTGCAATATGGCGGCCGCAAAATTTATGCGCCGTTTCATCCCGCCCGATAAGGTGGAGATTAAATCAGCTTCGCGCAAGGTTAGCCCTACGCGATCTAAGGCCATATTAATGGCGGCGCGGCGTCCCGCGCGCGGCAGGCCCATAAGGCGCGCAAATATATCCAAATTCTCACGCGCGCTTAAGTGAGCGTAAAGGCCAATATCTTGCGGAACAAGGCCGATGGATTTACGCAAATCATCCCCGCGCCGCACGGTTTTTCCAGCAAGTTCAATATTACCAGAAGAGGGCAAAATCTGACCGCAAATGGATTTGACTAATGTTGTTTTACCCGCTCCATTGGGGCCAAGTAAGCCCAGCACTTCGCTGGGCTCTATGTGAAAGCTAATATCTTTGAGCGCGCGGCGAGAGCCAAAATTCACGCAAAGATTATTAGCGGTCAAAACAGCGGGTGGGGGCATTGCTGTTTTTGGTGTTGATATATTGGGGTGAGATATGTTGAGCGTCGTCACGGTTAAGTGTCAGCAAAAGCAAATTGGGTTTTCATCATGGCCATAATTGGCGCATTTGCACAAATGCCAGCCCGCATTAAGGCGGCATTAGCCGCGTCCAGATAGCCGCGCAGACGAGTCATGGAGGCTTGGCAACCTGTGAGAGCCACTAATGTGGCTTTGCCAACATCGCGCCCTGTTGTTTTACCTGCACGTTTGTCATTCATCAATTCGTCTTTGACATCATCAAGTAATTGGAAGGCGAGGCCGATTTGATAAGAGAAATCTGATAGGGCATCATGTTTCTCGTCTGTTATATCTGCCATGATTGACGCGGCGAGGATGGAAAAGTCAAACAGAGCGCCTGTTTTGAGCTGATTAAGCCGCTCAACCTCTTCAATGCTTGTGCCAATATTGTCATTCGATAGATCGGCGAGTTGTCCCGCGATTAAGCCATTCGCGCCCACGGCGCGCGAGAGGCGAGAGGCCAGCTCTGTGCGGATATTTGCAGGTAAATCTGTTCGCGCAATAACGCCAAAGGCGCGGTTGAGTAGTGCGACAGCGGTCAATATCGCCGTGCTTTCATCAAAGGCAATATGGGCGCTAGCGCGGTTACGGCGCAGGGGCGCGTCATCCATACAGGGCAGATCATCCAATATAAGAGAGGCCGTATGCACCATTTCACCTGCACAAGCGACATCAAGCACGGCGTCAGCTTCGCAGCCAAATTCACAGGCTAGGATTAAGGTCAAAAGCGGGCGAAAACGTTTGCCCGGGGCAAGTAATGTATGCTGGAGCGCTTTTTGAAGGCGCGGCGGCCCCGCACTCTCTGGGGGAATAAGCGCGCCTAACCGCTGCTCTATAGCGGCGCTAGCCGTTGCTATGCCCGTCTCAATATCTTTTGAGATGGCTAAAATGCTCACGAGTTAAAAATCATCAAGGGGCTCATAAGGATAGGATAGCAAAGATATAGAAAATTACACCTTTTTAGTTCATCTATATGCCCTGTATGTGTTTTGGATGTGTCTTGTATATATCTTTGAAGATAAATTCGACCCGCTAACTCTAGTCGCCCATATAGAATCGCAATTAAAAGGAGCCATCCCACCAAAAGAGCGGGACGAGGGAGTGGTATGGCGAAAATCTATTTTAATTATGCGGCGATGAATGCGGGGAAATCCGCAATTTTGCTCCAATCTGCGCATAATTATGAAGAGCGCGGCATGAGCACTCTTTTGCTTAAGCCAGATATTGATACGCGTGAGCGTCCTGAAGGCCATATTGTCTCGCGTATTGGACTAACATCTCAAGCGCATGTGTTTAGCGCTAGCTGTGATCTGTATGCGCATATTTCAGCGGATGAGCGTAGCCCTAATATTGACTGTATTTTGATTGATGAGGCTCAGTTTTTAACCCGTGATCAAGTTTGGCAATTGGCGCGTGTCGCTGATGAGTATCATATTCCGATCATGTGTTATGGGCTGCGTACTGACTTTCAAGGTAATTTATTTGAAGGAAGCGCCGCTCTATTGGGGATTGCCGATAGTGTACGTGAGATAAAAACCTTATGCTGGTGCGCGCGAAAAGCGACTATGACCCTGCGCGTTTCCGAAGACGGCGTGCCCGCGCGCAAAGGCGCGCAAGTCGAAATTGGCGGCAATGACCGATATGTCAGCTTGTGCCGCCATCATTGGGTGCAAGGCATTACTGAGGGCCCAACTTAAGAGTCTGGCCTAAAGAAATTTACCGCGTTCTGCGGTTGTGTTTAATGATTTTCGCGTGTTGCTTTGGTTGGGTAAGGGGTGCATAATCAAAGAAAAAATTGAGAACATTGGGGATATTTATGCGATTATTTACATATGGAATGGTTTGTACTGGCGTTTTGACGCTTGGAGCCTGTGCAGAGAATAGCACTTTAGTAGCGCAAGTTCCGCAGAGCGTGGCCGAAGCTAAAACCTTATCTGAGCCAGATAACCGGCCTAATATATTGCTCATCGTTACAGATGATATGGGCTATACGGATTTGGGCATTTATGGCGGCGAAATCCCAACGCCCAATCTTGATGGCTTGGCCAGAGATGGGCTTCTTTTGACTGATTTTTACAATCAAGCCGTTTGCGCGCCAACCCGCGCGGCTTTGCTCTCAGGCACAGATAATAATAATGCTGGCGGAACGATGCATTCCATGCCTAATCAGCAGGGTGTGCCAGGATATGAGAGTGAGTTGCGCCGCGAAATCGTCTCCCTTCCAACCCTGCTTCAAGATGCAGGCTATAACACTTATATGGTCGGAAAATGGCATTTAGGCATGGCGCCAGACTTACGTCCGGGCGCGCGCGGATTTGATCGCAGCTTTGCATTAATGCAAGGCGGCGCGAGCCATTGGGCGGATCAACGAGGCCTGTTTAGCGGCTATCGGAAGGCAAATTATGCGCGTGATGATAAGTTTGTAGACACTCTACCAGAGGACTTTTACTCGACCACATATTATACGGACAGCATTATTGACTTTATCGAGCAAGATGCAGATAGCGGCAAGCCGTGGTTTAGTTATGTCGCCTATACTGCGCCGCATTGGCCGCTTCAAGCGCCAGATGATCTCATTGCTAAATATGCGGGCAAATATGATATGGGCTATGAAGCTGTGCGAGCCCAACGCATAGAGCGCGGCATAGAGCTTGGCATTTTTGACGAAAATGTTGAGCCTTATAAACGTCTTGATAGCGTGCCGCCTTGGGAGAGCTTATCTGCCGAAGAAAAACGTATTTCATCCAAAAATATGGAAGTCTATGCGGCGATGATGGATGGTCTTGACCAAAATGTTGGGCGCTTGATTGATCATCTTAAAGCGAGCGGTGAGTATGAAAACACCTATATTATGTTCATCACCGATAATGGGGCAGAGGGACAAGACCGTGATCCGGGTGATAATGGCACAGATTGGACCTTTGATAATAGTTATGAAAATATGGGGCGCAAAAACTCTCATATTTATTATGGCGAGTCATGGGCGCAGGTTGGTGTTGGCCCGTTCCGTTATTTTAAATCTGTGGCGTCAGAGGGCGGCATACGCGGCGAAGCGATTATCCATTTTCCGAGTAAGGGCGTGAGCGGACAGTTCAGCGATGCTATTTCAACCGTTGTCGATATTGCGCCAACGGCGTTGGATATAGCTAATTATGACGTGCCAAGCCATGTTAATGGGCGCGAAGTTCAAGAGATACAAGGGCGCTCTATGTTGCCGCTCGCAACAGGCGAGTCGGCGCGTGTTCACCCTGAAGGCACGGCATTTGGCTGGGAAGTCTTTGGCAATTATGCTGTGCGTAAGGATAATTGGAAATTGCTGCGTATAACCAGCCGTGCAACCGATACGGGCATTCGCGGTAAGCTTGAAGGTACAGATTATTGGGGTCTGTATGATCTCTCTACGGACGCAGGTGAGACAACCGATTTGTCAGCTCAGCATCCTGATATTGTCACTGATCTAATGGCGGAGTGGGAGGCATGGATTGCTAAAAACGGCGTTGTTTTGCCTATTGTTCCATAAGCTCATTGTTCCTTAATTGAGCGTCAAATTGGTTTGCCTAAATATCACACATTAAACCCATATATGTCGGAGTCTAAGATATGCGAGTTTTAAACTATACAGCCCTTACGATCATAGGGGCTGGTTTGATGCTAACATCCTGTTCAAGTGAAGCGCCCAAAGAGCAGGTCTCAGTTCAGCCCAATGTCCAGCAACCCAATGTCCAGCAAAATGTAGCCGCAAATGAGCGGCCAAACTTTATGCTCATTGTGGTGGATGATTTAGGTTATTCCGATTTAGGTATTTATGGCGGCGAGATTGATACACCAAATATTGACGCACTCGCTGGTGAAGGCTTGATGATGACCAACTTTTATGTTGGCGGCACATGTAGCCCGACCCGCGCCATGTTGATGTCAGGTGTGGATCACCATTTGGCAGGTATTGGCGCAATGGGCGAACATTTAGCGCCCAACCAAAAAGGACAGCGCGGCTATGAGGGTTATCTCAATCACGATGTTGTCTCACTTGCGACGCGCCTTCAGGCCGCCGATTATCGCACCTATATGGCGGGCAAATGGCATCTTGGCATGACGGAGGAACTCTCCCCGCAGGCGAGGGGGTTTGACGAATCCTATGCCTTGCTTGTTGGGGGCGCGAGTCATTTGGACGAACGCGGCTTGATTGCCGTTGGTGATCCCGCGAGCTATCGAGATAATGACGCGCTTGTTGGTATTCCTGATGGGTTTACTTACTCATCTGATTTTTACGCTCAGCAAATGATTGACTATATCGATGAGGGAAAAGATACAGGCCAGCCCTTTTTCGGCTATCTGGCCTTTACCGCGCCGCATTGGCCGCTCCATGCAATGCCCGAAGATATGGCCAAATATAAAGGCCGTTATGATGCAGGCTGGGATGCTATTCAGAATGAGCGTTTTGCTAAAATGAAAGCTTCAGGGCTTGTGCCTGCAAATGCAAAATTGCCTGAGCGTGTCACGGATTGGCCCGAATGGGATAAGCTCTCTGCTGAAGAGCGCGCCTATGAAGCCAAGCGCATGGAAATTTTCGCGGCAATGATTGACCGTACAGATCGCAAAATTGGCGAGGTCGTCGACTATCTCAAACAGACAGATCAATATGACAATACAGTCTTTATTTTTATGTCTGATAATGGCTCCGAAGGTGCGGCGATGCAGGATATGGAGCTATTTTCAAGCTATATGGAAGGCTTTGATAATAGCTACGAATCTATCGGCACTAAGGGGAGTTATATTTTCCTTGAAGAACGCTGGGCGCAAGTCTCTGGAACGCCGCTACGTTTGTGGAAAGGCATCGTGTCAGATGGCGGGATCAAAGTGCCAGCCTTTGTAACCTATGGCGGCGCGCAAAACCAAGGCGCGCGCTATGACGGCGTAGTCTCTGTGCTTGATGTTATGCCGACCCTGCTTGATTTTGCGGGGGCAGATGAGACGACGGGGGTGAGTAATCCGAGCGCCATTTATCAACCGCAAGGCAAATCAATAGTACCGCTTCTGGCTGGAGTGTCCGATCATGTGCGCAGTGAAAATGACGGAATTGGCTGGGAGCTATTTACGCGTAAGGGCTATCGCCGCGGCAACTGGAAAGCTTTGCAGCTCTCTGCCTCAGATTCCTTTTCGCAAGGGGAGTGGGGACTCTATGATGTGTCTCAAGATCCTGGCGAGACAACCGATCTCTCCGCGCAAAATCCAGAAATTATGGCCGAGATGATTGCCGAATGGGAGGATTATGCTGAGTCCTCAAATGTGATTATTGGAAATGAGGCTCCAGATCGTTAGATCGTATTAGGCGGGTAGCGTAACGTAAGTAACGAGTTAGGCGGCCTAGCTGCCGACCTTATGCACTAGAATATTGACCATAGTGGCATGGGCATCGCCCTCGCCAATATTTTCTATGGCATGGTCACGGTCAGCGCGATAACGCAAGGTCTCGCCGGCCTTGGCTATCCAATGCTCACCATCCACTTCGACGCGTAATTTGCCTTTAAGCACAGAGAGATTTTCAACGGAGCCAGCGGGGTGAGCGGAGCTTTCCAGCCGCCCGCCTTTTTGGGCTATGAAATCATACCACTGGGCATATTCCACACTCTCAATCCAGCCAATAATACGCAACTGACATAATCCGTCTTCGGAAGATAGGCGCGGAATGTCTTGCGGCTTGGCATGTTCGACGAGGGGCGAGCTATTGGCGGCAGGTAGGTCAGAGAGCATGGCCTCGACCGATGTGCCAAGGGCGCGCGAGAGGCGGGTAATTGTTGCAAGCGTTGGGTTGCTCTCATTTTTCTCGATTTGCGAGATCATCGACTTCGCCACGCCAGATTGTTCAGATAAATCGCTTAGCGACATAGAGCCAGCACTGCGTAGACGATGTATCGTCTTGCCAAAATGCGCGCCAACGGCATCGCACTCTGCGTCTTTTTCGCGTTTGCGTCGTGACATTATGCCCTTTGGCTCCCTTTATAGGCGTTTTATACGCTGAAAATTTATCAGATATTTGCGCATTATATCTTTAAAATCTGACAATCGTTCTATATATAGAACATCATTGAGCGCAAAATTCAAGCGCCTTTTGCTGTGACTATGCGCAGTGAAATATATCTAATTTGCTTTTAAATAGCTGTGAGCCTTATGCGTTATTTGCCCATACATGTTGACCTGCAAGGTGCGCGCGTTTTGGTCGTGGGCGGCGGGGGGGCGGCTGAAGCGAAGCTGCGCACACTGATTAAAACGCAGGCTCATATCGTGATTGTCGCGCCGAGGCTCTCGCCAGAGATTATGCGCTGGGTTGATGGAGGAGACGCTCGTGCGCAGCTCTCATGGGAGGCGCGCGAATTTAGGCAAGATGACTTAGATGGAGCCCGCTTGATTTATGCCGCCACGGATGATGACGCCGTTAATGGGGGCATTGCAGAATTAGCCCGCGCGCGCGGCCTATTGGTCAATGCCGCAGATTATAAGCAGGCTTGCGATTTCATCACGCCCGCCCTTATCGACCGTAGCCCCGTCGCCATATCTATTGGCACGGAAGGAACATCCCCTGGGCTGGCCCGCGCGATTAAAACAGACCTTGAAACGCGCTTGCCCGCGAATTTAGGAAATTATGCTCTATTGGTGAATAAGCTGCGCGCTAAGGTTAAAGCGGTTCTGCCTGATCTGTCAGCGCGCCAACGCTTTTGGGCAGATGTTTTTGGCGGTAAATCTTTAGAGGCTCAATTGCGCCTCTCAGACGCGGCTTTGACAGCGGCTGTGGACGCAAAACTGGCAGGCGGGGACACATCTGGCGCAGGCATGGTGAGCCTTGTCGGAGCGGGGCCGGGCAATCCTGACCTTATTACCAATCAGGCGCGCCAAAAATTACATAGCGCTGATGTGGTTATTTATGACCGTCTTGTCTCTAAAGCTATTTTAGATTTCGGGCGGCGCGAAGCGGAATATATTTTCGTGGGCAAAATTCCTTATAGTAAATGCGGCGGCGCTAAATCCACGCCGCAATCTGTGATTAATGAGTTGATTGTGAAAAAAGCCAAAGAGGGACTCTCTGTCGTGCGGCTAAAGGGTGGCGATCCGCTTATTTTTGGCCGCGCCGATGAGGAAATAAAGGCCTGTATTGCGGCGGGCGTGCACTATGCGCTTTGCCCCGGCATTACCACGGCGGCGGCGGCAGCGGCGGCTTTGGGCATGTCGCTAACCTCGCGCGGGCACAATAAGTCACTTATCTATATGACGGGTCACGGCACGGATGGTTATGCCGAGCAGGATTGGGCCTATCTGGCCAAGCCGAAACGCCGCGCGGCCATTTATATGGGAATTGGCGCATCTAGCTTTATTACGGAGCGGCTTTTAGAGCATGGCGCCGTGCCTGACCTTCCCGTGACCATCATTGAGAATGTCTCGCGCGCAGATCAACTTATAGTGCCTAGCACTCTGATTAATATGTCACATGATATTAAAAAATCATCTATTAAAGGCCCAGCCATTTTAATGCTTGGATATGCGCCACAAATTGCGCTAATCAGCGCCTAACATGACGAAGAGGTAGAGCTATGAGTACGCTCAAACATAAGGGTAAGGGGCCTCAGGCCATGACAGCCAATGAGCTGCGCATTGGGCCTGTTGTCTATATGACGCCCGATTTTATTTGGTCCACCAGTTTTGAAGAGGCCTTGATAACGGAAGACGCCGATATCATTACCAAAATGGGAGAGCATGCCGATACCCATGAAGAGGCAGGGCTTGTCGTTGGGGCTTATTTTATTGATGTGGAGGCCCAAAGTGGACAGCCTGCGCGTTATCGCGAGAAGTTTCGCAAAAACGGGCCTAGCTTTGACCCGGGCGCGCCGACCCATATCGAGCATGCCGCTGAAAATGGCCCGCAACATTTCAGCCTTAAGACACTAAAGGCAGGAGCCTAATATGTATCGTTATGACGAATTTGATCACCAATTTGTTCGGGGCCGCACAGCGCAATTTCGCACCCAAGTTGAGCGCCGCCTTGATGGCCGCCTGACCGAAGCCGAGTTTCGTCCGCTCCGTCTTATGAATGGCTTATATTTGCAGCTTCATGCCTATATGCTGCGCGTTGCCGTGCCTTATGGGACGCTCTCATCCAAGCAATTGCGTCAGCTGGCGATGATTGGTGATAAATATGATCGCGGTTATGGTCATATTACTACGCGCCAAAATATTCAGTTTAACTGGCCAGAATTAACCGATGTGCCAGATATTCTTGACGATCTTGCTGATGTAGAAATGCATGCCATCCAGACGTCTGGCAATTGTATTCGCAATGTGACGTCTGATCCATGGGCGGGCTGTACAGCCGATGAAATTGAAGACCCACGCCCGACCTGTGAAGTGCTGCGTCAATGGTCTAGCTTACATCCAGAATTTACCTTCTTGCCGCGCAAGTTTAAAATCGCCGTCAATGCCGCACCTGAAGACCGCGCCGCTATTCGCGCGCATGATATTGGCATTCAAATTGTCAAAAATGATGAGGGCGAGGCAGGCTATCACGTATTAATCGGGGGTGGTTTAGGCCGCACGCCGATCATGGCGCAAACCTTGCGTGAATTTTTACCGCGCGAAGAATTATTGCCTTATCTGGAAGCGACAATGCGGATTTATAACCGCTATGGCCGCAGAGATAATAAATATAAAGCCCGCGTGAAAATTTTAGTGACCGAGGAGGGGATTGATAAAATCCGCGCCGAAGTTGATGCTGAATATGCGACGATGACGCCCGCTGATGTAGCTGTCGACGCCGAAGAAGTGGCGCGTATCACCGCCTATTTTGCGGCACCTGAATATGAAGCTTTGCCAGAAACAGATGCGGATTTTGAACGCGCGCTAGAGAAAAACGCCGCCTTTGCTGATTGGGTTGGCAATAATGTCGTTGCGCATAAGCAAGGCGGTTATGCCATCGTCAATATCTCGCTTAAGCCCGAAGGCGCGGCGCCGGGGGATATTACCTGCGATCAAATGCGCCTTGTAGCTGATTTATCCGATAAATTCTCATTTGGCGAAGTGCGGGCAACGCATGAGCAAAATTTGGTCATGCCTTATGTGAGAAAGGCGGATCTATTTGCGCTCTATATGGCGCTATCCGAAAATGATTTGGCGGCGGCGAATATAGGCTTGATTAGCGACATTATTTGCTGTCCCGGTATGGATTATTGCGCTCTGGCGACGGCGCGCTCTATTCCTATTGCGCAGGCTATTGCGGAGCGCTTTTCAGATACAAAACGCCAGAAAGCTATTGGCGAAATGAAGATAAAAATTTCTGGCTGTATCAATGCGTGTGGTCATCATCATGTCGGCCATATTGGAATTTTAGGCTTGGAAAAAGCAGGCGTAGAAAATTACCAAGTTAAGCTGGGCGGTGATGCGACCCAGACGGCGGCTGTCGGCCAAGTCACGGGCAAAGGCTTTGAGCAAGATGACCTGATTGATGCGATTGAACGCATGGTCGATTATTATTTAGACACAAAAGAAGACGGCGAGCGGTTCTTAGACACTTATCGCCGTGTCGGCATAGCGCCGTTCAAGGAGGTGCTTTATGGCGCTGCTTAAATCTGGCCGGCTCAGCAAGGCCGATATAACTGATAGTCCTGATCTTGAGACCTTATTAGCTAGCAATAGCGGCACATCAGTGCGCTTGGCTAATGATGTTGATTTGGAGACATTGGCGCCGCGTTTGTCAGGGCTAAAAACGATTGAAGTCGAATTTCCTGGCTATGCTGATGGGCGCGGTTTTTCTATTGCGCGCCAGTTGCGCCGGCGTTACGGCTTTCAGGGCGAGCTTGTAGCAACAGGCCCGCTCATTCCAGATCAATATGCCTATTTACTGCAATGCGGCTTTGATAGCGTCAAAGTTGATGATGCAGTCTTTGAACGTCAAGGCGAAGATGACTGGCGCAATGCGCTGGACGCTTTTGATCTGACTTATCAGCGCGGTTATGTCATTGCCAATGGCCCGTCTATGAATGTTTTAGCCGCGCGCCGTGCTAAGCGTTCAGATGACTTATCCGCGCAATATGAAGGCTATGATGCGCGCCGCGCTCTCGAGCAGGCTATCTCACATGATTATAATGGCCAGATTGTTCTGGCCAGCTCTATGGGGATTGATAGCGCCGTTTTGCTGCATATGGTGTCTGAAATTGATAATCGTCTGCCTGTACTCTTTTTGGAAACAGGGAAGCATTTTAAAGAGACCTTAGCCTATCGTGATCAACTCGTTGCGCGCTTCGGGCTAACAAATTTTCAAAGTATTCTGCCAGACGCTACACAGCTTGCCGAGGAAGACCCAGACGGCATTTTGAACCAATCTGATAAGGATAGCTGTTGTAACCTGCGCAAAGTACGTCCGCTTGACCGCGAAATTACAAAATATACCGCGCGTATTACGGGCCGCAAACGCTATCAAACGCCTGAGCGGGCCAATATGGCTATCCTTGAAACAGGGGGGCGTCAGGTCAAATTAAACCCGCTAGCCAGTTGGACAGCTAAGGATGTTACCTCTTATATGCGTCTGCATGATTTGCCGCCGCATCCGCTTTTGGCATTAGGGTTTTTATCGGTAGGTTGTGAGCCTTGCACAACACGGGTCGCGGAAGGTGAAGATCCTCGGGCTGGACGCTGGCGTAATTCCAGTAAGACAGAATGCGGCATTCATTACATCAATGGCAAGTGGGTTCCTATTGAGGCCGAAAGAGGCACGCATGAAGTGTTTTAACTGCAGTGGTTTGGTATAAGTCATTGTTATATAAAGAAAAAGCCTTGGCGCGATTGTCGCGCCAAGGCTTTTTTATGAGTTTTGTTATGGGCTTTTAATATAGGCGACTTACTTATGTCGGCCTTGCATTTTCAAGCCGAGTCACAATGGCGCTCACATCAATAGGGCCGCCAATTAAATCCGCAGACTCATCAGGGTCATTGGTAAGGTCAAACAAATCCTGCCGGCCATTATTAAACTGAATCAGCTTATATTGTTCATCACGGATCGCCCAGCCATCAGGAGATTCCGTGAAGATATATTCGCGTGTATTCGCGTCGCTATTTGTTAGCAAATCTGCAAAACTTTGACTATTTGGCAGAGGCGCTTGCGTGCCGCCAGTTAGGTCTAAGAATGTATTTAAAAAATCAGTTCCATTTATCAGCGCGTCTTCACGTCCCGTGCGGCTTATGAGGTCGCCTGAGACAATCATAGGCACGCGCATTCCGCCTTCAAATAGATCGCCCTTAGCGCCATTTAAAGAATCGCCATTGCCTGGGTCAACTTGCCCTGGCGTGCCATTATCACCTAAAAACACGACAATAGTATTCGCGCGCTGCTCGGCGCTCATACTGTCAAGCAAACGATCTATCTCGCTATCCATCGCTTCAACCGATGCTAAATATAACTCGCGATTGCTGCTAGCTGTTGATGTTACGCGCGATTGCAGCGTTGTTGGCGGGACATGAAAGGGTGAATGCGGAGCGATGTGAGCAAGCCATAAGAGCCAAGGATCAGTCTGATCATCAATCCAATCAATCGCTTCATCGGTAAAGTCAGTCGTGACATAGCTTGTTGAAATGGCTTCATTGCCATTATCATTTTTGTCCCAGCGGCTATAATCTCCAACGCCGCCATTTGTGATCACAACATAATGGTCAATGCCCGCAGCACGTGGCCCTGTATTGCCTCCGCCTATATGCCATTTCCCAATCAGAGCGCTCGCATAGTCAGGCGCATTGGTGCCCATATAGTCAAATAGAGTATCATGCACATTTGTATTGAGGACATTATTACCGCCATCTACATCTGTAACGTCAGTCTCAAATGAATATTTGCCTGTAATCAAGGTCGCGCGTGTGGGCGCGCAAATCGGGGTCACCCAAGCATTGTCAAATATAAGACCATTCGCCGCCAATGCGTCAAGCGTCGGCGTGTTGGGAGTATCAGATGTGCCCGCAATATTATATTGTGCAGAGCTGTCTTGGCCATGATCATCAGAGATGATGAACAGGATGTTTGGCCTAGCTGCATTAGCGTCAGAGGTCACAATGTCAAAGCTATCTGTCGTGAGGTTTCCTGAGCCGTCATCGGCTGTTATTTCGACGACATAAGTTCCTGCGAGCAGCAATGTGCCTGTAATGTTGGGGCCATCTGTAACCAGTCCGCTTCCATCGGGACTAATAGAGACACTATATGTCAACGGGTCTGATTGGAGGTCGGTAAATGTGGTGCCGCCTTGCGAGGCATCATAATCAACACTGTCGCCTGTGCTAAAGGTCAGATCGAGATTACGGTTTGAAATGACAGGGTTGGCCTGTTGGGTAGTGATTGTGAAAACATCCTCAACCATGCGGCCTGTGCTATCAATCGCTGTTGTTGTGACTGTTGTCACACCTGCATTTATGGCTTGGCCGCTAAGGGTCCAGCCTGTTGCCGAGCTGCCCGTTGCAGAAAAGCCATTACTGTTATTAATGGTTATGTTGTAGGTCAGGCTGTCCCCATCGGGATCAGAAAATACATTTGCCGTGGTGTTTACTGATTGCGTCTCGCCGATTTGGACTGTTCTGTCGGCTACTGCGCTTATAACAATGGGAGCGCCAGTGGCCGCGCTTCCGCCTCCTGAACCGCCGCCGCTACTGCAGGCGCTAAGAGATAAAGTTAAGATTGCGGCAGCCGCGCAGCTTGCAAGTAAATTCATTATATTCCTCATGTTCCTGATCAGTATGATTTTTGTTATTATGATTTTATTTTGCGTAATTAAAGCAGCTAAGGGGGTGGCATGTAAAGGCGTTTAGGCGGTGAATGTCACATGAAACCGTGGGTGCTATCTGAAAATGTCACCTGAATATGGCTGGTAGCTAAGTAGAAAAATGTGCAGCTATTTATGCCGCCCGCGCAGCTCTTCAATCACATCGGTAAATTTTATATCTTTTGCGGCCAGCAATACAAGCAAGTGATAAATCAAATCTGCGCTCTCAGAGATGAGTTTGTCTGGCGTTTCCGCAACGGCCGCTAGAGCCGTTTCCACGCCTTCTTCACCCACTTTTTGCGCGGCGCGGCGTAACGGCCCTTGGAGCAGGGAGGCCGTATAAGAGCTCTCAGCGGAGGCGGTTTTACGGCCCTCAATCAGGCTTTCAAGAGCGGCTAAAAAGCCAAGGCCCGGAGCCTCACTCTCACCAAAGCAAGACGTCGTGCCTGTGTGGCAGGTGGGGCCTTTTGGCCGTGCCATGACAAGCAAGGTGTCATTATCGCAATCGATCGTAATGTCGACGAGCTCCAATGTGTTGCCTGAGGTTTCGCCCTTGGTCCAGAGCGTGTTGCGAGACCGGCTATAAAAGGTAACCAAGCCACTATCTTGCGTCTTCTCCAATGCCTGCGCATTCATATAGCCAAGCATAAGTACTTGTAAGCTGTCAGCATCTTGGACAATGGCAGGAACGAGACCATTGCC
>JALZUP010000046.1 GCA_023301505.1 Robiginitomaculum sp.
AGATTCGGGCTTGATATCGCTTGGATCGCTGTACGGTTTTCGTGAACCCCACGAAACAAACCGCCAATGTTACCGGAAGAGATTACTGATTCAGTGCGAGGGACTTGTTTAAACGAGATAAACGAATCTCTGTTATTCCCTTCCAAAACGACGCTTGATAGGTAAGCGATCGCGACCTCAAAGGTCTGCCCTTCGGCAATGTCGAGGAATGCACGAGCAGGGCTGCTAGTTCCTGCAGTTGTAGTAGTCTCTGCGGGGTGAGAATAACGCCCCCGAACACCTATGACGCTGGCTTGCACAAATGGATCGCCAGCTTCAATGAATCCGTAAGACGCACTTCCTGCTAAGTTGCGGTAAAGGTCAGCTTCCAATTCCCATCGTCCAGCTTGCAAGGTCCAAGTATGTGTCAGGGGGTTGTAAGTCACCCCATCCCCTGCTTCACTCAAAGTCTCAAGCGTGTTCCCAAACTCCGGCGACGTGCTTGATGGTGTGTTATCCACGTCCGCAGTAAGCAACTGAACTAGATGACTCAAGACCTCGCCTTGGGCTGCCGGGGCAGTGCTTGCCAACTCAACGCGACCAGTCGGAAGCACGCCCCAGATTCGAAGATTGGCTGCATTGGTTAGGTTGCTAGTCGTAACGAACTGGAACATGCCATCGGCAAAATCTAGACCGCTAAATGCCGCATGGATCGCGTTATTAAACACAACGAAAAACGTCGCACCATCTTCAAGGTCGTCTAAGAAAACTACGTCGCCGTATAAAGTACCGGCAGCCGTAACCATGCTGATTTGCAAGCTCTCGTATGTGCCTCGGACCTCTTGCCATGTCACGCTACCTGCAAGTGTTCCGCTGTCGCCTGAGTTGAGCGGTGCGTTGAATAGCTCAACGCGATTCGGGTCTACTTGCGCCTCTGCGTAAAGCTCTGACCATAGATAATTAAGCTCTCGGCCATTGTCGATTAACCTAATCTCGCCGGTTGATGGATCAACAATATCTACGATTACGAAATCGTTGTCAAAAATAACGTTACTGGAATCCTGAATTTCGTCACTTAGGAAACGCTGATAAGCGTCTGCTAAATCAACGTCAAAGGCCGTCCAAGAATGGGTGCCCGCCACGTCCGCTGTTTGGAGTTTAAGAGTCAGGCCAACGCCCTCGCCAACGCCAAGATTGAAATTATGGCCGGTGACAATATTGACGCTAGGGTTGGTGATCGCTGTTAATTCCTCGTGCCGATCACCAATCTTGTTAATGCTTGAAGCGACTCCATTCCTAAGAGTCAGGCCGCTAATTGTTTCGCGGATCTCGCCAAGGTAATCAACGCAAACCTCTGGTGATCGGTACACCTCATCGCCGTTAACCAACAACGCGAAGCCGTAGGCAGTACGCTCAACCACAAAATCAGCCCCAGCGACTTCTGGACCGGAAGCAACAACCACGTCTTCGCGATTGAAAAGCCGGTATCCACGGTCGCGGAACCAATCCATTCGGTAGTTGCCAGAATCCACGTTGGCTTGAACCGATGGATCATCTGTAAAAGCAAACCAAGCATCAGTAAAGCCGGGGAACGACTCAGTTCGGAAGGCGAACTTCTGGCCCACATCCCGTAACGCCCCAAAGGTATTTGCAATCCGATTGAACACGGATTGAGTCCCGGTAGTGAATGCTAAATTGCCGTCGGCGTTTACTGCACCGCCGCTAATATTTTCGTAAACAACCGGGGCTCCGTCGATCGTCGCTTCGATCGTGAAACCAAAGTTTTCGGCAGCAATCGCAACCCGAAAGTCACGGATATTGTTGGCAAATTCGTTAGCCCCGCAGTAGTCCGTTATTGCTTCTGCGTTTTGCGAGCCATCTTCGTTTTCCGTGAACGCTATTGTCTCTCGGCTACTGGTCAAAGGTAGTCCAATGGCGTCCTCAGATCCCGGCACCGTAACGCAAGCATTGACAATGTTGCTAGACCCACCACCAGCGAAGATCAGCACATAGTAGGTCGTGCCGGGAGTGGTGCCTTGGACAACAACGTCTCGGCTAAGGGTCGCCGGAACAAGCCGCGAAGCAAGAGGCGTTTCGTAAAAGTTTGGCCGGGTCGCTGCTTGTGTCTGGTCTTGAGTGTAAGCGGTTCCGACCGGTTCGACCGGTTCTTCGACTCGCAAAGCAAACGCGACATTTCCTGTCACCAGCTCGGTAGAAAAACCAATAGTCGTTTCAGCTTCCACAGCAACAAAACTTCCGACATAAACAGACGCCCTAGTGCTCCCAGCGGCATTGGCCAGCGTGCCTTCGTCGCACAATTCGATTGTGCTGGTTGAGACCGCTGAAAGATCAGTCGTACCATCCGGATTTTGCGTGATCAGAATCGAACCATCGCCACTTGTCGGCGGCGCGAGCAACAACGGCCAGTTGGTCTCAACTTTGCCGTCTAAAATGATCGTAGGTTCGCCGGCGTGGCCAGTGTCTACAGTTCCTTCGGCCAGGCTGTCAGTCTGTGTAAAGCTGTTT
>JALZUP010000047.1 GCA_023301505.1 Robiginitomaculum sp.
TAAGAGAAAGAATTAGATTCTTTAAATATACAAATATGTATTTTTTTAAAGGTCTAACCTTTTAAACTCATTTTCAATTCATAGTAAATTGGAAGAGTCTAGCTAGTGTATACATGTACACTTACAACACCTTCTAATGCTTAGCATTGAGAATCCTATAACTATAAAACGGTACAAAGATTTTTTGAAAAATCTTAAAGAGAAGCCTTTACGGTGGAAGCCTTTTTTTTGGTGGGGATATTTGAGTTAGGGGGGTCTGGCTCTTATTTTTCCCATCATCAAAAGGTGATTTTTTTTTAGTAGAACAGTCTAACTTAACTCATCCAAAACTTCTAAAAGTTAAAATCTATTTTCCTTTTCTCCTTCTTCAAAGGTTTTATTTCCAGTCAGGTATGGTTTTTGGAATTAATGTATTACAAATCTCCTCATATTACTTTCTCCCCAATTTTCCCCATCCCCACTACTTATTAAATAAATTAATAAATCTTAATACTAAGCCTTGATAGTCAATGGCTTAAGATGGCGAAACACTTGAAACAATGAGAAAATTTATTCCATTTTTATTACTATTCTTTTTTATTTCTAATAGTACAAATGCTCAGCAAGATGCGATGTTTACAAAGTATATGTTTAATACTTTGAGTTATAATCCAGGTTATGCAGGGAGCAAAGAATATTTATCGGCTGTAGCCATATATCGAGACCAATGGTTGGGCATAGAAGGTTCACCACATACTCAGACTTTTTCAGTTCATACTCCATTTAAGGAGCGAGTCGGTTTTGGTTTGAATATTACAAATGATAAAATCGGAGCGTCAGGTTCTACGACTGGAAGCTTTAGTTATGCTTACCGAATTCCATTTGGAAAAGGAAAGGTATCCTTAGGACTTCAAGCTAGTTTTATGAACTACCGAGCTGATTTTGACCAATTAAATTATAGAGACCCAAGATTGAATGATGAATCATTTGATGATGCTAATGTTAACTTTTGGGCACCTAACTTTGGAGTAGGAGCATTTTATTATTCCAAGAAATTTTATGCAGGTTTTTCTGTTCCACATTTATTAGAAACAGATTTGCGTCGTAATGAAATTACGACCAATCGTTGGGCACAACTATACCGACACTATTATTTTACAACTGGAATTGCGATTCCTGTAAGTGGTGATGCGATTATTTTTAAGCCTTCACTACTAATCAAAAGTGTAGGGTTGTTTAGTAATTTTGCATCGACTTCTAATAACTTAAAACCAGTAGGCGCACCTAACGAATTTGATATTGATATTTCATTTTTATTTTACCAATCACTTTGGATAGGAGCTTCGTTCCGTTCTTCTTTTGAAACTTTTATCGGAAAAACTAGCTCTGTTGATTCAGCGGATCTTTGGGCGATGGTACATTTGAGAAGAGGAATGAGAGTTGGATTGGCTTACGACTTTACGTTGACTGATTTAAATGATTATGCGAAAGGTTCTTTTGAAGTGATGTTAGGATATGACTTTAATTATAATGATAGAAGTATTGTAACGCCTCGATATTTTTAAGAAGAACGCTTCGCTATGAGAAGTGAGATCGTGCGCTGCGCCGCTTACTGAGAGACCGCTTCGCTGAGAGACTGACGAGTTATCAATTTTTACGATTTATATTAAATGAACTATTCAAAATAAATCGTAGAAAAAGAAGATTCGTAGTCTCTCAGCGGAGCGGTCTCTCAGTAAGCGAAGCGCACGATCTCTCCGCTGTCAGCGAAGCGATCTTTAAAATAAAATTTTCTTCGTCACCATTCCATTATCAGTTTCCACAGTAACGATATAAATTCCTGATAGAATATTTGGAACATCAATATTCACTTCATAATCATTCAAGAGATTGTTGTCTAAAATTTTTCGACCCAACATATCATATAATTGTACTCGTTGAATATCATTCGTGTCAGAAGTAATACTCAACTCTTTAGCACTTGGTCGAGCTACAATATTTATATTTTCAATTAAAAGATTCTTATCCGAAAGGATAATTCCAGCATCAGGATTTGGATGAGTAAACTGTTTGAAAAATTCCCAAATATGTTCTGATGCAATGAAGTCTTGATTAGTAACTAACCCCGGAAGATTAATAATAGAACCAGGCCAAGTATGCCCTCCACCTTCTACTATATAAAACCAAACTTCGGAGCCTTCGTCTCCATTTTTATATTTTAAAATTTCAACGGTAGAGTCATCAGTTGTATTTATATTAGGAATAGCGATAGTATCGGGAGAAGGATCACAGTTATTATGAGTCACCCAAAGGTTGATGATTTCTTGATTAGAAGGACTAAATAAATTCACTCCATTAAATGGAACAACTATATCACTTGTACCATGAACTTCCATGACAGGCATAGGTCGTGGAGGCGAACAATTATTCTCTTGCTGCAATCCTATCGAACCTGCAACTGATGCAATCGCCGCAATCCGATTAGATAATTCACAACCCAAACGATAAGACATAAATCCTCCATTCGACATTCCTGTAGCATAGACTCTTGTAAGGTCAATGTTATAATTCGTAAACATTTTGTCGATAAGTAAATCTAAAAACCCAAGGTCGTCAACACCTGTACCATAGTAAGCATTCCAATGAGTAGCGGTCTGCCCCCACGAAGTAGTTCCAACTAAACCTTCAGGTGTAACGACAATAAAATTGGCAGTATCTGCAACGGCATTTATACCTGAATAAAATATCTGTTGTGTAGCATCAGAAGTGATTCCATGCATATTGATGACTAGAGGCAACACATCTCCATCTTGATAAGAGGAAGGAAGGAAGACTCTATACTCTCTTACATTGCCATCGTGGTTCAATGTGCCGTCAATTAATTGTTGGGAAAAACTCCAAGAAATAGAGAGTAGAAAAATTAGAGTGGTAGCGTAGATTTTAGTAGTCATAAGTTAGATGTTTTTGAATGAATAACGATTTAGATTTTTTTTTACCGCAGAGTTAAGAGTGAGTTTGCACGGAGTTACACAGAGTTGTCGAAAAGGTAGAGAGTAAAAAAAACTCTGTGTAACTCTGCGAAAACTCTTTTTAAACTCTGCGGTAAAAAAAAGATTTACTGATTATAACCAAACTGTTTTAACGTTCGATCATTATCACGCCAGTTATCTTTAACCTTTACAAATAACTCTAGGAAAACTTTACTTTCCAAAAATACTTCTATGTCCTTACGTGCAGCCGACCCTAATTTTTTTATTGCAATTCCACCCTTACCGATGATGATGGATTTTTGAGTTTTACGAGCAACAAAAATGAGTGCGCTAATTCTTACCAAATCTTCGCCACGAGTAGTTTGAGTTTCTTTGAACGAATCCACCACGACTTCTACTGAGTAAGGAATCTCTTGTTGATATTGTTGAAGAATTTTTTCTCTAATAATTTCACTTACAAAAAACCGTTCAGGTTTATCCGTTAATTGATCCTTCGGATAAAAGACGGGACCTTCAGGTAAGTATTTTAAAATCAATTTAAAAAGCGTTTTCGTATTGTCTTTTTTCAATGCAGAAATTGGAATCGTTTCCGTAAAGTCAACCATCATATTCCACGACTTGATCATCTCGGCAACCACTTGAGGTTTGACGGTATCAATTTTATTGATGACTAAAAAAATAGGAATCTCCAATCTTTTTAATTTTTGAACAATCGGATCATCTTCTGAATAATGCTCATTTGGTTCTGTCAAAAAAAACATAACATCCGCATCCTTAAA
>JALZUP010000048.1 GCA_023301505.1 Robiginitomaculum sp.
ATTTCGTTTGAGAATCTCATCTGTAGAAAACCCTCATAAAAAGAAATACCGACGGTGGGACTCGAACCCACATACCCGAAGGCGGCGGATTTTGAATCCATCGCGAATCCTTTATTTGTAGCTTTAAGTGTTTTGATCCCCCGAAAATCCCCCTTTTTAGGTTGAGCTTCACACGATTTTTATATTATGAATGAATACAAATGCGAGGAAATACTTCAGTATCTTTAAGAGAGATCGACAAAAACCACAGTAAGCGAAAGAAGGGCGGTTATCGCTTTATCGTAGATGTTAGATCGGAAGGCCGTCGAATCTCTCAGAAGTATTTTAAATTTGGTCAAGCAGAGCAGGCTCACAGGTATCTTGAAGAGACTCAAGCAGACATGGACGCTCTCGCGTCGCGTGACCGCTCCCAGCTTACACCTGAAGCAATGGAGCAAGCTATCAGGGCAATAAAGATGCTTAACAAGTGGGACGCTAATATTGATGATGCGGTAGCGTTTTATGTTAAGCATAGGGAAGCTGAGAAAGGAAAGAGCGATACCAGTATTTCTAAAGTGGTGGGAGCTTTGCGAGACACTAAGGAAAATGAAGGATGTTCCGTCAAATACCTGAAGGATTTAAGAACGCGCCTTAATGTTTTCGAGAAGGCTTTTGATAATAGGCCGCTTTCATCTCTTACTACGGCAGAGCTTCAAGCATGGATTAATGAGCGCGGAAGCGTGACAACACAAGCGAACTACAGAAGGATTTTAAATGTACTGTTTAACTATGCTAAGCGTAGGAAAGTTATCACAGATAATCCCATTGATGACGTAGACAGGGTAAAGAGTAAAACTAACAAAGGGTTTCTATCAGTCGAGGAAACAGAGGCGTTACTTCACCATTGCTCAGATGAGATTTTGCCAGCCGTGGCTATCATGCTTTTCGCGGGTATTCGCCCCGATTATGAGGAGGGCGAAATCTCTCGCTTAGACTGGAAAAACATCCAGTTTCGCAAAAGTAACATTCACTTAGATTCAGAAATCACAAAGACAGCGAGTACTCGAAATGTGAAGATGACAGATAATCTTAGGGCGTGGCTTGAACCTCACCGTCAAATGTCTGGCAAGGTTGTTCAGAACCCGCGAAAGTTTCGCGATTTGTGGGAAAAGGCGAGGCAAGACGCTGGCCTTTTTAAAGGTTGGATTTCTGATGCTACACGCAAGAGCTTTGCTACTTATCATGTGGAGCTTACAGGCAACGAATACGAGACAATGACTCAAACAGGTCACACTAGCGTAAAGACGCTTAGAGATCATTACAAAGGGAAGCTCGAAGACCCTGAAGAGGCTCAGGCTTATTTCTCCATAGTTCCGAGTGTGAAAGAGAATGTAATATCAATCAACAAAACAGCATAACCATAAATACCTAATGAAAGAGAATGACCCGATAATAAAGGCTCTAAGCCAGATCAATGACACGTTGTCTGAGATAGCGCGCCAAGTAGAGAATCAAAAGTTAGAAAGGTATACGATTGGACAACAAGAAAGAGAGCCCTTTTATTTTGCTGAGTTAGCGGAAGAGGAGGTTGATTTTAAAGAGGTAGCATCTATGGCAACTCAATTTAGAGCTTCGGGAAAAAGTGACGAAGAATCAATTAAAACAGCTATTTCGCTACTGATAGAGCTTAAGAAAGCTAAGGCAGATCATGAAATGGTTAGGCCAATGACCCGAGAGGCGCTTATGCGAAATGGCTTCTTAAAAGATTGGGATGCCAAGTCTGACTTCATAGAGTTTTCAACGTATTTAAATTTAGTCGTTTCTTATTCCCAAGCTTCAGATAAACAAAAGTACTATCGAGAATGGATAAAAAATGAGCCTCAATCCGTTTGTACGCTAGGTTTAAGTGCTCAATGTGAGTCTATTGTGAGGGATTATTCTAACCCTATAAAAAGAGAACATATTTTAGAGTTTGGCCGAGACGGCAAAGCAGATGGTAAAGAAATCGATATGCTGGTTGAGGAAAAAATGGAGTTGATGAGGAAGGGTAAAGTCAGTCGAGAAACTTATAATAAAGAGGCTTTGGCGGTAGCAAATTGGACGGGTAAAAAAAGAATGGAAAATAACGCTTGGTCTCCTCCAGAACAGTAAAAATGAAAACGGAAGAGGCCTATAGGCTATTCAATACAGCGAAATTGAAATCCAAGCCTTCAATCTTGTAAGCCGAGGCCTTGAATTAAGAAGCCGAGGGTTTTATGAGGTCAATTTTTCGGGAATTTGATCTGTTATACATTATGAATGGCAGTCAAAAACACTACTAGTACAACACAAACGCAAAGAGACGCAGAGCGAATCGAAAAGGTAAACCTCGAAAAGGTCGCGCTCAAAATTGGGAACAACTTTCCTTTAGATATTTGGGAAGTTTCAGCTCTCTTATGTATCTCAAAAAGAACGGTTCAAGATATAGTTCTCAAAGGTGAGCTAGAAACTATTAAACTAGGGCGTAGAGTCTTGTTCTCTGGGAAGGTCGTTTCTCAATACCTCGAATCCTTGGAAACAAAAGGAGGGGTGGTAGCATGAACGCAAAAAGCCCACCTCTAAGAGGCGAGCTTTCAGGTAAATCATTTAAGACGGATTCACCAAAAGCTACTCAGAAAGTAACTCGTTCGCAAGAGCTAAAAGCGAAAATCCCCAGCGAACCTCAAAGGGCGGGAGATTTGCTCTTTGAAGTTATTCTCGACACTATTTCAATCATGGAAGGAGGTTTGTCATGAGCTTAAG
>JALZUP010000049.1 GCA_023301505.1 Robiginitomaculum sp.
CTTAAATGGTCTTGCTCCAGTTGATGCATTTATCTTGAAATCAAAGTATATTTGTGCAGCTTAATCTATCTTAATGTACGCTATAGTGAGGAAGTCCAACCTAATCACTTATACCGCCGTCTCATCAACTCAATAAGCTACCTTCAAAAATACAAAACAACGAATTCAACTTATATTCCCCTAACCTCCCACAGTAGTTAATCCATCTCCGTATCTTCGCATTGAAAATTTTGCAATTCATCCATACTCCCATTTGTATACCTTTAAAAATCACCAAACCTCTTTTTTAAAATTCAACACCAAAGAGCCCCTCACCTTAAGGTGGTTTGTAGACTCCGCTTATAAAGCGTCTGCGGAGGACCTAATTCCTTCTTCATTATGGCATTGGTATCAAAATTTAATTGATTCAATCAATGACCATCGATTCCATTCAGGGGCCCACACTTACTGCTAACAGATCAATTGTAAACGTAGTAGAGGATTATAGCTCACATACCTTTTGGTTTTATACTATCCCTTATATTTATACCTTCATTTTATCGCAAAGGCTACTATTACTTAAACACATAGTTATCTTCAGTGGTTTCTATTTTCTTATTAAGCCTCAATTTCATTAAATGCAAAATATTTTTTCATTCCAGAATTTATTGCAAATAAACTCGCTGTATATTCATCACTTTTAAATTCATCTTTTAAAGTTTGTAAAAGAAACTGGTTCCGATTTTCATAAAACTCTAAAAACAACTTATCCATTACACCTTTAATCCCTCCGACAATTCTTTTTTCATTATATAAATATCCAAAACCTGATTCGGTGGGTGCAAAATGAGAGAACTTTTGTAATGTAATTGAATTATTATTAGTTGATGTTTCAAAAATTTCAAACAGTAAATTGTAGATGTCATCTCCTGTAGATGGAAAAAAATATGAGCTATTAATTAGTTCATTGGCATTCTGCAATGAATTACCTTCAATCCATGAATACCAGCCCATTATTAACCTCATCATATTGGAATACTTAAAATTACTTAAGTCAACATTAGCCATTCTTAGTTTCAATTTAGCTCTAAAGTCTTGAAGAGCTTTTCTATGAAAGTTGTGAATTTCAGTATTTAAAAAATTTAGAAACTTAGATGTTGTATCCAAATTAATACCTCCATACTTAATATTACTTTTTGATGTTATATATCTAATATTATCTATCCTATCAATAGAATTTACATGAGTAACATAACTTTCATGCCAACCTTCTTTTTCATTTCCAAAAGTTTTTCCGCTCAAGTTCCCTTTTAAGAATTTAACTTTATAGTTTTTATATTGCTGCTTCCATGTTAAGTCTTGTCGAGTATATAAATTTCCATTATTTGTTGGAATTAATTCTATAATACCCAATCTTTGAGCTAAATGTACAGGGTCATATCCATAATGTTTGAAGAAAACACCAAAATAATATCTTTCCTTTGGTAGTTCTTTTTCGAGAAATGAATAAGATGGAAATACTACGTTTACGTGCAATTTTTTAGTTTTTTTCCCAATAGAAAACGTATTTTTAATTTGATTTGGGAATATTATCGAGTTTTTATTGATTGACTCTATTGTAGATGTTACAGAATCAGCTAACAAATTTCTTATTTTTTGTTTTTCTTGTTCATATTTTTCAATTAAATTGTTAATAAATGATTTTTTGAACACATTATTGATTAAATCATTCATTTGAACGCCTACTTCATATCCTTGTTTTACTTGCTTTTGAATACTATTATTTCTTATCTCTGGAAACAAAACTAATGTTTCTAATAATCTTGAGTAACCAGTAAACCATTCAACAGGATTAAACTGTAAGACTGACTCCCTATTTCCATCTGAAATTGAATTAAATAATAAAGATAAACACGGAATAGTTTGGTCTATGTTGATTCTATTCAGTATATTTTTCGATACCACATCATCCCATGAACTGAACGTATATGGAGAAAGAACGGGTCTTTTTGATGTGACGGTTGCATGGTTAAAAAAGTATGAAGTTATTTTTACAATTTCCGACCTATCTATCTGACCAGTACTTAACTTATCTGAGTAAAAGGCGTCTACAAATGTTGATTTAAGACTAAAATCATTGTGAATGGTAGCTATATCATCTGCTACTTCTAAAGAGATATAATTCTTTAAGGTGTTTTCGATATCGTTCAGTGATTGCTCAATTTCGTTTGTGCTAAAAGTGTTATTTAGTAATATTTGTTCAAGATTTAATAGAATTGTTTTATGACCAATTTCTATATAATCAAACCTTTCATGCATTTCCTGACGCATTGTACTTATTTGCTTACTTATATTTCGTAGAGCATTCGCTAAGCCTTTTTTATTACTTTTTCTTTTTTTGAATAATCCAAGTATTCCTGAACCAATTGAAATAATTCCTGCCGCTAAACCAATTGGTCCTAATGTACCCGCACTAAAGGCTGCCATCATCAAATATCCTTGATAAGTGTGATTAGCTAAACCAACTAATAATTCAGCCTCTTTTCCTAATCCAAATGCCTCAACAATTTGACCTGCAATATATATAGCACCCCTAATCTCTCCATCTAACCTTTTTGCTTCTATTCTCCTCTCTTCAGCAACTTCTAATTCATTCTTAACTATTGCTCTATAATGTTCAACTATATTAATAATTGCAGAGTCAATTTTTTTATTTATTACATCTTCGAGTTGAATCAAAGTCTCGTTTGATACAGAGCTACCTTCTTTCTTTAATTTTTCAATTGAAGGTTTTAGTTTTGATTTAGTCTGATCTGGAAGACTATTTACTAATTGAGATGTAGTTTTACTATTTGAAACACTAAGGTCGCTATAGTTATCACCACTAACATTATTGTCAGAATTACTATAAGCGTTTCTGGCGGTAATTGACATAACTGTATAAAATAAATATAACTCTCGCGGCACTAAATCAAAAAGAGATGGTATCTTTACATTTGACAACTTTGGATCATCTGGAATATTCGACATTACTTCTCCAGTTAAAGACATGGCTAACCCAGCAGCAGCGATTGAACTTGTCACTGGATTAGAAAACGCTAAAAAACTCCCAATTATCTTAGCTGACAGGGCTAAATTTTGATTTAATCTATTGAAATCTATAGTTGTACCATCACTGTAGTAACCAGATATTAACATTTGTGTAGCATGAAACGCTCCTTTGAAAATCTTTTTATTATCTAACGAAGATGTTTTTTTTTGTAAAAAACTCGATAACAATTCATTTTCTTTTTCCACTTCATCTGTGCTTTTTACTTCATTTCTTATATAAGCAGAATATGATAAAGCTGCAATTTTATCTTTAACATTAATAAGATCACCATTATTAAAATCATTATTCATGTTACTATATAATAGTAGTGTATTGTAGAGTTCAGGATATTTTTCTAATATTATATCTGAATCCTGTAAGAAAAATCTATTTATAAATTCACTTGGGTCAATAATTGGTGTAATTCCTGCTAGAGTTGAAATTTTACAAAATTTTCGTCTTTCCATTTTTAGTTAATTATTTTATCAATTATCAAGTTAAGCTACAAATAACTCGTCATTGTAGGCAACGAATGATGATATCGATCATCTCTGTGAAGCACGAGCAGATATTCTGATATACAGTGTTGTACTAAACACCTATCGGTGTAGCCTACTCCTCTGTCTTTTTCTTAGACCCACATTCTTCCGTATACAGTTATTTACTCACTTAAATAACTATACATGAAT
>JALZUP010000050.1 GCA_023301505.1 Robiginitomaculum sp.
AATGTAAACAACATTAAATACTTTTATGGCAAGAGATGGTAGCGTTAGCGGTGGAAGGCCAAAAGGCTCAGTTAACAAGGATAGAAAAATCTTTCTTGACGCGTTGAATGATATGTTTGTTAATAATGCCCCTGAGATGATGAGTTGGCTAGCGCAGATTGAAGAGCCAGAGAAGCGTTTTGACATCCTTAACAAGTTTGCCAACTATCTACATCCTAAACTATCAAGCGTAGAGAGTAAGAACGAAACTAAGGTTGTTGTTGAAGCCGTGGATATAAACTTTAAATGAGGGCGCAGATTGATATAGCAAAGAAGCTTAAGCCTTTGTTTGTCGAGCCTGCCCGTTACAGAATAGCATATGGGGGGCGTGGTTCATCTAAGTCATGGGCAATTGCACAGATGCTTATTGTTAGAGCGCTGGAAAGAAAGCGCAGAATCCTTTGTTGCCGTGAGTATCAAGTTAGTATCAAGGATAGTTCGCACAAGCTATTGACTGACACAATCATCCGTATGGGCTTAGAGAGTCATTTTGACCTATTGGAAACTACCATCAGATGCAAAAGCAATGGTAGCGACTTCATCTTTAAAGGCTTGAAGAAGAATGCTAGTGAGATTAAATCCACCGAGGGCATAGACATTGCATGGATAGAAGAGGCTAATAAGACTAGCAAGAGTAGCTGGAACTTATTAACGCCAACAGTGCGTGCGCCTCAATCTGAAATATGGTGTAGCTACAACCCAGAAGACGAGGAAGACCACTTGCATCAGTTGTTTGTATTGAACCAGCCACCTCCTAGAAGTGCAGTTGTTGAGATAAACTACCATGAAAACCCTTGGTTTCCTGCTGAACTAGATGAAGAGCGCCTTGAAATGCAACGTGTTGACCCAGAAGAATATGACCATGTATGGGAAGGGAAGGTACGTAGAGCGCTGGAAGGCACATATTACGCTGGTATATTGGCTGATATGCGTGAGGCTAATAAGATGACAAGCGTTCCATATGACCCTACAAGCCCAGTTAGCACATGGTGGGATATTGGCTATAGCGATGATACCGCTATATGGTTTGTGCAGCGTGTGGGCTATGAGTGGCGAGTTATTGATTACTATCAAGCCAAGGGGGAAGAGCTAGCCCATTATGCCAAGGCTGTTAACGAGAAGCCTTACACATACAAAGAGCATAACTTGCCACATGATGCCAAGCAGAAGCGTATTGGGATGAGCCAAACAGTTATTGAGCAGCTTGAAGGGTTAATTAACCATGGTGAGGTTGTAGGTCATCAAGTAACACGTGATGTTAATGCTGATATTCAAGCCGTTCGTGCATTCCTGCGTGGCTGCGTGTTTGATGATGAGAAATGCGAGCAAGGGTTAAAGGCGCTGAGGAAGTACAGACGCAAATTTAATGACACACGCAATAGGTTTGATGATAAACCCTTGCATGATGAATATTCTAACGGTGCTGATGCGTTCAGATACTTTGCAATTGGCTGCGCAGACGAGAAAACCATGGTGAATACAGCTATCCACAATACTAATATCATACAACAACAACCGCAACAGGAAGATTATGGAACAATCAGCGATTACTTTTAGGCGTGCAGTAGATGAGGACTATCAATCAGTAGAAGACTTAGCTATTGATTTGATGCACGAATTGCCGATTGAAGGTAAGGACGAGGTGTTTGCTCGTAACTATATGCGACAAATTAACGGTGCTGGCGTATTAGAGAAGTTTGTTGCTGTTGCAGGGAATGAGGTTGTGGGCACGTTAGCGTTTGTTTTAGGCCAAGAGCCGTGGAGCGGTAGGAGCATAGGTTACGAAGCTTTTTGGTACGTTAAACCAGAGTTTAGAGGTTCTACTGGTATTAAGTTATTAAAGTATGTTGAAAAAAACATAGAATGTGATATAGTAGATTTGGGCGTGTACAATCCTAGACTATTACAACTACTAGAAAAGAGTGGTTACACCGCGATTAAAACCATAGTAACAAAGGAATTGTAATGGCAGCATTAAGTACATTAGCCACGGTAGCCAGTATTGCAGCAGCAGGCGCATCTACGTATAGCTCAATCAAAGGCTCTAAGTCAGGCGGTAGTTCATCTAGTCAATCAGCGGCACTAACAGCACAGGTGGAAGAAGATAAGCGAGCTAAAGCGGTGCAAGCAGCGCAACGCAAGCCAACAGAAACGTTTTTAACAGGTGGTCAAGGTGTGACTGGCACAGCATCAGGAGCGACACTTGGATAATGTAGTAGAAAAGTTTAAGAAGCTGGAGATTGATAAATCCCCTATGCTTCCAGTATGGGAAGATATTAACCGCTTTGCTTATCCATCAAGTCAAAGCTTTATGAGCGAGTATAGCGCAGGAGCTAATAAGCGTAAGTTGCAGTTTGATAGTGTTGCTGAACGTGCGCTAGAGATATTTGCATCTAGTATGATTGGGATGATTGCTAACCCTACTACTAAGTATATCAACTATGAGCCACGCAATAAGGATTTGCATAACGATAGAAGCGTGCAAGAGTTTATTGAAGAAGCGCAGGACTACGTACTATCGGTATTTAACAACCCAGCCACAAAGTTCTATGACAATCTGTTCTATACGTTGCAGAATCTAGGAGCATATGGCACAGCCTCATTGCTAAGTGATAGTGATGAGAAGCACGTTGCAACCTTTAGAGCAGAAAGCCCTCGCAATTTCAATTTCACGGAAGGTTTTAACGGTACTGTTGAAGAGATATACCTTGAGCGTAAATACACATATGCGCAGCTTGAGCGTTTGGCTGATGAGAATGGATGGGAATTGCCGCAAGACTTCAACAAGAAGAAGCCTGATGAAGAGTGCAAGGTTGTTAGATGGATTGGGCGCAATCCTGAGTTTAGTGCTGATGGCGTTGGCGAGCAGTTTATGCGCTATCGTTCTGAGTATTGGCTAAAGGATGAGCAGAAGAAGGTTAAGACAAGCGGGTTTAATACATTCCCTGCGCCTATTGGACGCTGGGGGCAACTTGATGATTTGAAGTGGGGTGATAGCCCTGCACGGATGGCATTGAATGAGATTAAGATATTGAATGCTAGTGAGCGACACTTGACGTTTGCGGAGGAATATTCATTGCGTCCTGCTTTGTTTGTAAGTAGCGAGGCTAAGTTTGGCAAATTAAACCTTTCGCCCGGCGCTGTTAATGCTGGTCGTGGCAATCCGAACGACACCCTACGTACATTAGGCATTAATGGTGACCTAAACTTCTCACTGGAGCGCAACCGCTTAAGACGTGAAACAATCATGCAAGCGTTCTATGTGGATGTGTTCCAGACCATGTCAGATAACGATATGACTGCTACTGAGGTTCAGATACGCGCACAAGAGAAGTTACGTGGTATTGCTCCAAAGGCTGCTAGAATCCAAACGGATATTCTAGGACCAACAGCAGAGCGTATCTTACGTATGGGTATTGATAGAGGTGACTTGGTAGTGCCAGAAGCTCTTAAAGGGCAGTCGTTAGAGGTTGTTTATACAAGTCCATTAGCTATTGCGCAACGTTCACAAGAAGCAATTAACTTGCAAATGTTCTTACAAGATGCTTTTATGGTAGCACAAGCGAATCCAGAAGCTTTAATGCGTTTGGATTTTGATGCTATTACGGAAGAGTTCGCAGAGATAAGGGGAGTACCTGCAAAAGTACTATTGGAAGAAAAAGAATACGAAGCACTTAAGCAAGCCATGCAACAACAACAACAATTACAGCAGGGACTCGCAACGGCACAACAGGCAGGAGAAGCAGGTCAGGCGTTGCAAGCAGTAGGAAATGAATCAAGTTAGCACGCACACACACGAATATATTAAAACCACTTTTTTAGATGGCGAAGTTATTCACTATTGCTGGTCTTGCATGAAAGGTTGCAAGGAAGTTAGCGAGAAAGAAACGCGATTAAAGGAGGGTTTACTAAATGAATCAACTTGAAGAACTAGATAAGTTACAAGCTAAACCAGTAACACCTCCTTTTAAGGATGAGTATTCAACCACGCAAGCCATGCGCCAGCTGTTTGATACGGAGCTAGGCAAGCAGGTTTTGCAGCAACTTAAATATGAGATGGGATATTATGCACCTGATTTACCAAGTGGTAAGGATGTAGGGGCGCAACTAGCATTTAATGCAGGCAAGAGGTATGTGTTGAACCATATAGATGTTTGCTTGACTGTGGAATATGAGAGAGGTGAAGATGAATAAGCAACTAAACTGGGCGATAGAGCGCAGACCAGACAATATAGATAAGTGGCAGCTTAAAGTATGGGGTAGTTTTAATGGCGAGAAATTCATTGAATGCGCGCCTTTAGACCATCTAGAGATTAAAGAAACAACAACCGAGGATTAATATGACCGAACCTATTAGCTTTGAAGTCCATTTGTCATTAGGTCGTATTGTTATAAGCAACGCCGTAGGATTTTACACTCATGAGGGCTTGGTGGTTATAGAAACTCTATGCCTAGAAACTGGCGAGGTTCGCAAAGATCATGCATTCGCAATAAACAAACTAACATCAATCACGAGGATATAAATATGACCGAAGAAGCACCAGCAGTAGAAGCGCCAGTAACGGACGCGCCAGCAGTAGAAACTCCAGCAGTTAGCTTTGATGACTTCACAGGCGCAATGCCTGAGTCTTTGCGTGAATCGCTAGGCAAGAATGGAGTGCGTGACTTTGAAACATTCGAGAAGTCTTACAACGGATTGAATGAAGCTATTGGTAAAAAGGGTTTGTTAAAGCCGTCAGAGGGCGCAGATGAGCAGACCATGGAAGCATATCAACGTCAACTAAATGAGTATGTTGGTGTTCCTGAGAATGGAGAATATCAGTTTAACATCCCTGAGTCATGGGGTGAGGGTACAGGTATTACACAAGGCTTGATGGATAATCTAGCAAAGCTGGGTGTTAGTAAGGGTATTGGCAATGATGCGTTTCAGGGTATTGTGGACACATTAGGCGACACAGTAGCTGGTATGCAAGCACAAGCGGCTGAACAGTTTGGCACAGAGGACGCATTGAAGGCAGAATGGGGCGATAAGTTTGACGCTAACAGCAAAGCGGCTGAGGTGTTTATTGAGAATAACTTGCCAGAAGGTAAGGCGTTGATGGCACTGCCTTTGTTTAAGAAGCTAGCCGCTAGCCTTGCAACGCGTACAGGTGAGGACAAGATGGATACAGGTGCAACTAACCAAGCGTCGGCAGAAGCTTTGCAAGATGAGATTAACGACGTCTACAAGCAGCAGCAAGACGCTATGAAAACTAACGACTATAATGAGCAAGGGCGTTTACAGAAAAGAGCGCAAGAATTGATCGCAAGACAATTAGCTTTTAAAGGTGGTTGATTTTATAGTTAAATTAGTGTAGTGTAGATGTATTCTCAAGGGTAGCGTGTATTATACGTCCTGTGACTGCGGGAAAGTCCGCAAGTCCAAAAGACTTAAAAGCCGAGAAAATG
>JALZUP010000051.1 GCA_023301505.1 Robiginitomaculum sp.
ACGCCCCAACCTACTAATTCGTAAGTTTCTTTGATTCGACCTAGCCCGCAATCTGTGAACCAGTAATTTTCCAAACTTAAATCCCATTCCCACACTTCTACCGAAGTACCTCGCCATTGTTCTCGAATTAATTTATTAATCGAGAAAACCGCGTCTTCAATGTCAGGTAGATTAATAGATTGTGCTTCTTGAAATGTAATAGGTTTAATCATTCATCCACCCACTCGATCTTACCGCAAAACTTGTTCTTAGCCGACATGCTTGCGATGCTAGTTCCGTAAATTCCTAGTGCTGGGAAAATGCCGTCGAACCAGTCCTTTACAGTTAAGTTGATTTGCAAGTCCCCTGTAATTAATTGTCCAATCATTGCTGGAACTAAGTAACCGAGCACTGTTAGTGCTGCCAAAACAACTAGGAAGTAGACCGATAAACCTAGTACGTAAGTCCTACAATATACGTAAATATTGCTAGGTAGTTCTTCCGCGACCCAATTAAGGTAAACTTCAGCGTGCCAACTGTTCTTATTGAGTTTCATTTTGACTCCTTAGAATGTGTCGTGCTAACTTGTATTTCTGTAACCGTTGTTTCTCATAGCCATTTAACTGTCGAGATTCAGATTCTTTGATGTTTTCACTCAAATCGGCTAACTTAATCGCACGAACACCTACGTTAGTCATTGAAGTGATATAACTAACATAGTCGATCCCTTCTGGCTTAGTCATTCCGCGAACTAAAACCTTGTATAACATAGGAAACCCTGAAATATTAGCATCAGTGTCTTCTAATAAGTCGTGACTCCAAGCAGCAGCAATTAAAATGTCTCTGGTGGTCTCGTTATTTAACCACCAATCATTTACATACTTACCTAGGTATTCTTTGTAGTTTTTCTCTAAGTTAGCCGCTACGTTAGTTAAGTGGTAGTCAAAGTAATCGTGCTCGCCGTACTTCTGTCCTTGGTGATCGGATTTTGCTAGTTGTTTGGCTTTTTCAATGATGTTCATTCGTGGTTTCCTTAGATGAATGTTCTTTGGCTAATTGTTTAAACTCTCTCACGGCTTCGTCTAGGGCCTGAGCCGCTAAATCATAATCAGAAGCAATACGAAGTTCTTCTAACATGTCGTGTACGTGAAGTTCTTGTGTGTCTAACTTATTCATTTGACTTTTGCCCAACCCCAAAACCAGTGTTTCTTATATTCTTGTGTTATTGTTTCTTCGTTTTGCCGACCAGTAGACTCATAAGACACTACTTGACCATAGTTAATACCGTCTTCACAGTGATTATCTTTAATAGCATTTTGTAGGCCCTCCTCAGGGTTGTGTCCTAAGATACACGGGACACTAATCCACGTGCTAAAGTACTCGCCAGAATTTGAAGAAACCGTAAAAGAAGTCCCATCCGACATTATAACATCAAATGTCTCTGTGTATTTTGTTAGTTCTAGTATCATCTATCAAACCATGGGTCGTTGATTAAGTTCTGTGAAAAACAAATGCTTTACTTGGTTAGCGACTTTTCCACCAACCTGAGCGTACTCTAGTTTATTTTGTTTGAGTACTTCGGATTCTTCTGCGATAATATCGTTAGCGACCCACTTAATAATGTTACCCGTGTGCTTACGGCTTACTTCACCCTTAATAGACTGCTCGACTTCGTGAATTGCTTGCTGGACCCTAGATTCCGTTACAGCATGTTCCACAAATTGTCTAACATTAGCGACTAAAACAGGATCTAGTTGAGCAGTTTTCTTAATTTTGGAGCCCTTAGCGTGTTTTTCTCCTTTAATTTTGGCGGTAAGCCTAGAACTCTTGTGGAAAACTTCTAGGACAATACCTTCTCCAACGCCTTCTACATTTTCTAGTTGTTTCGCAACAGGGCAGCAAGCTTCTACCTCCAAACACTTAGCCACTAGGTCGTTCTGAGATGATTCAGGGAAGTTAAAGTCGATATCAAAGTCGAAAGTAGGGAACTCGTGAACGTTAAAGATACGATCCGATTGACATGAAATGTCGCCAATATTTTCCAACCAAGTTCCCTCTCCATCTGAATCGGTGGTCTTAATTCCAAAAATAATCCAATATTTCTGAGACAATAGAGACAAGGCTACGGACTTCTGAACGCCGGGACCCACGATCTCGCCAAAAATCGTGATGATTTGGTCAGGATCTAAACTGTATTTAGCACGAACCGCGTCAAACATGTTTATGACGGCTACTTTTTCCTGTGTAACGATTTCAGGGAAAGAGAAATGACCGCTAGTTACGATATTGTTTCTAGATTGACATAAATATTCGCCGTCTTGATAAGTCACAGAGGCGTTACTTCCGTGCATTTTTACCGTAGCAGTGCATTTTAATGTAGGTAATGGATCTGAATTGTAGATAGCGTTACCTTCTTCGTCTTGGCCTGCGTATTGCGTTTTAGTCGCGATAGCCCTAACAAAGTTTCGGTAATCTGTGATTTTCCCAAATGATATATGTTTACTCGTCATTATTTGCTCCAGTGAATGCTTGTAGATTCTTTGTAGCACGACAGTCTATAACCTAGTCGCTGCAACGCTCGTTTTTGAGACGGTGATAAATTCGAAGCATTAGTACTACTTCTCCCTCCCCTAGCAGCTTCTTTGATATTGCTAAAGACTTCAGATAGAGACTCCATCATGGC
>JALZUP010000052.1 GCA_023301505.1 Robiginitomaculum sp.
TGCAAATAGCAACCACTGCAGCGCGTGGCCATTGCTGTCCGGACTTAGTGGTATCTAAAATGAGTATTGATAAAGTTTGCGGTGTGGAGCCGCCCAGATAGTAAGGGCTGATAAAATCACCGAAAGACAAGATAAAGCAAAACAGTGCGCCGACTACAAGGCCCACTTTTGCCAGCGGTATGATGACGGCAAAGATAGTTCGAACTCTGCCACAGCCAAGATTGTGTGCCGCTTCAATTAAGTTTTTGTCGATCTGGCTGAGCGACAGGGTCTGTAGTAGCACCAGCAGGGGTAGTACTAGAGTCATAAAGCCCACCATAGTGCCAACCCAGGTATTAAGCATAGTGTAGGGGCCAAGACCGATGTACCCAACCACTGCGTTAACCACGCCGGTCTCTGCCAGAATGACGTACCACGAAAATGTTCGAACCAGATAGCTTGTAAAAAATGGCACGATCAGAAAAAACATCGCCCAGCGGCGTACGTTGTCAGATACTTTGAATGCCAGGGCGTATGAGGCTGGAAACGCAAGAAGGGTTGCTACCAGCGTGGCCAGCGTGGCCATGGTAAAGGTGTATAGGTAGCTGCTCCAGAAATAATTTCGTGACAGAATCCTTTGCCAATTGGCAAGGTCAAATGTCTCGACCATGCGGTAGTTCTTAACCAGAAAAAACGACATCGCAATTAGAAAAATCAACGGGCCAACAAAAAACAACAACTGCCACAGTATGATTGGTAGTCGCCACGTTAAGGCGTAAAGGTCAACGCGGCTTTTTCGGTTGGGGTGACTCATGGGTTTCTTTTGTGATAACTGCTGTCAAAGAAGCACCTTGATTCTGGCGTCAGGGTGCTTATGTACTGGCAGTGATTAAGGGCAGCGAGCTTAAGCGTTTTTGTAGTCAGACCAGAAGTCGTTCCAGTCTTCTAAGCCCTGCTGCACGGGAATATTGCGGTAGTGAATACGCCCTTCATTGATTAGCCTGATAGGTTCATTAACAGCGCCTTCTACCTGGCCACTGCGTTGTGCTTCTTTCGGGTTTTCTTTTTGAAGCAATGCAAGGCCGCCTTTGGTTACACAAAAGCCGGGGTAGGCTGCCATTTCAGTAGAACGCAATTGGCCCTCAGGTGTCAGCATGTGTTGAATGAACTTTTGCACTTCTGCAGCCTTTGAGCTGTCCTTACCAATAGAGTAAGACTCAGTAAATTGGATACCACCTTCTTTAGGAATCACAGAAGCTACTGGTGCGCCATCTTTTTCCAGTACACCGGTAATCCAATCACCAATGCCGCACATGGCTTGCATCTCTCCGTTTTTCAGGGAGTTGAAAGTGCCGCCGTAGTCAAAGAAGCCGCCCGCTTGTTCGCGTAGTGACATGGTGGTTTCTTGTAATTCTTTCCAGCCGGTTTTGTCGAGATCCCATAGGTTTGCGCCATTGCCATTGAGCAGGCTCATCATGCCGAGGTTTGGCAGGTGCCAGTCAAAATGGCCCACTTTTCCTTTGAGCTCCGGCTTCCAGAAGCTTTTGTAGCTCATGGCTTCCTCAGCCGACATGGCGTTGGTGTTGTAGGAGACGCCAAGGTGACCGCCACGAACCATGACTGAAAACAACTTGCCGTCTTTCCAGTGACCGGGGAATTGCTTGAAGTCATCGTGCAACATGTCGTCGAAGTTGTAGGCGGCGGCGTCCATTTCTTCGATATAACCGGCTTCGTTAAGCTGCAAAACAAACTCAGCGTCCGACAAGATCAGGTCATAAGTTCCCGGTGGTGACTGGGAAACCAGCGCTAGCATGTTGTCGCCGCCAGCGTAGTATTTAGCGTTGAATTTAACGTTGTTGGCTTCTTCATAGGCGCCCACTACGTCTGGCTCACCGTGGCCGTACCACGCTAGCATATTGATTTCTACCGGTGCTGCTCTGGCACTTTTGATAAACGGGGCACCAACTATCGTGGCTGCTGTGTACTTCAACAAATCCCGCCGTTTCGAATTTTCGACTGATTCTTTCTTCGGTTCGTTCATGGTTGTGCCCTTTTATGAATCGTGAAAATTTATGTTATGACTGCTGCGCTGATTAAGGAAATTAATCATATTTATCGAGCAATTAATCTAACTTATACAAACGCTATTCTGCGGTCAACCCGGATAGCAAGTGGTTTAAGTGCTCAATGAGTAATAACCCCGCTTGAGAAGCTTGTGAATGCCGGTAGAAAATCCCCACATGGATGGCAGGCAAAGCCGGAAACCCCTCGCTCTCCTGTAAAACCCGCATGCCCTTGAGAAGTGTTTTTTCGGTAAGTGATGTGACGCCGAATGACGACAGAACAGCTCTTTGTAGCTCAGCGATGCCGGGGGCGGAAAATACAATGTTCCATTGATGGCGTTCCCGGGTCAGAACCGATGTCATGCGGTCCCTGTAAGCGCAGCCCTCGTAGTGCGCGATGATGGGAACCGGTTGATCTTTGGCAAGCTTGAACTTCTCTGCGCACACCCACAGCGGCTGCTGAATCCAGTGGTGAGACAGGTATTGATTGTCTTCATCAGAGTAAAGCGCAACGATCACGTCGTGTTCGCCCCGGTGCAGTTCATCAAGCAAATTAGACGATAAGCCACAGTGGATCTTCAGCTGAGTACCCTGTGTTTTACGCCCGAACTGCAATATGGCGTCCTGCAGATAGGCGGTTGAAAAATCTGTGGGTAAGCCAACACGTAAAGAGGTATCAAAAGGCTCAGAGGAAAACTGGGCGACTGCCTCGTCGTTTAATCGTAGAATCTGGCGCGCGTATACCGCTAGTCGCTGCCCGTCGTCACTGAGCACCGATTTTTGCCCAGATTGCGTTAACAGCTTGACCCCGAGCAGTTGATCCAGTCGTTTGATTTGCAGGCTGATGGCTGGCTGTGTTCGCCCTAACAGCTGTGCGGCGCGAGTATGCCCGCCGACTTCAGAAATGGTGATCAACGTACGAAGCAGGTCGATGGGAAGGTTTCTGTTAGTCATTCAGTGTTGGATCAGTGGACTGAGGATAATTTATACTAATGTAAACATTAAAACTATAAATTTCATTAATTAAGTCACAGGCGGTATGTTCAAAGAATGAATAGAACTGAATTTCACCAGATGTGGGATTGCGCAGGGCCTGTTGTTATCCCTGTCATCCATGTATTAGACGTGGCGCAAACTGCCCACAACATTGATATCTCTTTAGCGGCCGGTGTGCCTAGAGTATTTCTGATCAATCATGATTTTCCGGTAGAGCGGTTTCTACCAATAGTAAGGGAAATAAGGAAACGTTATCCCGACCTATGGATAGCACTGAATTTTCTCGCTGTGACCGGTGAGCATGCGTTCCCGGTTCTGGGTGAGTTGCAAAGCGAAGGTTGTCGGATCGACGCCTACTGGGCAGACGATGCCTGCATAGATGAGCGTGCAACGGTTGAAGATCAAACCCAGGCCAACCGGATTCAACAGGTTCGTGAAAAATCCGGGTGGGACGGTTTTTATTTGGGGGGCACTTGTTTCAAAAAGCAACGGGAAGTCAGTGCCGACGACTACGGCGTGTCGGCCGGGCTTGCTACTCACTTTATGGATGCGGTTTGCACATCAGGTGTGGCGACTGGCATAGAGGCTGATACAGGCAAAATTAAAGTCTTTCGTGACCATATTGGTGAGCACGTGCTTGCACTGGCGTCAGGCATCACACCTGAAAACGCATCGACCTATGCTGATGTCGACTGTTTTATGGTTGCCACCGGAATCAATTTAGACGGTGATTTTTATAACATTGATAAGCAAAAACTCACGCGATTACTGGCAGTCACATCGGATAGCGCGGGTGCACACGACAGGGGAAATTCATGAATAAGCAATCTACACAAGCGCCTGCGTTAGGACCACGTGATGACCGTTGGTATCTGTCAATCATGTCGCCCAATACCAAGGGCGATAAATTTGCCTGGCTCGACCCTACATCAATCTACATAAACGCAAAAGCCTTTCAGGATTTGCTTGATGATCTTATCGAAGACTTAGCATCCGTTGAATTTGATGTCGTTGCCGGTCTTGATGCCATGGGGTTCGTTTTAGGCGCTGGTTTGGCTAGCCGCCGCAATGTAGGTTTTTTACCGATCCGAAAAGCCGGTAAGCTATGCGTTGATACAGACAGCGTAGAGTTTGGCAATTATTCAGGCCGTATACAGAACATGGAAATGCGCACCCCTGCGTTTGATGCGGGTACCCGTGTATTGCTTGCCGATCAGTGGGTAGAAACCGGTGGCACTATGGACGGTGCAATAAGACTGGTTGAGCAACAGCAGGGGGTTGTAGCTGGTATGGCGGCAATCGCGATTGAAGAAAATGAACGCACGCAGGGGTATCGCAAGAGTTACCCGTGTGTGTCGGCTGTGATGCCTGGCTCTGCTTGGCAGACTCAATGTAACGCACAGTTTCTTGATAGCTTCAATCAGTATCAGGCTGAGAAAACGTTTCCCAAAGCTGGTCGTGT
>JALZUP010000053.1 GCA_023301505.1 Robiginitomaculum sp.
ACCTTGATAGAGATACCTTTGGCGTTGTGAGATAGGCAGATTTCTTTTGGACCAAACAATGTACCGCACACGTGAGTGCCATGGTCAAGTCGATCTTCGCCATCTTCACCAGGTACTTCCGAGAAGACACCTAATAGCTTGTCTTTCAAATCAGGGTGATTTGAATCAACGCCTGTGTCCAGTACAGCGTGTACTTCATTGACGCCTGCGCCGGTCAGCTCGTCGTACCTTACTCTGTCTTCACCAGTTGGCACGTGATATGCAACTGCGTTAGACGCGACATTTGAGTGGAACGTGAAGTCTGAAGGAACGTGGAATGGTTCAAACTGCATACGACAGAAGTCAATAGCTTGTCGTACTGCATGAGGATCACTCTTGATAGCTTCTGCAATACTCAACGCGAACGACGTTGACCCAGTTCCCTTGGTAATTACACAGCGTGCAGCTAGGTCAGAGTTCTTAGTGAAGTCATCCATAATAGAGTGGACAGCGTCTTGCATCATCGATGGAGAGGACTCAAGCACATCTTTGTTGTACTGCTCAAGCTTTTCTTCCAAGAATGCTTTACCTTCTTCAAAGCGTTCACGGGCAAACTCAATACTCTTGTCAAGCTGGTCTTCTCCAAACTCAACAATCTCATTGCCATGTGAAAATAGAAACAAAGCTATTTTCACTTGTAGTGGTAAATTGAACATTTTAATCATCAGCCTTTACATTAGTGTTGGTGTTAGTTGTTGGATCACTAGTATCCCCATTATCTCTAGAGTTAAGCAACAAGTCAATTGCAGCTTTAACATCAAGGTTTGATGCATTGTCAACAGCAGGTATCTCTAGTTTATCCCTAATAGCAGACATGTCTATGTTACCTGCCTCAGCTAGGAATCCCCTAGGGTCCTTAAGAATTGAAGTATACAACTCTTTGAGCATGGTTTTTTGGAAGTCAGCTAACGGAGCAGGGCTGATCTTAACTTTGTTTTGCCAAGTGTTAGGACCCCAGTTTAATGTAATGTACTGATTGACAGCGTGCCAGTTAAACTGCTGTAGCAGTAGCTCGTGCCTTAATTGTACATTAACAATAGCGAACGTACCGTGTTCACCTGCTTCAGCTTTTGTACCGAACTGACCCTGAAGGATAGCGCGTTCTGGGAAGCCAAATGCTCTCACAAGCAGATTGTCCAAGTACATCATTCGTTCATTGAATGGTACTTGAGAGCCGTTAGCAGACTTTAGTTCAATCTCCCAAGCATCATAGTCTCGAGCGCTACTAGAATTTAGTCCGTTAAGTTGACCTGATAACTTACGAGGTATAGCCATACGTCCAGACGACTCTAAACTAGATAGAATCTCTAGTGCTATATCGTAGTTATCAACCATCTTGCCACCACGAGGTGACTTACCTATTGGGTAATGTACAATCCAATGCGCGCCTGCAATCTTCTGGTCGTACCTAGTAGCCGCTTGGCTAACTAGCATCTTGTCTTTGTATGCTTCCTCTGCACAAATCATGTCAGGCTCACCATAATGGTTTGTGCCCTCTACGTTGTGGTTTAACAGTAACGCAGAATCGAGTGTAACTCTAGATTCCTTCTTATGGTAGACGTTCTTTTCTTGTTGAAACCCGGAGAAGCAACCGTTATTGAAGATTGTGCAGTACGTGATATCTTGCAGCAGAGGTTTGAAACGCTTGTACCTGATGCGACCTTCATACAACTCAAACAGCTTTTCGTATGGAGCCCAGCCGAAGTCAATCAAGCCTCCTATGCCTGTCTGGATAATATGAGCTCTGTGATGCTTGAAGTCTTCTTCAACGAACTTAACTACTTCGTCTGGCACGTTACTATCAGCTTCAACTGCCCAAGACGTCATCATTGCAGGAGCTATGCAAGCTAGTCTAACTAACTTGATAGTAGGGTCGCGGCGCATCTTTCTCATGCGACGTGGCCAGTCATAGTTCATGTACGTGTCTAAGGTGTCATCGTAATGACGGTGCCCACTTCCCACACTGTCGTGATAGAGTTGAGCGCCTGTTTTAGAACCGTCGTTGACCAATGTAGATCTTACCTTGCCCCTGATTGTTCAGGTTCACTTGAGGAGGCCATAGCCAGTGAATAATGTAACCTAGTGCGTCTGACGAGTGACCGGAATCACCATGGTCATCTGGAAATCTTGTTCCAGTTAAGTACGCTCTATTTACCAAATCCTTAATTAAGTGTTGACACTTTTCGGCAATAAAGCATCGAATTTCCCCGTTAGCGTTTCTGAGTAAAGCGTTGCATGAGCTGAACCTGTCTACAATAGACGGATTAGCATCGGGGTAAAATACTTGCTTGTCTATGAAGCGGTCGTCATTTAAGATCTGAGCATAGTCTGAGAACGCTGCTGATGATCTTCTTGATCTAGAGCTTGCGTCTCCATAGAACTCCCACCCTGAAGTGTGGTTGCTGTAGCGTCTATACGTCTCGTCTAATGACTCTTGAGTGTTGGAATTCCGCAAGTGGAGCTCATCAAACACATGTAGAGAGTTACCATACCTGTGGGCGAACACCCAACGCATTGGGTCAACATTGAAGTCAGACCCTACTATAATAGGTAACTCACGGTTGTAGTGTATGTTGCGCTTTACATTGTCTTCAGACATGCAGTAGAAGATCTGACCAGACATTGATTCCCATGACGCCTCGTATTGCTCAGCATAGTCACGAGGATCATTACGCTCCTTTGCAAAGCGTAGTTCGTCAGGCGTCAAGATGTCTGACGACTTCCATGTAAACGATGAGATGTCTGGATCTGCTGCACCTGCTTCATAGAACTCTTTGAACTCAGATGCACCTGGGCCAAACCTTTTAGGTACTCCAATGCGCCAACACCAAGCTTTACGGTGAGATAGTGCAGGTAACACAGATAGATCAAACGTCTTAGGCTTCTGGTCACTTGACTCATCAATGACACAGCCATCCCACTGCTCACCTTCAATACGTTGAGGTTTGTCCATACCTACAATATACAGCTTACTACCGTACACAGTAGTGATAGATAGTTCAGTCTCAGATATACCATTCTTAGCAATCCACTGCTTTGGTACTAATGCTTTTATATGTGCCCAAGCAACACGCTTAGCTTGATCTCTTGTAGGTAGAGCGTAGAAGTAGATCGGGTTTGGCCAAGGCTTCTTGACTGCAAGATATCTAACTATACGATACCTAGATAGTTGAGTCTTACCAGATCCTCTACCTGCTACTACGGCAGCAAAGCGAGTTGGACAACGCCATAGCTTGGCTTGAACAGGGTGATATCGTAGTTTCACCCAAGCTTTTGTAAGCATTTAATTTCGTAAATCTAATAGTCCACTAGCTACTCTAAAGGATAGATCTTGATTAGTAGAGCTAGTAGCTACACAAGTGAACCTGTGTACACGGCCAACTCCAAAAGAGCGTAGTGTTTCAACTTCAGTGGAGGTTAGTGGAACTACTACGTGGTAAATACATTCATCAACTTTAACAATACTACCGGTAGTAGTAAGGTGAGGGTCACAAGTTAAAGCATGAATTACTACAAATTCAACTGTGTCGTACAAGCTGAGATCTATTTCGTCTGAGCTGATAGGCCAGAATACTGGTCCACTACTCTCTTCAATGTAGGAGCCATTAGCATACAAGAACAGACAGTTGCGAGGATACTTACTTTGGTTAACCTTTACTTTAGTAGGTTGTACAGGTTGTACAGGTTGTACAGGGCCGGGTTGTACAGGCCCAGGTTGTACAGGTACACTACCATCTATGTGTGACTTAATCACAGCCAAGCACGCATCCTGCGCGTCCATCCGTGCTTCGATGTCAGCACCGACGATGCCAAGGTTTACCGTAAACTCTGTCTCCACACCTTGGACGTTAACCAATGCGTAGATATCAAAGTCCAGTCCTGCCGAGTCGTCTGGCAGGTCAACCGTGACAGCAAACGAGCCGTCTACGATGCTAACCGAATGGGTTAAGTCTGGTTGTGTTGTGAGTATCGCTCTCGATGACACCACCGAAATGTCGTCGGCAGCAGCAGGTAACTTATTGAGCCCGAGCACTGTAAATCTGTGGACCGTTTGCCGGCCTGCTACTGCGTTTGACATGGTTTGCCTTAAAGTCTGGTTTCGGCCGGATTAGCCTAGTACGAACGGAGCGCCGACGATCGGAGCTTCGAATGGAATAGACACTCGTTTGACAACGCCGCCGCCTTGGATGCTGCCTACTCGACCGTCCCAAACTGAAAACACAACAGAATCTCCCGCGTTCCCAGAAAGGATGGTTCCGTCGTCCGCTTCGATTGCGGAGTCGGGAGTCCGTGATATCACGCCTGCCACGGTCGAAGATGTACCAGCTTCATAAACTTCGTTGCCAACCGTTTCGTAAACTCCGGCATCAGGCCCGGAACCAATAACGTACGCGACCGCTTCTGCTCGAAAGTTTATCGATGACCCACTGTCCCCATTTTCGACTACTAGGTAACTAAGCACAGGTGACAAGTTCCCAACGGCTATCGAAGTGTTCAAAACTTTGACTTCGACAGTTTTTTCGACGGCCAAATCCGTGATGTCGAAAATCATCAAGAACACTTTTGGACCTTCGGCTGTAACGAATGTCGAGTAAATGTAAAGATCATCATCGCCTAACAGCGGAACGTCGATGTCGGCCTCCAACAGCACCACCGACGTTTGACCAACCAAGGCACCAGGTGGTTTGTTGTGGGTTATCGCAGCAGTCGCCAACGGTAGCGAGATAATGGCACCTTGCCGTTGAATGCTAGCTTCGTGCGTAATTTGTAGCACACCACCAACGCTAATGGCTTCTATTGGTGTTACACCGTCGTTGCTAAAGCACCGTCCGATATAATCGAGGGCACCGTCGCCAATTGTGTAGTTTTCTCTTGGCATCGTATTAAGTCCTTGGGGGTCTAATAAAAATAGTTGATTTGTCTGGCGTTGGGATGACTGGTTGACCTTCGGGGTTCAAGTCCGTCGGCCAGAGTTGTGCCGTTGTGGCATCAGGTGCGAACTCAAACACTGACGACCGGATGACGGTACACTCCAAACAATCAATGGCTGTTCCAACTTCGGCAGTGTTTGTAGTTCCTGCGATTGCGAAAGGCTCACCGCCTATTACCACGAAGTTAGCACCACCGCTATCACCACTGATTGCCTCTAGCCAATGAGCGTCAGTGTCTGGAATCCGCTCTTGTACGTAAAAAATCCTTCTAGCTCCACTTAGTGATGACTCAAAATCTCCTAACGAAAGTCTATGCCCACCATTGTATGTGACGCGATAAGCCCAAAGGCGTTCGTCCTCACTGTATTGAGCTAAGTTCGCTGGCACGATCCGCATCGGCTTAATCACGGGTGGTAGTGGTGAATCTAGTCGAGCCAAGACCAGGTCGTCGCCCAGTTGGTCGCTAAAGTCAATTTGAGTCCTTTGATGGGTAGTCCCATCCTGTTCGACGAACATATAAGTTTGTCCAGCTGACCCGCGGTTGTGCCAAGCTCTTGCTACCACATCGGGCGCGATAAGCATACCACGACCGATAACCGGAATCGCTGTTAAGTCTACACCTGGCAGGATGGTATTCGCGTTTCGGACATACGGAGCCTCGCTGGAATAAATCTCAGGTGTGCCGTTTGGATCGTAATCTGCTTGGGTTGATAGTGTGAGTGGAGTGGTCATTATCCTAGCACTTTCGGTTTTTTAGTGGACAAGTGTGATCCGTCGCCAAGTTCGGTCTCGATTTCTATGGCCGTCGGCTCGCGGCCTAGATCATCATACCCACCGACGATTGAATATTCCGTGTCACTGACGATTTGCAGATAGCCAACCAGTACCAAAACGTCATCACCTGTGACCGCCAAGTGGTAGTCACCCACCGGCTCGGTAACGTCGATTAGATATTCGCCTGGCGCGTTCGTTTCAGTGGCTTGGATGTCTGCCGTCGACACAGTACGCGCCGCATCCAAGTTGCGAATCGTTGCAGTTACGTTAACGCCGATGACGCCGTGATTGATCGTGATAATCATTAACCTGCTCTCCAAGTTTCTAGGCCACTGCTGTCGATCACTCTAACAAAATGTCGCCCGTCGGCGCCTTCGCGAATCTCCGCCGCGATGGCTTCGGGTGTGATTCCAAACATCAAAGTTTCGTCGTCGTCGTTAACTATCGCAGTTGTCGTTGTGCCGTTTTGACTTCGTACTGTTTCCGCTGGTGTGCTATTGCTTTGGGCTATTATCGCGAAGGGCACATCAGCAATGCAGACGCCAGGGTTGAGCTGTCCGACTAGTGCTACGACGCCCGCGTCCGGCTCGTTACTCAATTGACCAGCTGCCGCGTGCAGTTGATCCTCACGGGTCAGGGCTTCACCGTTTTGCCGTATCATCGGCACCGTGTAGGCAAGGTTCAATGTCCGTGTTACTGCATCCCACTCAAACACGCGCACAGTGCCTGCGTACGGACCAAAAAACGTAAGGCTTGTTTGATCGCCGTTGCCCGAATCAGCTACGAAAAGTGGCTGTGCTACAACTTGTGACATTGCCGAAACCGGGCAGGCTGGCGTTGCGTCACCACCTGCGCCATCAGCGCCGCTGTTACCAATTACTAAACCTGTTGCTAGGAATCTGGTAAAGCCAATAGGCCGGTAGTCTGTTGTGTCTTGACCAGTAACTGTTTGGATATCAACTGGGCTTCCTGGTGATACAGTGAATGAGCCTGTGGCACCACCTGAAGAATACCAATCAACGTTAGTACCGGGAAACGGTGCTGAGACTTGACCGAATCGAGGGTGTGTGATCACGTCATTACTGGGCGGGAGCAGAATACGAGCGTCGCGTGGTCCGGCACCGGTCGGCAGCGCTCCACTTCGAAAATCACTACCGTCGAAACCGCAGGCTGTACAAGGCATAAAGCCCGCTGTACCAGACAGCGCGTACTCAGCATTTCCATTAAGGTGAAACGCGCCAAACTCCCACGGGTCCATCTTACGTGGTGGTTCGTCAGCGATCGGGTCACCGTTGCCGAATGTGATGCTGACAGTCGACTCCAGTGGGCCATTAACGATAAAGATGAAAGCGTGGTTGTCTGTAGTCCGTTCTGATTGACGAAACGAAAACATAAACGTCTCGGTCGAGTTTAGGCCGAACGACAACAGGGGCACGCTTGCGATCCGCGCGCTTCCAAAGTTGACTTCGCTGAAACCATATCCGCCTTGGGTGGTCGTGATGATCGCGCCGATATCTATACCGGTGAAAGTAATCTGCTCGCCAAACGCAAGGAACTCACGGTGTAGCACAGTACCTGCATTGAAGTCAGCACCACTAGCGTAGACTGTTACTACGTTACCTGCACCGAGCGACGACAAAACAACCTTGCCAGTGTTAGTGTAACCCACCGCCAAGACTGTTAACCCCGGCTGGCCTGCGTTAGCTAAAAGTTGCTGCTCAAGTGCTAGCGTGGAGCCGGCTGCAACCGCTCCGGCTGTGCCTGCGACGTCAATCGGTACACGATTAAAAGTGCTGGTCATTGGTTTATAGTTCCGTTGCGAGGATGTCGCTTACATAGTTGCTGAATGGCAGTTGCCCGCTTGTGGTGCCTGAGTCACTTTTTCATTATCTCCATACGCAAGGCTTCAACTGTAGCAGTATTAGCAGCTGTAGCTGTAGTCTGTGACTGCATTGCAGTGGTGCAATTGGAGACTACTACCATCAATTCTTTGTTGATGGTCTGCTGATACTCGACGTGCTTATCTTCACGACTTTGTTGTGTATAGTTTGACCATATAACATACGCTAATAGAACGCAGCACATTACAACAATTAGTCCTTGCTCTTTTACGACGTCTGAGAATGACTTGACAGTTTCGTTTAGAGTGTTAGTTGGCATTAGGCGTTTCTAATTTGGGAACCATGCTGTCTATCTCATCAACATCATGATGAGGTTCGCTGACAACACCTTCTGGTTGGTTTGGTAAAACAAGTTGCTCTTTTACCTTAGCTTCAAACTCCATGGCAATGTGCTCAGAACCTTCAGGTACACATCTGTGTAAAATATGTACCAGCTGATTGACAACATACTGCAAATCATGAATTGAGTAGTTGTCTGAAGTTTGAGAAGTTATCTTTGCAGCCTGTTCAGCTGTCTTTGAAACTGTCTTCAATAACTCCACCATCATCGAGCCAGCCATCATTACTGCATCAGGCTTTCCTGATTCTCGAGCTGCGCTATAAAGTGCAACTGACTGGCTTGCGAAGTCTCGCATCAAAGCTAGTTCTTCCAATATACTCAGTTGGTCACTAGGTTTGACTCCTAGTTGTTCCTCAAGAGCATCGTGCAAGGACTTGCTTATTACTTTTCTATATAGTGGAGGCAATTTACTTAATCTCGACTTAGCTGCGCTTGTTCCCTTTGCATGTTTACCGCCAGTCTTCTTAGTTGCCATGTGGCCACCGTGAAACCGACAATATCTACTACCAGCAGCAGACCATTGTTTACACCACCTATCAGGTGTGTTCTTAAACTTGGCCTGACATAATGCAGGGTCGCCTTGAATGCGTTTGGGCTGATTTTCTTTAGAAAACGGTTTACAACTTCTAGCTGGAAAGTCACGAGCACGACTCTCTAGTTTTCCGTTAGGTAGCAGTTTTCTATTGCAGCCGCTTATATCCTTCCGCTTTGGTTTATCCACAGCAGTCGTCTACGCTTTCAAAGCCTTGTTGGAGTAAAATGAACTTAGCTTCTCTAAGTGCCTTGTTATAATGATACATAGCTGCACCTCTTTCAGTTCCAATAGACTCACCAATCTCAGTGAAGTTCTTGCCCTGATAGTGTCGTAGTATCAAAATAGCTGCGTGCTGCTTAGATAGCTGATTCAGAAGGCTATTTACTACCTCTACAGTGTCTGAGTCAGGTAAATAGTAAGAAGAATCTAAAGTATCTACTGCGTATGTAAGTGACTTAGTCTTGGCTAAGTACGCAGAGTGTGCATTTAGATATTTGAAGGCGTACCAATTCAAGTTGGTAAGCATGTGCCCCTTGAGTGAAGCACCTTTAGTTGGATCCCAGGTGTTAGCAATGTTTGGTGCGCGTCTTATAACGACGTCACTCCACATTTCGTCAACTAGCATTGGGTTCTTTGATGCTAGCATTCTCTTTATTTGGGCCTTGTTCTCCTCTATGAGCTTAAAGGCTACTTCAACTATATCAGACCTTACCACGTCCAATTTCCTTAAGTACGTGTAACCACTCTTGTGGGTCTTTGTAGTCCGCTGATGCAATGAAATTGCCGTCAAAATCAGTGAACTTGTTGCTTCCAAACCAGTAAACAACGCATAATACGTTACGCTTGCTTAGTTTTACTCCAATAAGCTGTTGAAGTTGGGAAATCTTACCGTTTTCAGACTTGAACTCTACCTTAGCAGTGCCTCCAGGTAGCTCTTTAGCGTGAATTGTGCGGTCAGGTTGCCCTGCTTGTTGCATTTTACCTCCTACAACAGCAAACGTGACAGCACCTAACCTCTCAAGTGCTCTACATAGCTTCTTGGTAAGCACTGTCTCGCTTCCAAGTGTTGATTTGTGTGGACGTGGCACGTTTAACCTTTAAATATTTAAAACAGAAAGTAGCGTATCTAGTTCGTCTCCATTTTGAGAAGTCAAAAACTCCTCCTTAGTTTTTGCAGACGTTAGTAATTGTATAGTATTCTGTAGCTCTTGTAGCTTGTCAGTAAAATACCCTACTCTAGGTCCAATAGCTGAAGATAACCTGATCCGTCTTGACTTATGTCTCAAAGCATTAAGACTTTCACGTTCTTTCTTTATTCGCTTTTTAAGCGAGCGCTCTCGCTTCTTAAGTAGAGTAAGAATTTCGTCTTTACTTAGCTCTGTCACATTATCTCCGTACAGCTGTGATAACAATGGCTACCCAAGCTACAGCAGCAAAGGAGACTACACCAATAGGGCCTCCTAATATGTCAATCATTTCATTTAGTCTGGTGCAAAGATGCCCTATTTGGTTCACTGGTCGATCTCCTGAATTTTGAATGAGTCCATTTGAATTACCACGTCCTTACCTTCCTTGACACACTTTAGAAGGAGTTGCGCAATACGCGCATTATCAATATCTATTGTATCAAGGGTAGTTTTGAAGCCAAACTCTCTGGCTTGCGGACCTGTAAGGATTGTTTTGCCAGGTTTGTAGTAGCAGATTAGTGATTTCATATTACTTGCAGTTTAAAGGTACTTGGTAGGGTTACGTTCAGGCCAGCGGTAATTGCCTTTAGCATAATTAGAGCTAAGTCTGAGTTATCAATTACCTGCTCACCGTTTGAAGCCCTTGTGCGGCAGACTAACGGATCAATAAACTCTTCAAGTCCTGATCCTACTACAGTCTCACCTAGCTCATAGTTTAAAACCACTTGCGCCAAGCAGCCTTTACCTATAGCTAAGGTATCGTTACATAGAAACACCAGGTATTCACCAACGGCGCACGTTAGAGTTGCAAAGCCTTCCCTCTTTATAGCTATAGATTGGCTATCGGCTGACTTATACTCCCAGTCAATTCCGTAGTCCTCACCTAAGTGTAGGTTAGCAGTTTCTGAACAGCCATCCCAGTATACAATATTCATCCTGCGTAGTCCTCCAAAGTGTCAACAAGGGTTGGATCAATGTCGTCTCGGAATCTTAAGAAGCGAGGCATTCTCAGGCGACCTTGTGAAGCTACTCCTTTAAAGGCCACCTCAACCACACGTCCTATTGTGTGGTCACCTAATTGCTTTCTGAGCTCTTGATTGAACCCAGAAGTGTCACAGACCACCTTGCCATTTCTATCGCTACATGTAAGCGATCCGACTTGTCCTTCGTACTGTTTTCCGATGGTGCCCGGTTTCCATCCTGTGACAACAAGGTTGATCTTTTTGACTGGGCAAAACTTTTGCCAGCCTTCACCAACTTCTTGACCATTAAAGTCTTTGAAGACATATCCTTCAATGTCTCCGTATGGTTTTGGTAAGTCAAGGATTGAGGTAAAAGTACCGAGGCATCCAACATCTCGTTGCTCACGTACGAAATAAGGGATGAAATTGAGGCCCTGCTTATCACACCATCGAGAAGCTTCTGTGATAGAGGCCTCTGCAGGTACAGCTCGCTCAACCGAAAATACAGATAACCTAACTCTAGAAGATCCAGCTTTGATGTGCGTGATAACACTTGTGGCAGGGGTGTCTTCCATCCATAGTTCCGCATGAAGTATGCAAGGCTCAGATAACCGTGTCCAAAGTACTTGTGCTTGAGGTAAATCTCTAACAAGATTTGTCCAGTCTTTAGGCTTTCTTGTCCAGCACTTGACAACTCCCGCAGGGTTTCTTGTAATCTGAAGTCGGTATCCATCTCGCTTAACTTGCGCGTAATTGGCACGAGTGTCATAGTTTTTCCTGACTTCTTTTACTTTAAGCATCTGTGGCACCTTATAGGCCCGTAATAATTATAAACTCAAGTGGTCGAGGAAGGGATCAAACCTTCTCATCCAATGCACTTTGCATGGATAGCATACCAATGCTCAGGACCAGCAACTTACTAGTTGCAAACCGGTTTAGACCTTAGCCTAAGCCGTCGTCCACTGCGTTGTTGACCTGCGCACGTTGAATACGCAGAGATAGCCTGTAAGATGCAGCCGAAGTTTCGTCGACCAACTCGTCGAGTTCCCGATGAACAACTCGCCGCGGGCACATACTCCTGACTCACGGTTTCATACCGTGTCTCGTAAGTTGTTACTGGCACTTGAACTTCAACTTGCTGCTGTACCATAATGCTTTGTCCACACTGTGCAGTGAATTGAGCCTCAGCTCCACACTGTGCGTTAGCAGCAGTAGCCAACAAACTCATAACTAACATCAAACACATCATCATCAATCCAAAGAATCGCATCGTCATCTCTCCAAAAGGGTTCAGTAATTACTCAGTGGACGGGTGAGGTCTCGCTCCTCATCGGTGCCTAGAGTCTATAGCCTCTTTACACTCTCCGCCCTCGTTGCCGTCACTCCGGCTGTCGGGTTTTCTACTACGCTTTCCAATATCAGGGCGTCTCTTTGTTCTGGTACTTTGTGAAGATGGGCAATCACATAACCTCGGAGCACACTATCCCTGGCTTCGACCTAGTTGCTCACTCTAGGCGTAGTGTTTCGTTAAAATGTCTGGATATCTAACTCAACCGTTGTAAATCCATTTTCATCTGACTCAACAACATTCTTAGCCCAGTCTATAGCTTCCCAGATGTCTTCTGAGTCAAACAGTAGTTCACCACTGCTGTCTTCAGCAAACACTAGGTACGTTACTGAATCGTCTTCAACATCTTTGTTTATTACTAGCTTCATGTCACTGCTGTCTGTTAAAGTATACTCGGATAGAAAAGCAAAGCCACTCTAACTCTACTGCAGTTTGACGGATGTTAATGCCTAGTGTTGGTATCAATACCCAAAACTGTAGGTCAGCATCAGTCTGAATTATCATACTGCTACAGGTGCCTTGATTGTGGGTTGAGGATCATAGCCGTGAAGCTTTACCATTTCCCAATGGTAACTTTCAAGCTGCTGTAACGATGGAAGGTACTTGTCTGGCTTTGTAATGACCAAGTGAGGTAAACCCATTGGGGTTCTACTTAAGAGTTCGTCAACTTGACTTGCGTGTGTATGGTAAATGTGAGTGTCCCCTAAAGAGAACTTCAACATTCGTGGCTTGTAGCCTGTTACCTGACAAATCATCGTCAGCAAGAAGGCATAGCTTGCAATGTCAAACGGCATGCCTAGAAACAAGTCAACCGAGCGCATTTGAACGAGCATAGACATTTCTTTCTCGTCTTCATGGCACTTGACTTGGAATGCCCAGTGGCATGGAGGCAGAGTTACGTTAGCAGCGCATTCAGGGTGCCACGCAGTAACTAGGTGGCGTCGTGATCCTGGGTTTGACTTGATGTTGTTAAGTAAACGATCCAGCTGATCGATTCCCTGTTTCTTAGTATCCCCGTCAAGAGTAGGGAAGCGTCGCCACATTGGTCCGTAGATTGGGCCTAGTTGGCCTTCCTCTCTATTGAACTTAGCGCATTGCTCTTTGGTTGCCCACTCGTCCCAAATATGTACGTCACGCTCTTGTAACTCTGAAGCTTGTGAACTACCTCTGATAAACCAAAGCAGCTCTTCGAATACAAGACGTGCTGGCATCTTCTTTGTTGTTAGTAAAGGAAAGCCATCCCGCATGTCGTGTTCCCACATGCAGCCAAACAGGCTTGTAGTACCAACACCAGTGCGGTCGCTGTGGTTTTCACCTAGCTCAAGCACTTTACGTAGTAAGGCTTTGTATGACTTCATGATTGCTTTGCTTGGTTGGAGTATTAAAATAACGCAGCTGGGAATTGAACCCGGTGCTCATACGAGCGTTTGCATACCCGTTCACTCTAAAGAGATCCTTGCACACCTCGAGTTTTGCTGCTCTCACCACTCAACAGTGGGACTGCGTTTCAATATCAGTACGGTGCCGTGTTACACTTCGCCACAGGAAACTACATAAACTTCCCGCTCATCGTTTGCAAGCTCATGGTACGCTTGGAACGCCGCCTCTGCTTGTAGGGCAGGGTGACGGAAGTGGTCATCAATGGTTTCATCAAACTCATGGTAGATCAGATTTGCGAGGTCGGTCTCAGCGACTTGGTTGTCACACGCGTTAATCAAGACCCCTTCGAAGTTTCTGAAGTCACCTTCTAGGATAAAGAAAACAGTAGGTGAAACATCATCGCTAAACACAATGATTGTAGTAGCACTTGTTGTCTCAAGTGTTCCATCATTTCCAGCAGCGGCTAAAGCGGCTTTGACGGTAGGTGATTGAGTCATAGAAGTCTCCGAGTAAATGGTAGTTGGTTTCGTATTCACTACTATATCGGATTATGGCACGCACAACTCACAAAACCCTGCAAGTATGTAGCAGGTTGCGCTTGGCGCCCTCGGGAGTGTCCGGTGTGCGTGGTGGTCTGCTGGGCTGAGATGTATGAGCTGTGGCTTGAGGTAAGTAGACGCTGTCTTGAGGTGCGTGTAGGCCGGAATGAAAAATGCACCTCCAGTATTTTACCTATGCGACGAACCTCCTAGACCTCCTAAAACGCGGTTTCTACTCAAACCTCCTAGTGTACGCAAGCTGCCTAGTGTACGCAAGCTACCTAGTGTACGTATACCACCTAGTGTACGCAACCTACCTAGTTCACTTAAGCACACTAGTTCATCTATGTTCACTAGTGTGCTTAAGCTTCCTAAGCTTTCTAAGTTACTTAATTGTCCAAGTCTTTCTTAATCCTCTTAGTCCTACGATCTACCAAGTTCATCTTAGCTACCTGGACTTCCAAGGTATCTAACTTTGCCTGGTTCACCTGATTGTTGTAGACCCTCCAAACTACTGAGGCTACCACAACTATCAAGCTTGCCGTACCTACCAGGATCATCAAGACTACACAAATGGTAAATACTACCAACATTGTCTAGACCTCCGATCTTGTCTAAACTACTTAGTCGGCGTCAACTACCTCAACCTCGTAAAACGCCGAGATCATCGCGGCTTGCTTAGCCATCAAGATCTTCTTATCTAACTTATTCACCAAAACCGCCAAATCTTCCTTAGTCATCGAAGCTCGCTTAGCTTCCCGAACTGCCACAATGGCATCAATCTCACTAACCTTCCGAAGCGCCGCCTTTGACATAACCGGTGCATTTTGACTTGTTGACGTGTTCTTCTTAGTTGACTTAGTCATCTTAAACTTTCCAAATTAGTTTATCTACTTAGGCTCTATAAAAGCTATAGTCTACCTAGTCAGCTCAGTCTACTCATTCTAACTGAGCTGCCTAGGTCTTCCATACTACCAAGACTACCAATTCTGATAGGCTTGTATATAGCACTCAGACTTCCTAAACGCACGTTCTTCTTCATCTTCCATATCTTCACCATCTTGCCAAAGCTTCAAAGCCTGCTTAAAGTGCTCAGACTGCCTAAACTTCCTAAGCTCTGCTTCTTTCTTAAGCATCACGAGCTCTTCATAGTACTCAGACTGCTCAGACTGCCCAAGCCTACTAAAGCTCGCAATCATACTATTTATACATTCGGTAACTTTCTTGTCGCATTCTACCAAAGCTACCGAGTTGAAGTATTCTACCAAAGCTATCTGCATATCGCAATCTAACTCAAGTGATATAATTTCTTCAATCGACCTATTTTCACTGTTCATCACAAACTACCTACTTTCTTGTTCTTGCCTATTCGTCACAAACTTCCATGTCGAACCTATCTTCCATATATTCCATAAGGTCCATAAGCAGCTCAGACTCACTAGCTTCTTCAAGCTTACTAACTTCTTCAAGCAGCTCAGACTCACTATGCTCGCTATACTTTTCATACGGAATAAACTGCTCAGATTGCTCAAAGTCGTCATATCCTCGAAACTCGTCATTGCGAATATTCATACTAAACTACCTAAGCTACTTAATTGATTCAAACTACTTAATCTTTTAAAACGATTCAAACTACTTAACTTGTTTGTTTTATATAACTTGACAAAGTTGAAATAGTCAGTTTTGTTCGTTTGCTTTATTTTACAGGCCCAGTGAATAGCCTAGTCCTAAGTGCTTGCACCGCAGCTACTTAGGACAAAAATGGCTCTAAAAAATAATCGTCCTAAGTGCTTGCGGCGCAGGTACTTAGGACTCGAGTTTCGTTCTTTGAGTGTCCACTAAGGGTATGACAAAATGTCGGGACCTAAGTGCTTGCGGCGCAGGCACTTAGAACTTTCAAATTCTTTTAGGACTTTACCGGTGACAAAACGTCATGACGTCGCCATCACTTTGATCACGTATCACTTTGAATGCGTCATCACTTTGATCGCCATCACTTTGATCACGTATCACTTTGAGCGCGTCATCACTTTGATCCCATGTTAGAATGGGAGGTCTAGGTAGTCTAGGTAGTCTAGGTAGTCTAGGTAGACTGGGAGGTATGGGAGGTTTACCGGCCTCAATGTTAGAATAGGAGGTTTAGGAGGTTTAGGAGGTTTAGGAGGTCTTGAGAAATTTTTTCTAAAATAAAGGCCCTGATAGGCAATCCTGCAAAAGGCCTTTAGGAGGTTTGAATTGTCAAAGATCATTCACTACTATTCATAGCAGTAAGCTACAGGAATCCCTGCAACATTCTAGGCAAACTCTCCGACAATTATGTCGAACGCTCCCGCCACTCCTGGAGCAAACTGATTCACTCCGTTTGCTGTTCTTAGGTAGCCACTTCCTACTTTGGTGTCAACCCAGCGGAACCCGTTTTCCTGAACAATCCGGTAGACAAGCCGCCAATATCTTGCAGCAATCTTCCGGCCGCTTTCATGGAGATTTATGTCAACAAACCTGTCCATTTCTGCGCGCAGACTAAGTGCGTTTTCAATCAACAGGGCCCCGGGTGCTTTAAAAGGCGGCCCCTCTGCAAGCGGCTCACCACTATCACTCATCGTTTGCTGAACCGTATCGCTATCACTCATCGTTTGTAGACTCACGTATCTTGTCCTCTGCTGACTTACGGATTGCTGAGATTGTATTCGGGTGGCAGTTGTATATCTGAGCGATGAATGCTCGTGTCTGTCCAAGCCAATACATACGGTGTAACACGTCGGCTTCCTCGGCGCTGCAATACTCTAGATACTCTGCTGCATCTCTGCAAGGATCTTGATGGCGTGCCACGTCGAACGTTTCTTCGAGTTGGACTGATGTTACTTTCAGCCCAGTACCCTCTTTGCCTCTGTTGTAGTCGAGGTTTAAGGTTGGGTTCTGCACCTTCCTTCTCATCTGGTCGCCGCAGAAGTATCTGAACTTCCACACGATCCAGAATTCTAGCGCTTCTCTGTAGTAGTCTTGAGGTTCAGAGCTGCTTACAGCGTCGAGCCTTGTGATATACTGAGAGATCTGCGCAGCTGTCCACTCATCGGGGAGCTCTGCAACATCTAAGGTTACTGGCTTCTTGACTTTGATGTGCGCTGGAGTGCTCTCAATGTCAAATGAGGCTATCCAACGCTCGACGAAGCCGAATGCGAAGGCCTCGTTGACCAAATCGAAGGCCTCGAGGTGTCCGAGGGCGCGGCGATCAATCTGCTTCTTGGCCACCTTCGCCAGCTTTGCGTTTAGTGCGGTGTACAATGATTCGATAGTAGCACTTTCGACACCCTTCGAATTCTTTTCCAGCAACATTTTTTACAACCCAACTTCTTGAGGACAAAATGACCTTACCACAATGCAAACATGTTCGGTCTTCAGGTAACACTTTCCGCCTTGCTTCTTTTCTACGTTCAGAGCGAGGTCTTCCGCTTCGACGTGGTTTGGCATTACTGAGAGCATCAATAGCTCGCTTCAGTATGTCAAACTCATTGAGTGGCTTACCTTTAGCCATTAGCAATCACCTGCTTTCCTTCACGTTCATTAATGAACAGCTCACACTCTGCAAACGTTCCAACCTTCAGCACAAGAGACTCAATGGCACTATCACCAAACAGCGAGCTCTTTATAGACTCGAATGCTTCAACTTTCCAGGTGTCTTCTGTCATTTGAATGGTTACAAGGAAACGATCTCCTGCAAGACGTGTGATAGCATGCACGTTAACGATCAGCTCCTCTAATCGAGCTACACTACAGGTTCGACTTCTCAACATCACTGCAACAAAGGATAGTGCGTCAGTAGTGTCGTTCTTCATATTAAACTCCAAGTTAGTTAGTGTCATCATTAGTTATACATACATTCTACCAAACCAGTATTCACACGTAAATGCCAAACCAGCTCAATACAACATTATTTTCAAAGTTACAATCGAATACCTACACGTACTCATTCGGTCTATGCGATAGCGGCATAGCATAACTGACCGGCGTGCCGCATTCTCCAGAAACCCTATATGGGAATAAAAACTCTACTGATCCTATATATTATTATTATTATTTCTCTAAAAGGCCTATAATATTAATATAATTGCAGCATAGGTGCTGTAGAAGTTTACAGGAACGTGTATGAATTTAGTGTGTATACGTACGAGATATGTAAACTGGTCAGTTATGTTATAATCTTATAAGTTTTCAATCCTATATAGGGTTTCTGGAGAATGCGACACGCCGGTCAGTTATGCTACCAGTGCTTCGCACGTTATTAACCACGTTGTGCAACTCCTCCAATGTTCTTAATGACGTCGTCAAGTATCCAACGTCCAATCTCCTCTCCAGCGCTCTCACATAAACATTGCAGTTCTTCCAGGCTTTTGCAATCAGCAGTGTCTATCGCGCTACACACTTCGCCATACGACCTGACCACTCTCCGGACCACCTGACGATCATACTTGACTCGTGCAATGTTCATCTTGGGTAGATAGGGATTCGCTTCACATTCATACAGCTCAACCACTTTATCAGCAGCCAGCTTCGAGTAGGCCACCTTCAGCTGCTCATGTTGTCGCATGTTGTGAGCGTATTGACTAACTTCTCGTTGACGAATGCGGGCCAAGTTTCGGGCATCCTCGTCACGGCGTCGTTGCTCGATCAATGGCAAGTTGACTCGCACTTTGTTTGATCTAACTCTCATGAGCTTTAATCTCCTGTTCTAATTTTAACCACTTTGCAGTGTCTGAGGTTCGATGATACACAACATCGAAAGGTAAGCCAGTCTTCTTGTGGGCTGCTTTAATTAGGGCTCTGTGGTGTTCACGTCCCTCAGCCACGAAGTAGAATGTAGTCACTCTCATCTTCACACTCAACTCCGGCCAGTCAGCGGTGTGAGTTAGACCTTGACTAACCAGTTTCAGCACTAGTTTGTGCATAGTAGTGCGAGCCTCGAATGCATCAGGGTACACCTTAACTATAACCTTCATAGTAAGAGACCTAAGGCTAAGCCAATGACCAGTGATAGTACAACAGTACGCAAAGCTGAGTCAGTAGGAGGCAACTTAGGTGCTAGTGACTGCTGCAGTCTCACCCACGACCCTGATACAGTCCCTCTGCTGTAGATGATGGAATCTACATTGATCCCATAGAATCTACTTGCATGGACGCTCTCACTAACATAGTAAGTCCGAGTGTCTGTCACTTCAGTGACACGATCAGTATTACTGATTAGATAATTAACTCCGGGAGTGCTGCGCAGATCAGCTACTGCCAACTTCCAAGCTCTCTGCGCTTCATTAGGGTTTTGGTATACTCTCAACACAACCTTCATCTCAACTCCTAGCAAAGTAGATTAAGCCCGCTACGATTAGCAGGCACATAGTAACTCCGAATGCTTCAGGCAAAGTTACCTCGTTTGACTTGGTCCTTGATTAGTGTATACTCCACACGAGGGCCTGAGGGCATTTCTAAGCGCTTAGGCTTAGAGTAAGTGTTGAAGGCGTAGTAGCATATTGCGAATGTGTAGCAAGCACGTGTGTACTCAACACGCACGGACTTCTCACCAACAGCGCGCAACCAGATAGAGCGCAACTTACTTAGAGGCCACTGCTTCATGAACGACGTAAACGATCGACGTTCGTGTTCCTGTATAAACTCATACCAATTAGAAGCTTGCAGGAACTCAGCTTCTGTTATCAGGTCTTGAGCTAATCCTTTTTTCAGTGTCTTACGCATCATCAGAGTCGTCTCCAAATGCTATGTTGCTGGCTGCTAGGTATTCAGGTGACACCTTCTTAACAGTAGTGGTTCGTAGGTCAATGCCAACAGTTCTACCTGCAAAGTCAACCAAGAGGAATGGCCAGTCTTTAGCTTTCACTTCACCAGCCATACCGCTGAAAGTAGACTCAGGGTACATACTGTTAGCTATACAAACGACTCCATCACCGGTTACTATCTCATTAGGGTATCTTGATGGTACTGCTTCTGCTTCGACTTCGACTTCGACTTCCAATACAATGTCAAAGGCACGATTGTGTTTGTTTGTGCTTGTGCCGTCGCTGTTGTACAGCTGAGTTACTTCTTGGCCGATGGCAGTAGTTAGTAGGCCCACGCTGAGTGAACTACTAAATATAGTACTGGTGTTGCCGACGTCAACAATACGAACCTTCCAACCATTGGCGGTCGTATACGTTGAACCTACCTTAAGTGTAATGTTTGAATCCATGAGGGTCCCTAAGGGTTATTGAAAGATGACAGTCTGCGGGTGGTCCGCAGCTTCAGGCTGTCTTGCTAACTCAGCATCTTTCTTAATGCTGATAGCGGCGAGAGATTGAGCTACTCGCTTGAGAGCACGAATCTTGACAGAGTTATCTTCAAGCTTGATTTGCTTGTTGATGGAAGCAAGCTCATCACGCGTAGCATCATGCGTTTCGTGCATGGTATCAATACGACGTTGGTTTGCTAGAATGCGAGATTGAATGACTTCAATCTGCTGCTGGTCATGGGCAATGCTACGTTCTAACATTGCAGGGTTCGAGATATCAGAGCGCAGAGTGCGCAAGCTCATCTTGACAATCTCACGACGACTCTTGAGACGACGTAACTTAGAAGGGTCCGCAGACATGTTCAATCCTTTGGCAAATGTAATAATAATAAGACAAGCAACATAAAGGAATCGAACCAATCATCTCTCACTAAGTGAGTGCATCCACCGTGGCTGCTGCTGTTACTTGTCTGTGAGACATTAACCTATCTCACATGTAGAGCCAACTCAAGATAAAGTGGAGGCTCTAAGGTTGTACTTCAAGAGTACAAGTCGCAGAGGTGGGAATCGAACCCACAATAGTACGGTTATAAGGCCGTATGAGGAACCAGTAACTCAACTCCGCAAAAACTCGACGCTGTATTGCAAGCGCCGAGTAGTGTTTTATAAGTCTAAGGTACATAAACCTTAAACTCATATAGTAAGCCGTCGCTTACTCCGCGGAATCGTTGTCAGAGGCTTGAGCCAAGATGGCTTCGACGTCGATGTCTTGGCCAGCAAGATCCGCCTTGAGCTTTTCGAACTGCTTGCGCACTTTCATAAGCTTTTCAGCGGCCTTACGTTCTTCAGCTGAACCGAACTGTCGGATCAGAGCAGCTTCGTCGCGGTAGTCCTTGGCTTTCGCTTCGTAGATGCCGGCTCGCCACTCCAACCAAATCGTTTCGTCTTCGAAGTCTTTGCGAATCAAAGGCTTGTGGTCGCCGAGGTTGAAGTCTTCAGGCATTTCAGTCAACTTTTGAGGGTTGCCGTCGGCGTCACGAAGCAAAGGGTGCTTGACTTGCTTGCGCTTTTGCTTCTTCTTTTCGGCGTCACCCTCAGCGGCTGATGCAACAGCGTTTGCAGTGGCGGTTGCGGCGTCGGTGCTTGTCGTGGTGTCAGTATTATTGTCAGTGTTTTCAACATTGACGTCAGTGACGACAGGTTCCGAAGCAGGTGCGTTTGGTGAGGATCCGAGTCCCATAATAATCTCCAGTAGTTCTTTAGTAAGTTAGTGAGTTAGTTAGCTCAAACAGTGAAACAGCAAGAGAAGTTACTTGCCATATGTCTTATACAATTATTTCGGTGAACGCGCATGTGGCCTCACATTGAAATAATAAAATTAAAAGAAAAAGTCAATTAGATAACTTAGATTCTAAGTGTATCAAAACGATTCAAGTGGCCCGGTCAGTTATGCCCGATTTCTGGGCTCCATATTCAGCTCGTATGGATTCAATCCCAATTGTGGATATTCTACCATTCCACTTTTAACGTGCCCAAACTGGCCAACTGGTAAGACCAGGGAGCTCATGGTGATGTTTTTCCACTGTCTCTCAGTCATCTGCATTGGGGACATAACTGACCGAGCATAAAACACGCATTGATACGTATCAGAATCTTTGAAACTTTTGCTCACAACAGCCTTGCAACCTTGCAAAAAGGGAAACAGACTGCCATGATACACAGCGGAACCAACAAACTCACACTCATCAAGCTTAGACAAGCGGACCTCACCTCGATCCACTGCAAGGGCATCGTTTCTTGCAGTGACCCCAAGACGAACTTTGTCTCCTCGTATGGAGACTACATTTACAACGTAGTCAAGCCCAAGACAAAGGGCTTCATCAAGTTTTCTACTCAATACTAGCATCGTTACTCCTTCAAAACAGTTTGGTTAATGTTTAAACGTAAGATAGAATCTAATTTTCTTTGGATTTCAAGTAGATCAAAGTCCTTGAGTTCACCTTCACTCCAAGAAGCTGAATTCATAATGTAGCACAATGACTGAGCTAGGACTCCAACAGTAATTTTTAGAGCTTGGTCTTGCTCACGGGTAGCAACTTGAGCTAACGTGTTAGCTAAATACGCTAACCGAGTTCTTAAGTCTTTCGGTAGAGCCATAACTCTGTCTAGGCAATCAGCCTCTCTTAACATTGATTGCGTAAGCTCTTCTGGGTTAATAGGTACTCTTTCGACAACACATTCTTTCAAAATGGTTGGGTTCATACCTTCTCCACAATGACTCGAGGGCCAATTTTGTTAGGCATGTCTCCATGTTTACAAGGTGTGTCTGAGCCATCAAGCCGGAACTCACCTGGTTTGGCTTCGCGGACAGCAATAAAGCGCCAACCTTCGGGAATCTCATACGAGATACTTTTAGACAGCAGCCTCTTAATCTCAGGAACTACCTCTTGTATGCTAATCTTGTTTAGAGGTACACCAGTCCACTTGTCAACGAGATTGCAAATGTCGTAGACAAGGCCTTGGTACTTTACACGAGTAGCCTTCTCAAGCTCAAGAGTAGTAGTATGAGACGTCATGCGATTGATAACGTTCCTGTTTGAGTCAGCGTCTGCACAGGCTTCTGCCTCAGCAAGATAAACAAACTTGCCTATGAGGCGAGGGCGAGTCCAGACCTCAAAGCTACAGAACGTTTTAGCTAAGCCACTAGGGACTTTGTCAATTGGCAACTCATTACCTCCTCTCTTTTGACTCAAATACACCTCTCGCATGGCTTCGGCACCACGCTCAAAGTCAGTTTTAGTAGTTTTCATCATCCAGCCTTCCAGGGACAAGGTAAGTCTTTGTTAATTCCTTGATGGTGAGCGGCATCACAACTAGGGTGCTCACAAGGGTGGTTAAGCTTATTGAGCTTTTCTACAATCTCCTCCAATTGAAACGAGTACAGAGATGCTTGAGAGGTTGCTTGAAAGAAGAACCAAAGTTGTTTGGAGCTGTTTCGCATTAACGTGCCCAAGTAAATGTCTGGAGCATTGTGGTCAAGGTGTTTGGTGAAGTGTACAACGTACTTGAGAGAGTGTTTGTGGTTGAATACTACACTACCCATGCTGAGCCTCAGTACTGTCTTTCTCAAGGTAAAGTGGAGCGTATGCAGGTTTGGTACCGAACACTTGTCCGGCCAGTTTGTCCATCTGAGTTTGAAATGTATTGGTCTCAGCCTCCAGACGAATCATACGGCCACGGCGCTTCTGATACGCCTTGTAGAGAGCTCCACCTCCACCCTTACGAGCTTTAGAGCTAGCTCTACGTTTGGCTTGCTTCTTAGCTTTCTTGTGTTCAGTCTTCTTAGCCACGATAGTTCTCCTTGACAGCGTTAACAAACTTTCGGCGCGCAATAGCAAGATCAATATCAATGCGCCCAATGATACGATTCATGAAGGTAACATCGATCAGTGGATGATCGTTGAACGTTGGTAAGTCACCAAGTGTATTAGCATCACACAATTCTGCAATGTGAGCAAACGACTCAGCGAAGTGAGTATAGCGGAAACGCTCGTTGGCAGCTTTGATCCACGAACGTGACGCCATTTTACGAAGCCACACTTCACCTTCGTCTGAAGTAACTAACTTCTCAATCAATCGACCTACAATCAAAGCACGGGCCTCAGCCGTTGGCTCCCAGTCTTGCAGCAATTCTTCAGGTTGACCTTGTTGCCAAGCTTCATGGTAAGGTTGTACATTGAAGCCACGAGCAATGCACTCTTTGTAAATGCGATCGTAGCGCTTGAGAAGGTAGCCAAGCTTGTTGTAAAAGAACCTCACGTGCCCCGTGCCAAGTGTGAAGACTTCAGGCAGCATGTTTAGGTTGTAACGTCCTGAAGCAATGACGTTTGGTATTCGCTTGATTTCGCGGTGCTCAGCAAGTAAGTGCTGTTGCGTCAAGTCGCGTGGATCTATTCCTACGTTGATTCTAGTCATTTAACTGTTTCTCCAAGTCTTCAGGGCTTGTTCCAAGGTCAAGTAGCTGCTTACGAACTTCATAGCATCTTATTTGCAAACCTAGCAATGATATTACTTTATCACGTCTAGGTGTAGGTCGTCGAAGTTCCCATTGCTGACACTCATATAGTAATGCTTTTTTGTGTGCGATAATCCGATCGTACTGGATATGAAGGTTACGCTTACGTTGATTAGTTAAGTTCATTTTTGATCTCCCGAGTGGAGCCGTGACAATGAAGACAGGTACCATCAGAGTTTCTACCTGTTGTAGCAGCATCACAATCTAAGCATCTAAAGTAGCAAAGAGTCATTTGACCTGCGTCAGACTTAGCTTTGTTTTGAGCCAAGATACTGGCATCGGATACTTTACGATTGTGCATCAGTCACCTGTACTTTTGTTGCGTCAGACCAGCTACGGATGATTGACAGGTTGAGAGTGGCAAGCACACCTACAAGCTGTTGGTTAGCTTTGAGCATTGTGCCCATAGTGTAGTGTTGCTTGCGAAGTGGCTTGTCGTTCAACTTGTCAAGAAGCTTAGCACATTGACCAAGTTTGTACAATGCAACTTGTGGGCTGTCGTCGTTGGTGACCAGAGTGGTCGGAAGTGAAGCATAAAACTTGTCGCGATGCTCTTCGTCGAGGTCACGCAGTTGTACGTTAAAGAAGTCTTGAACAAAGTCAAGATGACATACAAGGCCTTTAGCAATTGTGTTCTTTGCTTCAAGCTCAAGGTTTTCGAGAAGTAGCCATTGTGGGATTTCGCCGTGTTCCCAATCGTCGTCGTGTGTCATTCAATCTCTCCGTATTAGATTAATGTCGTCTATATTATTATCGGCTTTTAACACCGCTCAGCGCACAGTAAAACTACTTTTTTACTGAAGTTGTCGCCTAGAGTGTTGAGTCGTTCGATGCTTCAAACAAACTCAACACTCATACATATATTTTACCATGTCCATACTGTTGTGTAAATGCCAAACCACACTAAATTGAAATTAATATGGAAGTTACTATCTAGACCTCTGGTAGAATCCATCAAGCAACTTTTCACAGCGATTCAAGCAAGTAACCAGTTCTTCGTAAGTCCACTCAGGCCTTGGACCTCCGTCATAGCTACGCGCAATGCCGTGTTTGAGAAGGAACTCACCAAGGTTATCTAAGTTAGTGGTAGCATTTGCAAAGTACAAAGTACCAATTGCTCTGCCAGCAAACTTAGGCTTAACTTCACTGATGAAGCGTAACTGCAAACCTTGTTCTTGACCTGAGTGGCACCAAGCTACGGTAACGTCACGAACCTTACGACCTACTTCTTTGTGGAAAGAAGCTGAGGTGCGTACCTCAGGAGTGTCGGTTCCCAATACACGCATACCTCCTTTCCAATGCATGTTGTAGCCAACATCGACTGTTCCTTTTATAGTGTCACCATCGTACACTTCAAAGTCAACTACAGGGTTGTCGTAAGTTCTACGCCGTGCTGCCTTCATTTGCAGAACACTAGCCAGATCAATCTTATCGTACTCTTTACTAGACTCACTCATTCACATTGCCCTTTCAAATATGGCCATCGCTGTTGGATTTCATCATACGGGATCATGTCTTCAGCATTAGAGGCTTCCAACCAGTTCTTATCTGAGTAGCCTCCAGCTGTACGGAGCGGTACACTTAGCGTAACTCGTGGATGCTCCATGATACAAGCTAAGTCTCGGTGCGTTTCGTACGTCGCCAATTCTTTAGGTATTTTGAACAACGTATTATCATGAACAGAAGCAACAAGTTTGATTCCTTTAGGTTTGCAGTATTTCCACAGAGCTACAGTACGTTCTTTTTGAATGTCAGCTGCGGAGCTTTGGTTTAGAGAGTTGAATGCTTTGTGTGAGTGTGCCGCAAGTAGATGGCGGTGTCGTCCTGCAAGGTTTCTTACATACCCTCGCTGCTTGCATACTTTACCAGCTTGGTAAGATGTAGACTTCAGTGTGGGAAGGTTCTCATGGTAGTCACGGTAAACCTTCTTACCCATCTCACGAGCTAAAGTCATAAATAGAGGCTGATGTTGTTCTTGCTTAATCTCACCGGAGGCCAGTAAGTCATCGCACTTCTTCTTAAGAGGTTCAACTAGATCACTCTCAGTCATCAGTTTACTTACAAGTAACTCCTCACCTCCACCGAAACCCATCAAGAAGTTAACTGTCTTCGCAGGACGCCTCTTGATTCCGATCATGTCTTTCACCCAGTTATGAAAATCAATATCTGGATTCTGGTTGTAGGCTGCAATAGCTCTAACATCTTCAGTGTAGTGCACAATAGTTCTATACTCAATCTGACTATAATCAAGATCAAGAAATACGTAACCATCATCACAATCGATAAGCTCTTTTGCAGCTTTGTCCGCTTGTTGGAAGTTAGGAGCTTTACAAGATAGTCTCGCCGTTGATACCGCTTGATTGTAGTCACAATGTATCCGTCCGTCTTTCTGATACTTCAAGAAGCTGTTAAGGAACAACGATTGAAATGTATTAAGCTTGCGATATTCGATGATCTTCTTAACAAGCTCAGTAGGAGCGTTCGGGTGAATCAAGTAATTCTTCAGAATGTGTTTGTCGAAACTAGGGTTGTTAGTTTCGTTACCCTGCTTGTCCTCAGTGTACCCTAAGATAGGCAGCCCGTACTGTGTACACAACACTTCAAAACAGTCATCACCTACATGTGGACGGATTGCTCTACCTACAATCTCAGCAATCTCTTCCTCTAACTTCAGCATCTTACTCAAGGTAATCAGCTTTGTAATTTGCAACTGAGTAGGATTAACCTTAAGGCCCTCTGCTTCCATATCAAACAGTACGCGAGTAAGTTCAATCTCAGTGTTCCAAACGTCGATACAGTCATTGTGACGGCGATCCAAGCAATAGTGATACAACTGACGGTTAGTTAGAACATCCTGGCCACCGTACTCACCAAGTATGTCAATCGGTATACGGCCATAGTCCTTGTTGGTTTTACGGTATGGGTCTAGAGCTTCCTCATAGTGGTCAATGTCTACACGTAACCACACCTTGCTCAAGTGCGCAAGACCATAGCCTCCCTTGAACTTGCGATCGCTGTCAATGATCTTAGCTAGAGTTTGGGTACAAACAAGAACTATGTGGTCAAAGAACAAACCCAAGTCGTTGCGTAGCACATGAGTATCGAATTTGATGTTGTGGTTGACCCAGTGAGTTGCCTTGTCAAACAATACAGTTAAAAACGCCGTAACAGCTTGACGATCAATATTACGACCATGAGAGTGACCAATGGGAACATACCACGATCCTTTGTGGTCATCAGCAGTTATGCAGATTCCTGCAATCCAGCAGTCGTGCCACGGGTTAACTGCTCTCTTGGTAGAGTCTCTACTAGTAGTTTCTAGATCTACAAATAGATACTTACTACCGACTAAGTGATAAGGTAGCTCAGACTCGTCTTGAACGATACGGACACCGTTGTCGCAAACTATCATACCCATCTCTCCACTTCTATGCCAGCTGCAGTTAACAGGTTAATACCTGGGAAGCTATCCTCGGTCGGTGAGTCAAGTATTATGACGTCACTAACAGCTTGAGTTTGAATAATAGCCTGTGCACATCTTAAACAAGGTATCTTGTTTACAAAGCAGGTACAATCCTTATACCTAGGTGCTAGCTTAATACAAGCGTTGAGTTCAGCGTGAACACAACCACAAGGATCAGCACCTATAGTACAGTGATGAACCAGTCCATGAGGCCAACCATTGTAACCTATTGCAACAATCTCGCGAAGATCATAAGTCACGATCACGCAACCCACTGCAACCTTTTCACAGGTAGACAGTGAGGCTACGTTTCGTGTAATCTCAGCGAAGACATCTAACTTAACGCGTCTTCTAGACATTGTAGTTTTTCGTGATAAAGGCTGATTATAGTCATCAAGTCTTCAGCAGTAGGCCAAAGCTTGTGCTTATCACAGTGAATGTGATAATTAATGTTGCAGTGCTGACTCAAGGTTGTCTTGCGATCAACTAAGTTTTTGTACTGCAGGTTAGCCTTGAGAATAGTCTCAAGATCATACATTTCGCGCTCTTGTAGTTTAGCGAAGCGCTGCTCGAGAAGACAGTCCTCAGCTGTAATAACAACTGTGAAGCAGCCTACCATTGTCAAGTGAGCTTCAATAATGTCAAGAGTCTGCGCTGTCAGAAGTAGACGATTTTTTGTCGCTAGCTTGTAGGCAATGTCCGACAGATGGAAGCGGTCTCTTACTGTGTGTTGATTGACAAGATCAATGTACCCTTGAGGTACCGGCCAGCTACCAGGTGGCTTGCTAATATGCTGATACAGCAAGCCTGCATTTAGCTCAATATCTTTACACAGTGAGGTCTTGCCAGTCATGTCGGCGCCTTCAATGATTATCATGACTCAGTTTCTTTCGTGGAGTTAAGGGAATTACGTGCAACGACTCGTGCTTTGATAGCTGCTAAGGTATTAGCAGGGCGTGAAGACATTTCTTTTGGCCGACCGCGGTGATTGATTAGTATGCGACGCAGGTTTGGAGGTACGTAACCTTCTCCTTTGTCTCGGACAATAGGAGAATTAGCCTTGTTATCCTTAGTCATGTTTGATGTGTGAACTTCCATGAAGCCTAGATCAAGAGGCATGTCGAATATCTCGCCTGCACCTAGAGTCAAGTACATAACATCACAAAGAGCGTCAAAGGCGGCAACTTCGTCAGATGCTAGAATCATCTCTGCTACCTCTTCAAGAATCTTAACTACTCGTACTAGTGTTGGGTTCTTGTCAAGTTTACCAGTTGACTCCATCTTCTCGACATAACTGTCAATTGAGCGAGCTATTTCTAAAGTGTCAGGGTCAGACACAAGCTCAAATCCTACTGATTTGTCAGCTGAACCTTCACGTAGGTTCATCTTGTCAGCAAACTGGCCGGTCATCTGCATACCGTCGTGTATAGATATCATTAGAATCTTTCTTTCTTCAAGTACGTAGGTTTGTCATGGAACTCATTCTTTTCAATCATTTCTTTAAGAAGCTCTGTGAACGCTCCTATCTTCCTGTACACTCTCTTGAATCGCTGAATGGCGTGCTTTCTCACTAGCAAGCTTAACAGCTCCTGTGCTAGACCTCTATCATACCCAGTCCAGTCCATCACACCTTGCAAGTCAATGTATACATTGGCCAAGAGTTGTTCAACTAGATCCTGTGGGTGAGGTGCAGCTTGAAGGTTTGACTTTATGACGTCGGGATCTTTTATTGAAGAAGTTATCTTCACTGCTTGTGTGTAGTCTTTGTAACCAAGTGAGTCAGCAGAGTACACTTCGTCTAAAAAGTTGCATATCCATTCTACGTGACAAGTACGTACATACACTGCACCTTCTTTGGTAGAGAACGTTCTCACAGCTAGAGCAGCCGCCAAGCGCGCTATCTTGAGTCGTTGACTACCTCTGTCTACAATAGGTATAGTATCACTAAACTTTGCAGTTAGCTCTGACGCCTTGTCTAAGATGAACTGTTGATCTTCGAACTCAGTATTCTTAACAGTCCAACCAAACAGTATAAGGCGACGACACAGATCAGCCGTATGCTTGTGAGCTACGTCAGGTCTGTGCTTTGTTAGTTGATTAAGCTTGTCAGCATCAATGTCATTGCGAGCCACAGCAGCCACAATATCAAACCGCCTAACATCTTCAAGGGCACCAACAAGTTCTTTAACAGCTTCGACTCCGTAATTGTAACTTGATAGTGGAAGGTCATGACGAGGGTTAGACAGAGCAATAAGACGAGTACGAGCGTGGGTTCTGCGTTTCTCAATCTTAGGAATTTCTGCAACTCCACTAGACCGCATGTCAGTGAGTTTACTAATGACTTCAACATCAGCTCCCTTTAACTCTTCTAGAATAACTAATCGTGAATCGTGAGTTGGAATGATTCCCCAAGAGACAAACCACTTGGTACCCATCATTTGAAGCCCACCTAGTAGACCTGCAACTGTAGCGTTCTTACACTCTACTTTCTCGCCGAGGCCATAGAAGCTGCGTAATGACAACACAGTTTCAGACTTACCTTGAGCTGAGTCACCTATGATAAGTGATTCCACCCAGCCTTTATGCACCTTGCCGTCAAACTGAAGCCACAGAGGTGAGTGATAAGTCAGGTCAGCTACTATGTGAATGCTACGTCGCAAATAGATGCGTGTTACGTTAGCTTCTAAGTCACTGTAAAGCTCATCTAGCTTTGCGCTGATACTCTGTTCTGTCCACTCATCTGGTTGAAAGACTTCAAGTTCGTGTAAGTCTTTAGGCACATAACTACTTAGTGCGTCTTCGCTGGTCTTGTAGTCAGAGATAACTAAGGTTTGCTTCTGGTCCTTAGGAGATGGCCATAGTCTACCAGTAAGACGATAGTTCTCGTTCAACTGCATACCGTCACCTATACAGATTGCAGGAATCATACTTCGTTCATTGGACGCTGAGTTTATTTCAAGCTTAGGTGATATCCTTGCTTCCTCAACGTTATAAGAAGCAGTCACGCTGTAGTCGAAGGTCTTACACGTTGCGGGGACACCTATACCTCCCATGATAGCTCCTCTGAGTCCTTGCTTGGTAGCAGACGTCAGTTCGAGTATAGCTTCGGACTCTGCGTCAATGACGACTTCTGTATTGTCATTTAAGTTGTAGACAGGACAGATAGCACACATTTTCTGTTCTTTACAACAGTTTGGCACAAGCTTGTGAGGTATTGCAAACGGTGTAGTGTCAACCGCTGATAGTGTAGCTTCTACTGCAATGCGTGCGCCAACATTGTCTGCGTGAATTGCTTTGTTCAGGGTGACTTCTTTTGGTTTCTCTGTGGCGTCTAGTGCCTTGGTCTTTGGTTGCCACTCATCAGTAGAATCTAATACGGGCTTAAGTGCTTCGCCTTCTCGAGCGACGTAGTCATTCAAGTCACCGGTAGGGTATTTGTCTTTGTCTAGAGGTAGCTTGACTATACCAATCCAGTCAGCAAACTTGTACAGGAGAGACGCCAACTGGTTTGCCGCTTTAGTACCTGCCTCATCAATGTCCATGCAAATGTAGACTTTCTTGTCAGCAAACAACTTGCTGAACTTTGGATCCCACTTGCCTTCTCCAGATGTAACTGTTATTGCACCTATTGAATAAGGGTTCAACTCAGCTGCCGCTACAATAGCTTTAATCTCTCCCCCACAAATCACTATCTCGTCATAACGTAGCTGGTCAATAGGAAACAAACGTATCTGCCCATGGCCTCGGACATTACGCATCTTCTGAGTACCAGGAGCACCAGGTAGGTACTTCCTTACGTTAACGTACAGGCCCGTTTCGTTCTTGATAGGAATAGTGATTCTACCATCAAGCTCGCCCAGTCGGTACTTACGAATAAGTCCAGGACCTACTCCTCGCAGCTTCAACTCTTTTATCAGAGGAGCTGCATTATCTATATCTCTATGGTAGATCTCAATAAGATCAGCGTTGATGACCTTTGTTGTTTCGATAGTGTAGCGCTTAGCTAACTCTTGCAGCATTAGTGCGCGTGTTGTCTGACAAGCCTTAGCCAGAAAGGTAACTATATCTCCCTTCTTATTACAACCACTTGACTGACAGTAGAACTTTCGGGTCTCCATGTTAATGAATAGAGACGGAGAGTTGTCAGTGTGGAATGGACACTTACACTTGATATTAGCTTCGTCGCTCCACTTGAAGGACCAACCAATTGTCTCAAGTTCAGCTAGGACGTTTATTGTTGCTATTGACATACTGCCACAGTGTCTGTTACTGGTAAAGAAAGCCTCGCGCACTTTACGCGAGGCTAGATCGCCGCTTCAACTACGCACCAGGAGGTGTGTCACCAGGAGGTGTGTCACCAGGAGGTGTGTCACCAGGAGGTGTGTCACCAGTAGGTGTGTCACCAGTAGGTGCGTCACCAGTAGGTGCGTCACCAGTAGGTGCTTCAGACTGAGTAGGCTTCATGATCTCTCGAATCTGTGTCATCAGATCACTGGTACACATGATATCGATCGATGTTGAAGATGCCACCCGGACGTAGCCACCTACTTCGAAAATCTCAGCGTAAGGTGCTTCATCTGTGCCACCTGGTAGGTCAAACGTAGCTTGTTGGTAATGAGGCATGTAAATGCTTTCGTAGTAAAGTAAAGTAAAGTAAACTCTATGTGAACACAGCTATAACAGCCGTGATTGTTTTAGAACTTAGCGTTCTCGGTTGTGTCAGTCTTTGCACCATCAACGACATTGGAGTCCTGTGGCTCATCGTGATCCACCACGATTTCACCTTTGCTGTGAGCTTCAGCCATTTCAAGATGAAGCTCCTTACGCTGTGCGAACTCTTTCTCAGAAGCAAACGGGGCACCAGTTTGGGGATTTGATGCGCGCATGCCCATCCAAGTGTTGCCGCCGTACTTCTTCTGATAGGAGCGGAACTCGAACTGAGTCGCGTACAGTGGAGTCTTGCGCATCTTAATCAACTGGTTGAAGTTGGTACCATCTTGATGCTGAGCCTTGAAGAACGAGGCGATACAAGTAAGTCCAGCCTGAGGACCAGAGAGCACTTCAAACAAGTAGTTCAAGTGCTCACAGTGACTCAACATGTGAGGTGCACCTTTGCCGTCAAGCTGCACCTGACCTCCAACCTTGTACTCCTCAGTGCGCATGTTTGGATTGCGACACTTAGAAACCAGCGGATCGTTTTCGTCAGTAGTACGAAACGCGATCGTGTCCATGCTGTCTTTCAAGGCGTACGGGTTCCAAGTACACCACTCTGCCCAGAAGAAGATAGGTGCAACAAGTAGAGGCTCTCCCTTGTTGACAACTAACTCTTGCGAAGGTGTGGAGATAATGTCTCCAATTGCAAAGCGTTCCAACAACTCGTCGCTTGCTTGTTTCTGCACAATCTTCAAGCGAGGTGGCTTGATGAACTTGTGCAATTGCTCTAGACCTGTAGGTCCTTCGTGATTTTGCAGGTAAGCAGGCACTTGTGTTGCATCAGTTGACGCCATAGCTACAGCAGTTGTCTCAGCAGGCTTCTCAGTGGGCTTCTTTTCTTCAGTGTTCATGTCTAATCCTAAATGTAATTCAGTTAATGAAAATCGAAAATTCAAACTTCTCTGCGTCTACTCTCCCAGAATGGAGTGGTTACGACGAACAGTCATCTTGTACACAGGGTACGTTGCCTCAGGGTCGATGCCAGGAGGTAGAGGCTTACCAGACTCGGTAAGCTCGGTCATGTGGTCAACGAATGAAGGCCAGTGGATACGTACAGTTCGTGCCGTCGCGTGATCTCTTTCAATTCCAAGGTAGTCAGTCAAAGCGTAATACTTCTCCGGATCTTTCTTTAAGGTCGGGATAGAAGCACTGTACTTGAGGTCAGGCTTAGCAGTGCAGTAAGCAGTCTTAATAGCTGCTTTCAACACGTACTTGTGGTTGTTGGGCAGAGTGCAGTAGATAGCACACCCCATCTTGATTGACAGCTCTTGCATTGCGTTGCATTTGCTAGCTAGCTGCTCAAAGTGAGCCTTAGCCTCACGCATTACAAGTACCCAGTCACACAATTCTTCCAAGTCGGTTTCTGACTTCAGCTTAGATTCCAGCCTCAGTGCTTCAGTAAACAAGTCGTTGTGAGCTTGGTCTACTCGTGCGTAAAACGCTTTGATTTCTGGACGCATATTTCTTCTTTCTCTATTCAAATGGTAGTTTAGTTTCAAGGTAACGTTGGAGTCTTGCATCAAATAGTAGTAATGAAACCGTTCCAAATGTTACTACTACTGTTGCTACTAACAGTACAGTGTTGATATATTTACCAGTCACGGCAATGTAGTCTGTTTCAGGGTCAAAGTCTAATTCATACAGTTTCTCCTTAAGGGTTAATTGAAATGTAGGGTCAAAGCTGCTAGGCCTTGTATCATACTCATCGAATAGAAACACTACTTCACCAAACTGTACAGCTTGGGTAGTCTTGCCTCTTAACGAATTGTCTAAGTATATTACTCGAGCCATTACAGGACCTTTGTTAGTACCTTACGCAAGTCACCTAGCTCTAAAGCCGTTGTGATTTTGTCTAAGACTCTTGCACGAATCTCTTCATCGATAGTTTCAGGTACGCACAAGTCAGTGATTTTAATTGGCACACGAGTACCATGCCGGTGACAGCGATCTTCAGATTGACTTCTATGAACCATAGACCAGTTCTGAGAGTAGTAAAACTCTTGGTCGCAGTTTGAGGTTTGTTCTTCTGTTGGTTTCATTGGATCGTAACCTAGCAAGGTTATACCAGTGCCTCCTGCAGCTGGGTTACTAATGAACACAGTGGTTTTGTCATCGTTGTTGAAGTCTACAACTGCTTGGTTACGTGCATCAAACGACGTCCCACCATAGTAGGTCACAGCTTTGATACCTTCTTCAGCCAGGCGTTCTGCAATGACTTTGATATCTTCTACCCAGCATGCCCACACTAGTGATTTAGTGTTTGGCTCTTTAGCTTTTATAAGCTCTACCAGCTTGTCAAGCTTTGGATTGTTTTCAAGACGCTTCACAGAGCGCTCTTGCTCTACTCCACCCTCTTCATCAACCATTCGTGGGAAGACTACGAACCCTGACGTAATCTGGGCCAGCTTCAACAACTTAGTCAAGATGTTGTTTACTACCAGGTTTGCAGAGTTACCGGTTGCAGTCGCCAAGTCATTTTCAATCTCAAGGTTAAGCTGAGTAGCAACTTGGTCGTAGATTTCTTTCTGCTCTGGAGTCATGTGCACTTCAGCTACGTCATACACTTTCTCAGGCAAGTCAGGCAGTGCTTCTTCCTTACGTACTATGAAGCATAGTCTAGCCATGCGTTCCTGCATGAAAGCGTGGTTCTGCAAACCTACTAGCTTATCAAATCCAGACTCACCTGTAACGTACACACCGTAAAAGTTCTTGAAAGCTTTGAACGAGGTGAACCCTGAGTAGTTCTTACCTATGAACTCGAACTGAGCATATAAGTCAAGAGCGGAGTTAGTGATAGGTGTACCAGTAAGAGCCAAGCGTTTGTTGGAGTGGTCTCGCAACTTCATCATAGTCTTGAAGCGCTTGTTGCCTGGTGTCTTGAAGTAGTGTGACTCGTCGGCTACAGCTACGTCCCACTGTAGTTTGAATATGTAGTCACCGCTGTTTTTCAATGTATCATAGCCAACTACTACGACTGTGAATTGTGAGTTCGCTTGTGGTATGAAAGCTTTCAGGAAACGTTCTATTCGCTGCTTCTTAGTACCACGAAGCACTACGACTTGATTTGGTACCGTAGCAAACTTTTCCATTTCTACTTGCCAGTTGAGTCGGACGTTGTTTGGACATACAACAATGATCCGTTTGAGACGTGATTCTTCTGCCAACTTGACAGCTTCTCTGCACGCTACAGCAATTCCCGCAGCAGTCTTTCCCGTGCCTTGTTCCATGAAGAAACAATAACCGTCGGTCTGACTTCCATTCGAGTACGCAAACTTCTGGTGTCTAGCAAGCTCGAGTCCTTCTTTGTCGGGATAGCTGTATCCCACAAGTTCCTCACCAGCTTTGTAACGCTTAAACTGACGGGCTTGTTCGTTTCCATTGTAGATGAACAGTAGCCACCGTTTGAATTCAAGTTCAGCAACTTCATCATCAAACTTAATACGTCCTTCCCAGAGTGAGAAAATGATACTGACGTTAAAGTCAGTCGCGGAGATGCGATACACACCATCATTTTGATATGTTTGTTCTTGCAGTCTAGTTAGCCAAGAGCCAACAGCTGCGCTTGAGCTATAAGCTCCGTTGATACCAAACGGCTTGATATCAAAGAAGTTAGCTTCGTCGTCATTAACACGAATCCAAATGCGATCGGATTCTGCCAGGTTGATTGGCTTCAACAGCTCTTGTGTAACATCACTAAAAGCCAAGGCTTCACGTTCAATCATAGGTAATACTTATTTGGGTAATGATAATCGTCTGCGTACTCTTTACGGTGTAGCGATAGCAGCCTTCACAAATTGGTGAAAGTTTATTATAAGAGCGGCTCTACGCTCTGAGCAGTAAGCAGTTGCTTTAGCAATGCACAGGGTAAGTTTCTCATCGGATGCAACAAGCTGCTCACCTTGCTTTGCAACGTATGAACTATCTACTTTGTGTTGTGAGATAGTAACAGGCATTTGATAAGTTACAGGTGCTTGGTCTTTGAACTTGTAAGCTCCTGTACTAGGTTTAGACTCGGTGTCTTCTTTGCTCTTTTTGATCTTCTGCCGAAGCTCTTGAGGTATGCCGTCCATGCAACACTCTCGAGGTATTGCTCCCATGTTCTTAGCAGTCATTTTCCACTTAAGACCGTGACCGTGACCCGGTCCAACAACAGCGTGTGCAATCTCATGACGTATGGTGTCTTCTACTTCGTCAGCTAGATCAGTGAACACCCAGTCACTTACTGCAATCTGTTTTGAATCATAACGAGTCTGACCTAGTCGGTCTAGTGATTCCGCATCTGTGTCTACACAGTAATACCATCCTTTGTCTAGTAGTTTATGCTTTTTCAGTAGCTTCAAGGCAAGCGCTAGTGCTTCGTCTTTGTTCATACGTAGTAACCAATTAGGGTAGTGAATTTTGTGCGTCACTATTACGGCTAACTGACTACCTACACCACACCTAAATTGCGTTATTCTAGTTACGGTAAACTAACCAACCCAGTATTGAATTTTAAATTAAGTGTCTTAGTAGGTTGTACCGCTAGGGACGGTACTGCAAAACCTCGGAAGTCAGTTAGACCTTCTACTAGTGGTAATTCGATGTCAACTGCTTCACCTAAGTTAACAGTTAAGTTAGAGCGATGAATGAACTGAATGTTTCGACTAGACGTGGGGAAGAAGTTATTTGCACTGTTTCCTTGAGTAGCTACGGATCGCTCTCTAGTGATGTTGTATCTTAAGTTAAAATTGATGCTAACATCTACTGTGTTTCTACCACAGTTAAACTCACCTTCAATAATCATGTTGTAGAACTGCGCTTCCGCAAGAACATTGTTGGAAAAGTCTTCATATATTACTGGGTTCGCTGCTACAAGAAAACCATCACGGCCGTCAGCTATACCTGGAGCAAAGTTTTCGATCCTAGGTAGGTGGTAGTATTTGTTAGTCAGCCCGTCTCGGTCTATAAGCTCCCAGTCGTCTTCAGGTGTGAAGTTAGCAGCCATGAACTCAGCGTGAAGTTCGGCGGCTAACCTAGTCGCTCTACCGTCAGGGTCAACCTGCTCTTTCAACCAAGGGTAGTCTAGAAACCTGAGCTCATTAGGTTGCTGCCGATATAGCTCACCAGTGTACAACCTTCTAGGAGACTGCTCTCCTCTGAAGGGTAAACCCATGAATAGAACATCTGTGAAACCCACAGACTGTGTACCTTCCCCATAGGTTTGTCCTTCTTGGTAAACTACATACGGCGTGAACCTTCCAAAGCCAGCTCCGACTGCGAGATCGAATATAGGGCAAGTAGTTACTGGACCCTCATCGTTGCGTACTACTTCTGGAGAATCTTGGTTGTCAGATACACCTAGTCCCATTATGCCAGTCACAGAACTTTCCCCTGAAGGGACTATCTCTTCGTACTCATACCATCTTATAGGATCGTCTGGGTCACCTACATAGACAGCATCATGGACTACGTCAAGAAACTTTGGTAAGAAAGCACCGCGGTACTCTCCTGAGAACTGTCCCGTGTCGAAGTCGAAGTCTAAGGGGATTGATGCTACATGGTTTAGCTCAAGATCGCGCTCAAACAGTGAGGCTTCGCGAGTCTTGTAGAATTTTACGTCAGTCCTATTTATGACAGGCTCTCGTTCAACACTGTCCATAGCAGTAAGATCAATTGCACTAGCGTCACCTTGAAAGACTTCAATCCGTATCTTGATAGTCTGCCAGCCGTCAGTTAGTAAGATTTCACTTTCGCCAGTTGGTACTACTGTGTGAGGTATGCATCGGCTGAACCGGTTGGGTCGACCAAATGATTCAGCAAATTGCACAGTCCATTCTTCTAACGTATCATCTACAGCTACAGCGATAAGTTGATTGCCTAATAGTAAGCTAGACTGAGCTAGTTCAGCACGGGAATCCGCCCCAAATACCCTGATGCTTTCTGCGTTAGCTAAGTTCACAATCCCGTCTAGATCACTAATCCTAAGATCACTTATGTTACCAAGCGTAGATCCTGGTTGACCTACACACAAGTCGGGACAGAACACTCCAGATGTTGATACCCAGGCAGTGTATGGGCCAGAATCACAGCACGGGCTACAGATGATAAATCGGCTTTGAACCACTATTCACACTCCGCCCACATAAACCGATTGATCCCTTTAGCTTCTAGTATACCTGCTCGTTTTCCTTCACTTATTGCTTTATCACCGTGCATCCAGTCTAATACCACCCCTTCAACTGTCTCAGTTGTTTCTACAGGTGGACTGACTGAACTGTCCCATATGGTTACAGCTCCAGACTGGCCAGGTTGAATTACTTCATTTGTAACACACAGTCTTACTCTTGGTTGAGCTACCTGCCTTATACACCAGAACACACCGGTGTCACTGTGCGCATTTATTATAGAGAAGCCAGACCCTGACTCAGTAGTTGCCTTTAACTGCATTGAACTGAGCTTAGGAATTGCAGGAGTTAACGCATTGCCCTGGGCTAGAGTAGGGTTGTCTACCCGTAGTGGTATCACATTGTCAATAGCTATTGGAGTAACCCAACCTGTTGAGTTTGCTGCAATAGCTATTGAGCCATTGGTAAACAAATGACATGAACTGTTTACTACGTTACCAACCGTCAATATCTCGGTAGTAGCTACGCCAGCCCAACTGGCAGTCCAACCAGCTTCAACTAGTTGTAACACTGAATAAGCAGGAACTGATGAAACAGAAGTAGCTAGGTACTGAGCGTTTCTGTGTCGCAGGTTACTGGTGCTAACAGGAGGACGCTTCTGGTTATACAGGAACTGCAAGCCTTCTACAATACCATTGTGGTCTTCTACAGTTACCCTATCCTTCTTACGTAAACGCTTAAGCTCATTTACCCTAGTATTAGTTGACATTAGAATAGGTACTCCGAGAAGTTTGCTAGTCTGTAAGGGCGTACAGGTTGAGCCGCTGCACCTTCTTCTCCTGCTAGAAAGATCTGCTCCCAAGACTGGGTGTCGCCATTGAAGAATCTGTTCCAACCAAACTGAGTGAACGGGAAGTCAAACTTTAAGTCCCAACCTCTAGCGCCGTTGGTTGTTACTGTTCGACTTAAAGCAGGTGACTTGTAAAGCAAAGTCTCAGGTGCGAATGACAGGCCCAATAGAGAGCTGGCAAACGTAGCACTATTACAAGATCCCTGTAATGTTAACATAGACAGAGGTAGAGGTGGCTCTACGTTGAATAGAGTGCGAATCAGTCGCCCGGTGTAATATTGGAATCCAGGGCTCTCGTCTTCAAGAACTGCTTTACCATCGGGAGACGACCATCTAAACAGTCTATGGTCTAGCGGTATAAAGTTAGCGGTAGTCTCAAGGGACTCTGAGATCAAATCCGCCTCAGCATCAGTAGTATAGCCTACTGTTATTAAGGCTTCACTATATACATAACCTTGCAGGAACCTACCAACCCCATCACAGTGATCTGCAGGAACAACGACAGCAGTAGCAGCGCGAGGGCCTTCAAACCCACTAGGTGTGAATGGCCAAATACGTCTATTGACAAGTATGTCTGCTACTATAGCTGGAGCTAGTAGTGCATTACAACGAAGCTTAACGCTAGCTGTTCCTTGTCCTTCTACCGAATGACTTTCAGTTCTTGTGCCTTCTTCTTCGGCTACAGGAAATAGTGGAGTAAAGACGCTCATTAAGCTAGGCCTAAGTTTAGTTCAGATAAAGTAGTGTTCAAAGTGGTGACAGCGGTTAACAGCTTTCTGCTTCTCTCATCTTCTTTAGTTGACTCAATCGACGCTAATTTTCGTTGCCCTTCATTATCTACTTTAATGGCAACGTTCTTGTTTTGCTGAGCTGCATTAGCAGCTGCGATCTTAGGTGGAAGTTGCTTCTGTGCTTCAGCCAGTTTCCCGATAGCCCCTACTACTGGGTTTCGTCGTTTTGCAGCTGCGTCATTGATGCGACTATTAAGATCTTCAAGCCCTTCAATACCTGGTGACCCACTACCACTATCATTAGGGTCAACAGACGTAGGTCTTGGTGCGTCGTTCTCTTCTGCTATTATGTACTCTTCTTCTGGAAGAATTCTTGGGTTATTGAACAGGCCTTCAATTTTAGTAGCTAAGCTGTCTGCAAAATCAAATGTACCTTTGAATGAGTCTTCTAAGCCTTTTTGCGCAGTTCCAATATCTAGCTGAAGGCTTTCTTCTAGTAGGGACTTTGGCCTGTCAAATAGACCTGGTAACTTCTTGAAAGTCTTAACGAAACCTTTCTCAAGAGCTATAAACTGAAAGTCGTCATCTTGACCTGTAAGCCGGTTTTTGATAGCCAGCAGAAACCCAGAGAAATTGTCCCAGGCGTTCTTCAGTATAACCACCATACCATCAGCAAAGGTTTTTAAGTTATCTACAGAAGTATTGAAGACTGCAACTAGGTAGCCTCCCAGTATCCAGCCAATAGTCAACTTTAGTTGCTCGAATGCTAACTGACCTTTTAACGAAAACACTGCAAACGCGTTCTGTGCAATGGCCACTGAGTTCATAGCTGCAGATATCGTGATTGCTATAGCCTTAGCCACTGTAGGCAGGAATGCAATAAACTTATCTTTTAAAACTTGACCAAAGATAGTTAGAGCAACTTCATTCTGCTCAACTAGTCCTACAAGGCCTTCTAAGGTCTGAGTGAAGACCGATAGTGCCTCTTCAACTATAACAAATGCAGGAGCCAGGCCTGCTACCATGCGCTCCATAACATCGCCAATGCGATTATAGTAGCGATCATAAACTTTAGATGCGTCAGCAACCTTTTTAGCTGACCCTCCAAACTCTGAGTTTAGCTCTGCTAAGATGATACGTTGAGCACTAACTACGTCATTGGCTCTAACAAACGCTTCAATCTGTTTCTTCTGCTGTACAGAGAAGGATACACCAACGCGGCTCAGTGCTGCGATACCTTTAACCGGGTCGTTGAGTGCCTTACCAACCTGTATTGCTGCACCTTTCAAGTCAGTATCTAACACAACTGACATGTCTAAGATAGCTTTAGATGCAGTCTTGAACTCATCTCCTCTAACGTTCTTGAACGTAGATAACACTGCGAACATGTTTAGAATAACATCGTCACCTACTGCAGTCAGTTCTTGGTAGATTGTTGCTAGATCTTTAAACTGAGCTAAAGAGAAGCCTGCTGCTTGTCCAGTTGAGTTTATAACTGCAGCTAGTTTAGCTTCTGATGCGATCTGAGATTTGTAAGCATCAGAGATAGCATTGGCTAAACTAAAAAATTTGCGCGCAAGGATTACTAAGCCTACTCCAACAAAGACTTGGGTCGCCCTGCGCGCAAAAGAACGTAAGGTAGAAAGAGTTCTACCCAAGGATCGTCTCAAAGCTGAGTCGTTACCGACAATGTCTATAAGTACTCTACCGTGCATTCTTCTTTGCCTTCCAATTCAAATACTCTTCCTCGGTGTCAAATGACGTCGAGTTGGGAGGTTTATCTGATTCAGCGTTTGGTATGTTATTTACTGCTCTATGCTGCTGAGACCGTGACATTCTACCTATCTGTTCAAAGTCCCAACGATAGTGATTTGACAGACAAGAGTAGATCAACCTTTTAGTTTCTTTTCGTGCTTTTGCCTCTTCTTCAGCTGCTTGGCTTTCTGTTTTCTTAGAGCGCGAGACTTTTTTGCCGTGCGTTTCGCTTCCTCCGCTAGCTTCTTAACTTCATCAGCGTCTAGGTTAACTTTCTCAATTGCAGCATTAACTGCGTCAACATTGATAGGGTTAAACAACAGCTTACGCAACTCTTCAAGGGTAAGTGGAAGCTCTTCACAGTGCTCATAAATTAGCTTAGCAAGGCCTTTAGGTGTCGACATTTGCCGAGCACCTTCACCTGATAACATAGACAAACCAGATGCAGTCCTCTGAGCTAGTTGCAGCTCAACTGCTCTATCTTCAGCTGACACAGAACTATCTGCTCTGATCCACCGTCTAGCTGCTTTCATGTACTCATTCTGCAGCCACGCGTCAATCTCATCATACTTGATGTCCTCCATAGCCTTTAACACTAAGTGAATAGGCTCTAAAGCATTGCCTTGTTTATCGGCAGGCCTTATAAGCTCAAGGAATGCAATCTTTTTCGATTCGGACATGTTGGAGTCCTGTTAAGTTTGATATTAAGGAGTTACGGCGGGCCAGAATTGTACCAAGTCAGGCTTGATGATATGACCCAACCCTTGACCATCTACTGCACCATTCTTGGCAAAGTTGATAGTGCGAGTCAGAATGTCTGCACTGTCATTGTCAGCAGTTAAACCTGCGTAACCCATAACGTGCGCCCACTTAAGGTCCCAGAATTCTGTGTTGTTAATGAACAACTGGAACTCACAGTCAGTACCTTTAGGTGGAGCTGAAGGAAGGCCACCAGCGTCGTCACGCTCGTTACACTCTTGTGTGATGGCCAAAGTGAAGTCTGTCTTACCAGCACGGCAGTCAGTAGTGCAGACACCGTCAACTATTGTTGACGAGTTTGAAATCAGTTTCAAGTCATTTGTGATAGTAAGAACAACTTGAGTTACATGCTCAAAGTCTACAAACTCACCACCATGTGCTGTCTTGATACCTGCGCCACAGATTGTGTCAATGTTGTCAACGAACGTTGTGTCAGTGATATCAAGTGACTGCCATGATAAGCCGAGACAACCTTGGAACGTGATCTGCCAGTCGAGAATCTCGCTGTCAGCATAGTTCCAAGTGATAACTACTTGAGACACTCTAGCTACACCAACCGCAGTTTGTCCAGGTCCGCTAATGTCGTTATCAGGTGCAGTGTATCCGAAGAACGAGAACTCTTCGCCTGGCATGAAAGGAGGCATTCCGCCATACCCTTTTACAGTGCCAGTCCAAGTACACTTACCTTTACGTCGAGCCATGCCACAAGCTAAGTTACTAGTGGAGAACTCCTTAGCATCATTCTGCTCGTCTAGCGTCCATCCACTGGTTGTAGATACGCCGCCTAGTTTAGCGAACTTGCCACTATGTTCTGACATTCGAAAATTCCTTGAGAAGGTGTAACGGAAAATACATTTCGACAGATATAGCTGTTATTGAGTTCCAGCCTTTTATTCCTCGGTTTAAGCGAGGATCTGTCATACCAGTGATTGTGTCGGTGTAGCGTACTGCTTTAACGAACTGAGTTCCACACCACTTAAGCTCTGGCAAACATGAACACCATTGGGTTAGTGCAGCAAACACTGCAAACTCAATAGGTTGCTGTAGCCTAACGAGATTCAGTGTACCTGAAGTTATCATGAATTGGTAAATTCTTGTAACTTTAGCAGATGACGTGTTAGCTTTGAAACTTCCTGATGGGTTACCTGATGTGGCTATCATCAACTCAGGTAGATTGCCTTTTTGTACAGGGTCTCTCAGTGGATCCTTTTCATCAAAGCATATGATGTTACGCTCTTTGACCATCTTGCGGACTGTGTCTTGAGCCGCAACTTGTTTGCATAGTGACACATAAACCATTGAAAATGGATCAAGTGTTGGGTCAACGAAATGAGTTGGTTTAGTCATCTGCCTGTGTTGTCTGCGTGTTTAGCTAATGCTCTGTTACCTGTAGTAACCATCTTCTTTATAACAGTAGCAGGTGGGAAGACTACTACCTCTCTAACTGGTAAGTTACCCGCACCGGTTTGGTGCGCAGCTACTAGATCTTGCAAACTCATGCTTGACCGAGTATGGCCTACTCCAGGTCTTATTCCTGCAGTAACAGACAAGTTGTTTACTTGACTGTTTAGGTTTACAGTAGCTGATAAGGTTGATAATAGGTCTCCTAGCTCAACTAGGATTCTTGACTTATTAGCAATCTTACGAGCTATCGTACTTTGTTTTAGCTTAGGCCAGTTACCTCCACCTCTGGAGAACTTCTTGAACCTACTCACCATAAACTGGTTGTACTGCTTGGCCCATTTCAGTGTCATTTTATTCATGACAGGAGATGAGCGTAAGCCTGATTGAAACCTTTTCAAACCAGTGAGGTCTATGGTAACTTTAGCTTGCATATAAATAAAGCCGGTTCTGCAATTACTTACAGAACCGGCTGTTTGTACTTTGCAGCTGTGTTGATCTTGTTTAGATAATCACAACTTTGATGAGTGTCTTAGGACGCTTCGGGATGAACAGTGGGTTCGACTGAGAGTGTAGTGTAACACCTTTGTCGAAGTCCATCATCTTCTGCATCATGTACATTGGCTTGCCCATGGTGTTGACAGCCTTCATCGTGTCAGCTGGCGCCGAGATGTGCTGGAACATACCACGACCTTCGACAACGATTCGAGCAACGGTGCGATCGATAAAGTACCGGTTACCTAGCTTGGTACGGTACTCTTCCCAATCGATGTCCCAGATGTTGAATGCGCGACGAGGGTTTTGTCGGTTGTACTCACCGTCACGCCAGCGCTCAAACGAATCTCTTACCTGTGGATCACAAGTAAACGCATCCCAGAACTGATCACCACAGTAGGCAGTCATGCCAGTCATAGGTGTTGCACCCATGGCATCTTCAAGTGCGCGTGAGATTGCAATGGCACCTTTTCGGAAGGAGCCTGGAACACTTGAGTCAATGGTGATGACCGTCTCTGCGATGCCAAACTCATTGAAGTAGTTGTGGATCACTGTACCGTCAGCGTCATAGACAACACCTTGGATGGCACCAGCTCGATGCCATTCCCACGTAGTTTCATGGTCATTAGCCAACTGTTCTGACTCTTGGTCAATCATCTCGTTGACACCTGCAAGACGATCTTCAGTGCCAAATGCACGAAGGTCTTGAACGTCTGCAGCCAACACTTGACCATTGTGAGGCAAGTGAGGGATAACAAAGTTTCGCATCACACGCTTCTCTTGTGACGTGGTGTGAGGTTGACTACCTCGAGCAGCTGACTGAATCAAAGTCAGCTGACCGTACTTCTCTTCGATAGCAGCCGAAGTAGTACGAATGCCTTTCTTCATGAAGTGACGTGCCAAGCGACCAGGTACAACCGGTTGCAGGTTGATGGACTCAGTAAGTGAGACCATGCTAAATTCTTTACGTCGGAATACGTCTAGCATACCCATTGATAACTCCGTGTGTATCTTAAATTAAACTGAAACTGAAAAGGACCAAAGGCTAGTTTACACGTTGCCGTTGCGATCGAACACTTGAGTGAACGGTTGACGATTCTTGATAGCTACATCTCCCATAGCTTTGTAAGCTGTGACTAACGCATCAATGTTGTATGCGTTACCAGCAGGATCAAGCCTTGGGAGGTTGTAGTCATTCAACGCCAGTTGTCCACGAACTGCGTGACACATTTCGAACTCGGTTGTCTCACCGGCCGCGAGAGTGACGCAGTCATCTGTGAACAAGAGTCCGTCTGCACTTGCTTCGTCTCCTGCGAGTACTAACTCACGCACGTGGTCTACATTTGTTGACTTAGTAGGAAGTCCACACATGTGTACGTTATCCAACTCTACAGAGGACAACAAGTGCTCTGAGTCATTGGAGATAAGAACTTCAATGTAGTGAAAGATATCACTTGGACATTTGCGTTCTCTGATTGTTACTGTCTTGGTCATGTCTAACTCCAAGTGATACGGTTGACTATAGTCAATGAAAGGTAGTGAGTGTAAGCTTAACCGTTGAAGGCTTCTGCTTTTCGTTTTGCCAAGCGAGTCAGACCGTTGTCGGTAGCTGAGTCATCTGGGTTAGTGGAGAACTGCATCTGAGGGCCAGTTTTCTCTTTCAAGTCAACTGGGTTGTTCAACTGCAGTGTTGCGATAACTGCGTCGAAGCCGTCACCTGTTCCTGAAGTTGAGTTCAAAGAGAAGCTCAACGTAGAGTCAGTAGTGTACTGCTCTTTGAGCTTAGCGGCAACTGCAGGTGTGATGTTTCCACTTGTTACCAGCTGGTCAATCTTAAGACCACGGGCATCTTTGGCCATGCTCAAGATACCGGGAAGAATCGGAGCAGGTGGCGGATTTGCGGGATCAGCAGTCGCAGCGGCGATCGCAGTGGCCAGCTTTGCTTTCAACTCAGTGATCTCTGATGTAGAAGCTACAGCGGCTGAAGCCATAGTGGAGAACTGCGCAGTGATAGCGTCAGACATAACCTGGTCGGTTGCGTCATCTGCTAAGGTAAGGCCTAATGCCTTGGCAATGGTTTTAAGGTTCATCAGGTTGTCCTTGTTTGTCGTCTTTAAGTTGGATGCGACTATAGTTTTCCAACCTTCGAGGTCAGGAACAACTGGATAGTCAGTTAAGGCTAAGTGAGTAATAGGCCTATGATAACGCTTGCCTGTCCCACTGACAAATTCAGGTGGGCAGAACAGAGACACTTGACTTGCAGAGAAGTCTGACTTGGCTTTGGCATCTTTGAACTTTACCTTAGCATATAAAGACAGTCTGCCTTTTTCGTCTGTACGCTTCGATAGAGACAACACATCACCACGTTTGAATGATGGTAGTTCGTTGTGTTCTTCAGGAAGTGGAACGTTAATTCCATCTTGATTGAACTGTTCGTGTACACTTACCCAATTGTCAATGTCTGATTCAGTTACAGGGAACCATTCGTCTTGTAGAGACTGATAAAAGTTCCCAACGTAAATGACTTGCTTCTCAGCAGTAAGTTGGTCACCATTCGAAAATACAAATGGAGACGCGTCTTTGATGTTTAAAGCGAAATTTACGTTCATAGTTACCTCAAGGCCTTAATACTAAACTACAAGTATTAAGACAAGAAAATATTTAATATTTTCTAAGTTTCCAAATGAGGTCATGCGGGCAAAAGTAGCGATCGAAGTGACTTTTGTTGTGACCGCCATGTGCTCCACCAATACCGTAGTTACCTTGTCTCTCAAGTCTCTTATGCTTGCGTTCAGCGTGTTCATCATAGCATACAACAGTAGGCGCACTAGTTTGGTCGTTACCGCCTACACTTAAGCTTGTTTGCCCAGAGATGATCTCGTTAATCATACCTTCTGCATCATCTTGCATGTGTGACAGATTGTCTTTAGCCTTATCTGTCTTGTCAAGCATTCGTGCAAACCACAGGTAGTAACCTGCAAGCTGTGCAGCTATATCACAAATCTCTAGCGGTACAGGGTCAAATGGTAAGTCGAAGTCTCTGCAGCGTAGTCTAGAGTCAATGCGACGGCATGCTCTGTCTATGGCCCACTGTATCCGTTTCTTAACTCGCTCACCGTCGTCATTACCATTGATGTCAGCCCAGTCATAGATAGTCTCTTGACCGTATACTAAGTCAACATCTTCTCGAGTGCAGTATGGCATGTTACCTCCAAGTAAAATAAAAGACCGAACGACAATGTGCCGTTCGGTCTGCTTTGGTTATCTGAACTAGATAAACATCAAGGTGTGCATCTAAGTAGTGATCAAGGTTGCGGTATGTACATGATAGGTGAGTAGGTAGGAGCCAATGTAGGTTGAGTATCCTGTAGGCCTTCTACCATATTCTGTAACGCTTCTGAGTACAGTTCTAGAGAGTTTACACCTAACCGTTTAAACTCTGCTTGCATAGGCCTTTGAAAGCCTTCAACCCAATTCTTGCCTTGGCTTTCCCACGGTCTATTAGGCCAAAGTGTTAAGATGAACGCCTTAGTATCTGCTTCAGCTTTTTGTAAGTCAGTGTACTGGTGCATACTCAATACTACCGTATTGTACGCATCGATCAACATACTACGTGTTGACTGATCATTCATAGCATTTGCTAGCGTAGCACTTAGTAGTCTTACACTTGACATATCAACTTCAGGTACTGGAGGCACAGGTGGACCGTCAACACAGATAGGTAGAAACTTTGATGCGCCTGAGGGTAGTTCTGCTATTACAAGGTACTTACCGGGTGGTACAGTTAACACATACTGTCCTACAGTCGACTCAGCTGTGACTTTAACGTCTTGAAAGTCGTTAGACTTCAGAACGCGAACATTGACCGGAATAGGATCAGCGTACACTAAGCGTGTAGCATTAGTGACGCTAGTCTTTTCATCAATAATCTTGTCGGGAGCGGTCGGCGTCAACACTCCGTCATACGAGCTAAGCTCACGTTGTACAGTCTGTACAATCCTCTGGACTTCAATCGTTTCTACAGTCTGAGCAGGAGCTGAAGCAGATCCAAGATATGAGATCAGCACCAGCATAACTGACGCCATCATTGTCTTCAACACTGATGGTGCAGCTGCTAAGCTGGTGATGTCATCTGGTGTCTGACCTACTAGGGTCTCATACACATCAAACCTACCTTCACCTGTGGTGTCATCTGACCCGGGATCAAAGATGTCGCGTGCATGCTTAGCATGAAACTCACGGAACTCTACAGTACCACCTAGACGGGCATATCCGTGTCCCACTAGGAATGACTGTGCGCAAGCCCCTTCAGATCCACCTACTGGTGTTGCCATTGAAGTTCCGCTGAACGCAATACGACCACCTCCACGCTTAGAGGAGATAACTGCAACTCCTGGAGCTGCACCGTCGACAGTTGGTCCTGGGCTTGTGAACGTTGCATGTTGTTCATGTTGATCAATAGCACCGTATGCAAACGCGTACACTGACCG
>JALZUP010000054.1 GCA_023301505.1 Robiginitomaculum sp.
AGCTTCGCGTCCTGCCATCACGGCATATTTCATTGCGCGCGCCATTTGGATAGGATCTTTCGCGCCTGCTATCGCCGTGTTCATCAACACGCCATCACAGCCAAGCTCCATCGCGACAGTGGCGTCAGACGCCGTACCACGCCCGCTTCTTTTGAGGCATTTATCGCGGCTCTTAGATAAAAGCCTCAAGCGGCAGAGTTGAACATGTCTGTTTTCAAAAAAAGCCAGAGGCTTAAGTTAGGCGATTTTAAGTCGCTCGCTGACCTAGTACCCCTGCGGTCTTCTAACCGTTCCATCTGGGAATTTTCCGGTTTCAGCGAAATTGCGAATATTCTCTGCAACTATGGTGGAAGCGGAAGATTTTTTTGTTGTCGCTGCGATGTGCGGCAATATAGTTATGCTTGGGTGTTCCCATAGGGCATCTGTCACAGGAAGGGGTTCCATTTCAAATACGTCCAAAACAACATGCTCTATAGCCTGATTGTTAAGAGATTCTAGCAATGCTCTATTGTCCAAGATTTGTGACCGCGCGAAGTTAATTATGGAAGCGCCCTTTGGCATTAATGAAAGTTTCCGTTTATTGATGAGATGGTGTGTCTCGGATGTCAGGGGCAGTAGTATTATTAAAATTTGAGAGTGTTTCAAAAGTTCTTCAAGTCCAGATTCTCCATAAAGCACTTTAATGGAATTATACGAATTTTTGTTACGTCTAAAACCTGACACACAAAACCCATTATCACTCAAACGTTGGGCTGCAGCTTGGCCTAGACGACCCATACCAAGTATGCCTACGTTCACTTGTGAAGGAGGTAAAAGCTCGTGTTGCTCCCAGATTTTATTCACTTGTTGATTTCGATATAGGTGCATTTTCCGATGAAGATATAGTGTCCATGTTAAAACAGCTTCCGCCATTGTTCGCTCCAGCTCAGGATCAACTAAACGAGATATTTTCAAATTTTCTGGCGTTTTCTCGATCAACTTATCGACTCCAGCCCATAGACTTTGAACCCATAACAGGGCTGGCAGTTTTGCAAGCTCAGCCGGACTTGGATTAGCTACAATTGCTATTTCAATAACTTTGAGCTCTGAAGCCGTAAATTGATCGGCTGTTCTAAGATCATAAGAATTACCAAGTGATCGCCTTAAAAAAACAACCCATTCAGTGGCTTGGTTTTCGGGCAATCCGTGTATGAAGACGATCCGAATGCTCACGTCTGAAAAATCCTTTGTTTTGTTTCAACTCCCTTAAATTCAAGCGCATTCCCGCTTGGGTCACTTAGAAACATGGTCCATTGTTCCCCGGCTTCTTTCTCAAATCTTTGGGATGGCGGCAGTATAAAATTTTGATTTTTTATTTTAAAACGTTGAACTAACAGCTCCCAATCAGAGTAAGATAATATCACGCCAAAATGCGGCATAGGAACACTTTTCTGCTCTACATAACCCGTTAAATTGGTTTGAACTGCTGTGCCTTGATGTAAAGATAACTGGTGGCCAAAAAAGTCAAAATCAATCCATGTGTCTGACCGCCTTGAGACAGTGCATCCTAGGATATACTCGTAGAAATACTGTGCTTCATCGAGATCACTGACGTGAATGGCCAAATGAAAACAAAAGCTCATAAAGATTCCTCATAACTCATTGTAGGCCTAGATTGTGTCTGAAAATAAACTATATTAAAACAGCATAATAAAATTTTTAAAAGATATTAATAATATGGATACTAAAGATATCGAAACGCTACTAAATGTAATAGAAAAAGGATCATTCGCTGGGGCAGCCAGAAAAGAGAATTTAACTTCAGCAGCCGTTTCTTTGCGTATACGGAAACTAGAACGTGAACTTGGTATCCGCCTTATTGAGCGACGTGGTCAAACGGTGAAACCTACCAACAATTGCCTTGAGGCGGTTCCATATTTCCAGGAGGTATTGTTTAAGATCAGAGAGCTTTCTCTTAGTTTTAATCCGCAAGCTTTACCGCAAACCTTACGTCTCGGCGCTATATCAACAGCAATGTCCGACTATATTCCTGCATTACTACATGAATTTTCGACTCTTGAGCCAAATATTAACCTCAATGTCGTTCCGGGAACTTCAGAACAACTATTTACTCGTGTTTTAGAGGATAGCCTTGATGCTGCTTTTATCGTGAATCCTCCTGACAAGATTCCAAAAGCTATAAATTGGCACCTTATTACCGAGCAAAGCTATGTTCTCATTACTCATAACGGCGATACTAGACCGCCAGAAGAGATATTGAGAAACTCGAATTTACTTGCATACGACACATCAAGTTGGGGAGGGAAGCCAATTGGTAAGTGGCTAAAAAAAAATTACCCGTACCTATCCACTTTATCGGAAATGGATGCTCTTGAAACTATAGCTATCTGTGTCGCCCAAAAATTAGGGTTTGCGATCGTTCCAGCTTGGGGTGGGTTAAAGCAATTGGAAGGGGTGAAACATTACCCGTTACGTCACTCTGCTCCTGTTCGGAGAATTGGATTGATATATAGCTCTAACCTAAATTCTTTATGTGAAATCGTGGCTGCTCTCTATCCCGCAAAAGATAAGTTGAGTATCTCACTGTGAGCGTAAACGACCCTCATTTTTCAGGTCCTATTTTGGGCGACTTAAGCCTCTCATCTATGGCCAACTCTGCTACCATAATGAAATAGGAATTTGCCTATATAAGGCCCCCAAGCGGCGAGCTTGGGTCGGCGTACATTTTACGCGGCATGCGCCCCGCAAGGTAAGCTTCACGTCCTGCCATCACCGCATGCTTCATTGCCCGCGCCATTTGGATAGGGTCTTTCGCGCCGGCTATCGCTGTGTTCATCAACACGCCGTCACAACCAAGCTCCATCGCCACAGTGGCGTCAGAAGCCGTACCCACGCCCGCGTCAACAATGACGGGGACTTTGGTTTGCTCGACGATGAGCCGAATATTGACGGGGTTTTGAATACCGAGGCCAGAGCCAATCGGCGCCCCAAGCGGCATAATTGCGGCGCAGCCCATCTCTTCGAGCTTACGCGCAAATACGGGATCGTCAGAGCAATAGACCATC
>JALZUP010000055.1 GCA_023301505.1 Robiginitomaculum sp.
GTTCGTCGCCAACGCCAAACCCGAAGTCGTCCAAGTAGAAAAAGACCGCCTCGAAGAATGGAAAGAAAAACGCGCCCAACTACAAGAAATGCTAAGCTCGCTATTGTAAAGTAAGGCCTCATATATGGACTCTCCCTAACTCTTTAGAAAAAATTTGCTATGAATAACGCTTGTTAAGTGTAAAGTTAAGTGTAAAGCCCCTCCAGTCGTATGAGTGAAACTTCCCGTCCGTTGCCCAACTCTCCTCTATTTTGCGTAGTTGCTCGTATAGAGTTTTTGCCTTTTGAGACTTTTAATGATTATAAAGATCGTCTTAAAAACCAGCTCCACCTTTTAGACTATCCCATATATCGCAAGGGAAAGAATACCGAATTCAAAGTCGATACGTCAAAGAAGATTGTAAAAACAGTAGATACTGATTTTTGGGTAATTGCTAATAGTGAACACACGGTCTTACTCACATTAGGGCCGAACTACATGAACATTTCTCTCGCAGATTATTCGCGGTTTTCTAAAGCAAAACAGCACTACGAAAATATACTATCTGCCATCGAAAAGGTCATTCCTGAGCTAGAACCAACAAATCTTCATTTACGTTTCATCGACCATATTCCGCTCAAAGGTTACTATAACGCTGCAGATTTAATCACCCCTTCATTATTAGGCCTTCACGATTTTGATCAATTCAAAAGAAATGTAAGCGTATCCGAAACTGGGATGATCACAGCAGAAGGTAATCACCTGATAGTAAGATGCTCTTGTGTAGCTTCAGGGAATAAGTTACCACCTGACCTCGTTAGCCTTCCTCTAAAATGGAAATCGGCTCTAGTATCCGAGACTCCTTTTATTATATTAGACTCCATCCATTCAAAAGAATTAGACGGCAGCCATATTAATGCTAGTGAATTATTAAAAAGCCTAGAAGGATTAAAGGAAAATTTAAACACTCTTTTCTTCAACGTAACCACCCCTAAAGCCCAAGAATCATGGAAATAACAGAAGACCATAAAAGCTTTACAATAACTGCGAATAACAGGCCTAATGGCAGTGCGCTTGCCATCGCTAAGGTGACTGCTTTCGGTCTAATAGCGAGCATCTGCATGAACGATAGTGACCCTTACAAGATCAACTCCTTCTCTCATACCGCGATAGTAGACATCCCAAAATCCGAAGAAGAAACTAAGCAGCTCTCTCGCGAGCACATCCCCGACCTCTCCGCTCTGATTGAAAGCGTTAAAGATAGCCTAGCGCTTAACATGACACAACTATCTGAAATCTTCGGTGTTTCTCGGCCAACAATCTATAGCTGGAAAAAGGGAGAGACACACAAAGTGTCTCCCAATAAAATTAAAAAACTCAATCACCTAGCTGCCGTCGCTAACGAGTGGCAAAAGCATACGCAAGGGCAAAAAAAATCCTTTATCCTAGACTACAAGGGTTCTGAAGCAAAGGGGCCCACTATCCGAGAACTCTTACTGACAGACTTTAACTCCGCTGAGATCATTGAGATCATCCCTGTACGCTTTCAGCAGTTCAAAGATGCCACCACACAATCTCGTGAAATCCTTGGAGAAGCCTCTCTCCATAATTCTAATGCTGACCAGCTCCCAGAAGCGTCCCAACGTATGCATGCCGCTTGGTCTAGTAATAAAACCCAACGCGGCATGAAAGGATAGGATCGCATGGAGAGCCCCCGCCTAGATAGAGAAGCCCTAATAAATGAAGGATGGCAACAAGGCGTAATTATCGATCGGCTTTCAGAGTGCCCAGAGAGCCTTCTAGGCTACATCGTACTCTCCCAAAGCTGTGATTGCCTGCATGAAAGCACTGAGACCGAACCCTACTTCGAGGTCTTACCGGTCCAAAAAATCCTATCCCCCGACGGCAACTTTCAAAACGGCTCTAACCCTCGAAAAATACATTTTGAACTCCAACAAGACAGCTCCAAAATCTGGGTCGAAGCTAACATTACACAAGTAAAATTCCTTGATCGAAAAAAGCATTCTGAATACTCGGTACTGCAGACGACCGCGATAAGTAAAGCCTCTCTCGACAGCCTAATTCTCTGGCGTGCTGATCGATACCTGAGACCCGCCTTTCCAGATTCCTTTAATAAAGCCTTTCTGCAAAAATGCAAAAATGCGTTTGGTAAATGTATTAAAAAGAACCATTTACTAATTAATGGCCTAAAAATCACCCTAGACCATTACAACGAAATTCCAGAGGGAAGCGAAGACCAATACGAAGTAAATTTGCTTATAATCGCAACCCCAAATGACTATGCCGGTAATTCGTCAGAACTCTCAGTCATTCAGGATGCTCTAGAGAAAGCATTAAATAAATCCACGATATTCAGCGCCACTTGTCACGTCACCTCATCTGATCAGGTAACGCTATACCAGTTAGAATCTAATGCTTGGCTCGATTTTAAAAACTATGACTACCTCTCCTTTGCGAACGAGAACTAATGACCCCTACTTTTCATAATGGATTAGAAAGGGCATTGCTCACGTCTCATCAAAAACATACGTTTTCATTTTACCTTTCTTAATTTCCTGGAAAGCTAGAATCGATGGCTCTTAAAAATGGACTGTACGATGATCTTCTTACCAAAGAC
>JALZUP010000056.1 GCA_023301505.1 Robiginitomaculum sp.
CGCATCGCCGCTATCATCAGTCGCCACAGCCGTATAAACAGGCGAGCCAGCAGCAACATTTTCAGCTGTCGTGGCCTCATCATCGCTTGTAAAGACAGGAGCGGTCTCATCAATAATCACAACCTCCTCCGTCACCGTAATCGTAACATCTTGGTTCGCGCTATTGCCTAGAGCATCCACTGCTGTGATGGTGATGTTAAAATCATTATCCCCATCGGCGGAACTAAGGGCATCAAAATCAGGCGAGTCATTAAAGCTAACTTCGCCAGTTGGACTAAGAGCAAACGAATCCGCATCCTCACCAGATAAACTATAGGCTACGCCGCTATCATCGCTCGCAACAGCCGTATAAACGACTGCACCCGCTTCAACAGTCTCTACTGCCGTTTCAGTTACGGTGTCACCGAGGTCAAAAACAGGCGCCGTCAGATCAGGATTACTTGATAAAATCTCATCTTCAGCATCGTCATCATTTAACGCAGTCAATATCGCTCCCGCAGCGCCGACCCCCAAAAGCGTCGCGCCCGCACTCAATCCATCACCAAAAATCCCGTCAAGAAAACCGCCGCCGCTCGAACTGCTAACCGTTGTTCCGCCTCCAGAGATAGCTGACCTTGCGATAAACACTTCGCCTTCAAAGACAACAACGTCATCCGCCGCAATCGTAACTTGCCGGCCATTCACATATGTAAGCGTTACATCACCATTTGCTGCCGTCTCTAACGATGAGTAATTAGCAAGCTGATCTGCCTCTATATAAGCATCAGATGGGCGCTCCGCCGCTTGCGCATCCGCGCGGCTTGAAAGAGACAGTAGCCCTGCCGTTAAAACGGCAAGAGATGTGCCATCCTTTTTTGAGTTAAAAGACTTTTTCTTACGATTATATGTGGTCTTGGTCATGCTCTATCCCCAGAATCTGAATGCTAAAATGACATTTTTTTAAATTTTTATTACCTTACAGCATAATTAACAGTTTTCAAAAAGCAAAGCCTTTATACCATATCGTGGTATAACTGTATTGAATGGGTCTGGCATGGGCCAGAAATTGGACCCAAATCTGTCTTATTACAGACCGAAGGTCTATAAGTACGAAAATCCATACGCCAGCAATAATCATTCAAATTCAGCAAGCTTTCATCAGCACAAAACACCAATTAAGCTATTGATTTAATTGAAAACCTTCCACACACTGCAGTCTCCCCAATAGAGCGTATGCATGCTCAAAGCTACGCTCCCCCCCCTTCAAAATATCAAAATTTGACGTTTCAATGAGCTTTGCAGAAAGAATGATGGTTAAATTAAAAAGTTGAAAGGAATGCCTAATCAGCTGAAAATTGACAGCTAGACACCTCGCTTCACAGCCATAGCCTGACATAATTTAATCAAAAGCACACGATTGCTTGGCTCTGCCACCTTTTGAAAAGCCATCATCATTTTCATGTCTTGTGAGCTTGCGAGCATATTAGGGATTAATGCGCTAGCTTTTCTGACCTTTTGTGTTTTGGATAATACATTTTCAAATAGCTGATTGGGCGCGACCTCGAAAATCTCACAAATTTGCCAAAGACGGCCGACTGAAATCTTATTGAGGCCATTTTCATATTTTTGAATCTGCTGATAAGTGACCTCCATACGGTTGGCCAAATCACGCTGTGAGATATTTCTCGCTAGCCGTAACATCTTTATTTGGCCGCCAATATGCATCTCAATATCTGCTAAATTCATCTATTCATTCCCACAAAACCTCTATGCTCGGCTCTCCCCAACCTGCACCTCATCGTCAACACGGGAAAAACCCTAGTCTCCCCGTTGAGAAAATCAAACCATAAGTGGGCATAAGGTTAATTGGCTTTTAAGCTGCGGCGCAAGACTATACGCTGGCTCAAATGCACCCACGCATGCAATCCTAAGCGATAAGCAGCAGCCTATATCTTCATAGGTAGATAAAATTTAAGCGAAACGCTTGCGGGACATTCGTCAAATTTGGCCAATTAAGACGCAGTTGCGCGCAACATCCAAGCTGTTTTTTCGTGAAGTGTTATGCGCGGCCCAACAACATCCGCCGTTGCGTCATCGCCAATATCTTCGGCAACACGCAAAACATCTCTTGCTGATTTAGCAACTTGTTCATGGCCTTTTGCGAGATTTACAACCATTTCCTGCCAGTTTGGCTGGCTTGTCTCTTCTTCTAATGAGGACAGTTTCGCCATATCCGCATATGAAACGGGAGCATAATGCCCCAAAGCGCGCACGCGCTCAGCCAACTCATCAACAGCTGTCCACATTTCAGTATATTGCTCCATAAATTGATCATGAAGCTGCTGAAAATGCGGGCCTTCTACATTCCAATGATAGCCATGGGTTTTGAGATATAGCGTATAGGTATCTGCCAGCAATTTGCTCACTGCGTCGGCAGATTTTTTTCTATTATCACTATTTATTCCAATGTTGACGTCCATGAGACCTTATCTTTCTAAGATATGTTTTACAGCTAATATTGGCTACTCTTTCATACGAGATGAAATGAAATTGGGGTTCATCTTAGGCGCAAAGGTTTAAAAGGCACCGCCCCTTAAGCAACACCGCTGCTCTTAGCGCGCTAAAAAACCCAAGCACTTAATACATGTGCTGGCCGCCATTAATTGAAATCGTTGAGCCCGTGATAAATTCACTATCTTCACGGCACAAAAAGGCCACAGCCCGCGCGATCTCCATAGGGTCGCCCAGACGCCCTAGTGGAACAGTCTGTACGATTTTGGCTAAAACATCTTTAGGCACAGCCGCCACCATTTCAGTGTCTACATAACCCGGCGCCACCGTATTGGCGGTAATCCCGTTACGCGCACCCTCTTGGGCCATCGCCTTTGTCATACCAATCACGCCAGCCTTGGCCGCGCAATAATTGACCTGACCATATTGACCCGCCTGCCCATTTACCGAGCTAATATTGACGATACGGCCAAAGTTCTCTTCCATCATACCGCCCCAAACACATTGTGACATATTATAAACGGAGGTGAGATTAGTTCGAATGACACTCTCCCACATATCAGGTGTCATGCGCTTGAGCGTGCCATCCCGCGTAATACCGGCATTATTAACAATGATCGTCGGCGTGCCGTGTTTTTCTGAAATCATCGCAATGGCAGATTTACAAGCCTCATAATCGCCAACATCCCATTTATAGGCCGCAATGCCTGTCTTTTCGGTAAATTTTTCGGCCACTGCATCATTATTGCCATAGCCAGCTACAACCTCGTAGCCACGTTCAAAAAAGACTTTCGATATCCCGCGACCAATACCCCTTACGCCCCCTGTTACAATTGCAGTGCGTTGTGTGCCTTCTTCATTCATAACTCAGCCCTTTTCCCATTTTGTCACTTTCAAGCTAGCGAGAAAATATAGCTTTGTCACTTATTTACGTGGTCTCCCCTCCCAAAAATCAAAAGCCGCCCAAATCGGAGCGGCTTTTAAGACAGGCTAAGGCGAACTAAGCTGTAAAATTTAAGAATTATTACTATCAATAAATTCGAGGACGACGGGGCGAATATTTTCGCGCCATGCAGAGCCAGAGAATATACCATAATGCCCTGCCCCTGGTTCAAGGTGATGCGCTTTTTTAGCGTCCTCTAGCCCCGTCAAAAGATCAAGCGCAGCCACACATTGCCCCGGCGCAGAAATGTCGTCTTTGCCCCCCTCAACGGCCTTCACGGCTGTGCGGGTGATTTTGCCAATATCGGCAATTTGGCCATTAATTTCAAACGTTCCCAGCGCCACTTCACGCTTTTTGAAAATACGGTCAACCGTAGAAAGATAAAACTCAGCCGTCATATCCATCACAGCCAAATATTCATCGTAAAATACATTATGACGATCCAGCTCACCCGCTTTTTCTTGAGCCACATTGACGACCTGCGTCTTATGGGCATCCATGTGATTTTTCCATTTCATCGCCATAAAAGCCTGCAACTGCAAAGCCCCAGGATAAACTTGACGTCCGACGCCGGGGAAATTTGACCCGACCGAAAATATTGCATTACGTTCTAGCTCTTTAAGCGATGTTTTATTGCCAAATATGGTCACATCTGTTGGTGTTGCGGCTGGATCAATCGGCCCGCCAATCAGAGTGAGCGTGCGAGGCTGAGTTTCAGGGTCTTGCTCGGCCAAAAGCGCAACCGCTGCCAAGGTCAGCGGAGCTGGCTGGCATATTGAAATAATATGTGTGTCAGGACCAAGTTCACGAATATAATCCATGAGATAAAGCGTGAAATCCTCAACATCAAATTTGCCTTCAGAAACAGGGACATTGCGCGCATTTTTCCATTCCGTCACATAAACATCGGAATGAGGCAAAAGGCTTTTGACAGTTTTACGCAACAACGTCGCATAGTGACCAGACATAGGCGCGCATACTAAAATACGGCGCGGATGGTCTTGCTCCCCCATCACATTAAAGCGGATCAAATCCCCAAATGGCTTTTCCAGGATCGTCTCAATCTTAACCTGACATTCGCGATCATCTATGATGGTCGTATCAAGCCCCCAGTCAGGTTTAGCCTGAACACGGCTATAGCCATGCTCGACAACCTGCCCCCACGCCGCCATTAATTGCGGCATCCCCGTTGGGTCCAGAGCAAAAGCAGGACTGCTCCAATAGGTCTTGGCTGTAGATCCGAGCCACATATTGCCTTTGGCAATTGTTTCGAAAAAATCATAGGCCGCAGGCGGCTTTGCCCAGATATTCATTATGCATCATCCTTATCAAACGTCTGTGACACACAGCTCATCGACATATTTTCAAAAAGCTGGCTTTTGAATCGATTCACTGTTATTGTGCAGTTGCAGCATTATAGTAGGCCGATTTATGGAAAAGACAAGCGAAACCCCTCTCACAAGCGTAATTCCTGATACCGACAAGCTAGAGGAGAATTTATCCAAAATTCATGACCTCACAACCCGCCTGGTTCAAGCTATGTCTCCAGAGGACACACAAGATGGGGCCCAACCAGAGCTTAATCAAGCGCTATATGGTCAGGCTTTTGGCTCATATATGAGCGATATGCTGAATAACCCAGCCAAAATGATTGAACAACAAGTTGGACTTTGGAAGAGCGCCGTAGAGAGCTGGAGCGAGGGCATGACCAAGCTTAGCGAGACTATAGAGGCAGAGCAAAGCGATGTGGCAACGCCTTCATCATCACCGAAAACAAAAGCCAAAGCGAAACGTCCCGATAGGCGCTTTTCTAGCCCGCTTTGGCAAGATAATCCCTATTTTTCGGCGATGTCAGATTACTATTTAAAGGCAGCTAACTCCCTACGCGAAACGACTGCGCAAATGGATGATTTGGACGATGATGCCAAACGGCGTGTCGATTTTTTCACCCAGCAATATATTAGCCTAATGTCACCGAGTAATTTCCTGCCAACAAATCCAGATGCCATGGCCCGCGCCGTAGAAACTAATGGGCAATCTCTCATTTCCGGGCTTGAAAATCTTGTCTATGATCTTGAGCATAATCAAGGCCGAATGGGAGTATCCCTATCTGATCGCACGGCTTTCCAGCTGGGTGAAAACATCGCGACAAGTCCCGGAGACATTGTCTTTGAAAATGAGCTATTTCAGCTCATCCAGTTCTCCCCCGGCACTAAAGAAATATATGAGACCCCGCTTCTTATCTTTCCGCCATGGATCAATAAATATTACATATTGGACCTTCAGCCAGAGAACAGCTTCATTAAATATGCTGTCGATAGCGGCCTAACTGTCTTCGTCGTGTCTTGGGTTAACCCACTGGAAACAACACCAAATTTCAGTTTCGAAGACTATATGACCAAGGGCTCACTTGTGGCCATAGAGACGGTTCAGAAAATTACAGGCCAAGAGCAAATCAATACAATTGGATATTGCATTGGCGGCACGCTGATGAGCTGCACATTGGCGTGGCTGGCGCAAAAAGACCAATATCCAGTCCACTGTAATACCTTCTTTACAACCCTGACTGATTTTGAGGATCCGGGGGAACTTGGCGTCTTTATCGAAGATGGCATGATTGACACTATTTCTGAGCTAGCCTCCGAAACAGGGGTTTTGGACTCTTATTATATGGGACAGGTCTTCTCCTATCTTCGCCCAGACAATCTCGTTTATGGCCCCGCAGTAAGAGCCTATATGATGGGTGAAAAACCGCGCGCTTTTGACCTTTTATACTGGAATGACGATTCCCCGAATATGCCAGGCAAAATGATAGTCGAATATTTAACCTCGCTCTATTTGAATAATGAGCTGATTAAAGGCGAGTTTGAATTTGGCGGCCTGACGCTAAATTTAGACGACGTAAAAACGCCTTTCTATGCAATCGCCACACAAACAGATCATATTGCGCCATGGCAGTCCTCATTTAATGGCCTGCGCAAATTTGGCAGCGATGACACACGCTTCATTCTAGCGGGAAGCGGCCATATTGCTGGCGTTATCAATCCAGCAGACTCTGTTAAATATGGCTATAAAACGAACCCCAACCGCCCCGGTGAAGACTTGCAAGCTTGGGAAGCGGACGCCGCATCTCATAAAGGCTCATGGTGGAATGACTGGCAAGACTGGATATCAGAGCGTTCAGGCGCAAAAATAAAGGCGCGCAAAGCTGGAAGCTCTGAGATGCCCATTATAGAGTCCGCCCCCGGACGTTATGTAAAGCAATGATATAAAAGGGAAAATTGCAAATATTTCAGGATATGAAAACTTTTTTGCTGCAAAGCAGCATTTTTTTCTTGACTTTCTGCGATGCAGCAACTATATTCTAATCATCAAAGGACGCACCCCCTATTCGTTTCGGCGGCCTTACAGAAATTAAAAGGATATATTATGTCAAATACACCTGATTTTACTGCCATGTTCGAGCAAATGTTCCAAAACATGCCTCAAATGCCTAAAGACTTTAGCGCGTTCGCAAATTCAACTAAAGAAGCTGCTGAATTTAACTCAAAGCTAAACTCAATTGCGCTAGAAGCGGCTCAGAAAAATGCTGAGCTATCTGCCAAATGGACTCAAGACGTTTTGTCTAATATGGGCACATTAAACACACCGCAAGATCAGCCAGCTGATTATGCTAAAGTTGTTAAAGATGCTGCTGAAGCTCAAGTACAAGGCACTCCAGAGCGTCTTAGCGCTTTTGCTGAAGTTGCTAAAACAGCGCAAATCGAAGCCGTTGAGCTTATCATGAACAAAACAAAAGAGATCCAAGCCCAAGCGACTAAAGCTTAAGCTAACTCTTATATATGTTGCAAAGGCAGGTGCTGTGAGGCACCTGCCTTTTTTTATGCCTCATTATAAGGTTTCATATCTGCTTTGGAATATTTCCAACTATTTGGGCGTCATGTTGAATTTCACGCAAATGCTTTGCAAATCGGTGCGTCTAGGCTACTTTAAGACAGAAGCTAAAGAATAGGCCGCATCATGAGCGATGAAAAACAGACAATTACGATCAAACGTTATGCCTCGCGGCGGCTATATAATTCTGCCATTAGCGAATATGTGACCCTGCCAGAAATCGCTGATCTCATCCGCGAAGGCCATGATGTTCAAATATTGGACAAAAAAACCAACGAAGATTTAACCCGCCAATATTTACTTCAAATCATTTCTGACCAAGAGGCCAATGGCGAAAAAGCCTTTCCCGTCAATATTCTGACCGAAGTGATCCGCGCCTATAAAGACCAAACCCAGACATTAATGCCAGACTTTCTGTCTCGCTCTTATGAGATTTTTAAAGAGCAACAATCGCTCTTTCTGCAAGGACAAAAAGATATATTGGATAAGACAAGCGGGGCCGCCGCCCCCTCTAACCCGCCAGCCGATATGATGGGCGCATGGCAATCAAAAATGAGCGAATGGCTTGGCCAAGGACTAACGGGCAATATTGCGGCAGGCTTTGGCGCGGGCTCCGCAAGCAGCGCTATTACGGCGTGGCAAGAGCAACAGCAAAAATTCTTTGAAAATGCGATGAGCCATATGACGGGAGCCGCTCAAAGCGGGGAAACAGCCAAAAATGCTACGAATGATAAAGACGCCAAAATTTCTGAAATGAAGGCACAACTTGACGCGCTTAACAAGAAACTTAGCGAGCTTTAATCGGCCGTGAGCAAAAACCCCGCTCCCTCTTTCCAAGACATTATTTTCGAGCTGCCAAGCGGGCTTAAACTTTATGCGCGTGATTATAGCCATGATGACAAACCCGCCATTCTTTGCCTGCACGGCTTAACCCGCAATAGCGCCGATTTTGAGCCGCTGGCCGATTATCTCGCGCAAGATTATCGCCTCATCATTCCAGATCAGCGCGGGCGCGGGCGCTCTGATTATGACCCTGATCCGGCCCATTATAGACCCGATATTTACGCCGCAGATATGCTTGCCCTATTGGCACATTTAGGCCTCAGTAAGACCCATATTATCGGAACCTCCATGGGCGGCATTATGGCGATGATCATGCATGCGGTCTCCCCAAAGCTTATTCAGAGCTGCGTGCTAAATGATATTGGCCCGCAAATAGAGCCTGAGGGTCTAAGCTACATAAAAAGCTATGTTGGCCATGACCCTGTTTTTGATAGCTGGGATGAGGCCGCCGCCGCCGTCGCTCAGTCCAGCGCTCATATATTCCCCGCCTATAAGCCCGCCGAATGGATGAGCTTTACTCGGCAGCTCTGCAAAACCGATCCACGCGGCATTGTCTTTGCTTATGACCCCCAAATCGCTGCGCCCTTTAAACAAGATGACGGCGCAGCCCCGCCTGATATGTGGCCACTCTTTGAAGCTATGAGCTCTATTCCTTTGCTCATTATTCGCGGGCAAAACTCTAATTTATTTAGTCAGGCCTGCTATGAAAAAATGCTCGCGATTCACCTCAATGCCACTGGCTGCATAACGGCCAATATTGGTCATGCTCCCATGTTAAATGAGCCAGAACCGCAAGCTGCTATAACGCGTTTTTTACAGATCAATGCCGCGCATGCTTGAGCACGCATGCTTGCGCGCCATATCAAGCGCTTATATCACGCAGGTTTTAAGGTCGACATCCTCGTCCCCGACGAGAGATTTATCCAAATTTTTACCCTGCCCTAATAGCATCCGTCCCATAGCAAATTCGCGCGGGCTGTTAATGGCGTCCACAGCAATGAATTTATTGCCTTTGAAATAAAAGGCCGCAAAGCTACGCCCGCTCTCTACCGTACCGCGAATGACGATGTCATCAAACCCGATAGACAAGCCCGCAATTTGCAGCTTGAGATCATATTGATCCGACCAGAACCAAGGCAGACTATTATAGGGTTTGGGTGTGCCATTAATATGAGCCGCAACGGTCTTGGCTTGCTCAGTAGCATTAGGCACGCTTTCAAGGCGCAGGCTCATATCATAAATTGGGTTATGATGAAACGTGACGTCACCCGCGGCGTAAATATCTGGATCAGAAGTCTGGCAAAACTCATTAACATTCACGCCATTGCCAACATCCAGCCCCGCCTCGCTTGCTAGCTCTGTATTGGGAATAACGCCGATGCCAATAATCACAAAATCCGCTGGGATATTTTTGCCGCATCCCGTGAGCACATTCAGCGCATCGCCGTCTTGCGCCAGCTCAGATGCGCCAACAGTTTCTAAAACATTCACGCCTTCTTCGCTATGCACGCGGCGGTAAAAGTCCGACATAATTGGCCCCGTCACCCGCTGTAATATACGCTCCATAGCCTCAAGCACAGTGACCTCAACGCCCAGCTTTCTAAGGCTCGCCGCAGTCTCAAGACCAATATAGCCCCCGCCAATAATGACGGCTCTTTTACCCGGCCCAACAGCGCCTTTAATTTTCATCACATCAGCACTATCGCGCAGATAAAATACATTTGGTAAATCTGCCCCCGGCACAGGAAGTTTACGCACCCGCGCGCCTGTACACAGAACCAGCTTATTATAAGCTAACGTCTCGCCCTTATCCGTTGTCACCGTCTTGGCATCACGGTCAATTTTACTCACCCGCGTAGAGAGCTTCATCTCTATATTATTATCAGCATAGAGCGCAGCAGGGCGCAGTAATATAGCCTCTAAGTCTTTTTGACCTGATAGGAAATCTTTAGATAATGGCGGGCGATGATATGGCAATTCCGCCTCATCCCCAATCACAGTGACAGAGCCTTCATAGCCGCCTTGGCGCAAAGACATAGCGCATTGCGAGGCCGCATGTGATGCTCCGATAATAATACAATTTTGCTCTGCCATCTGATTTTCCTAACGCTTCAGCTCTGGCCTTTATGGCCTATATTAAGAGCTATTTTTACCTAAATATCTTTAGCCTAAGCCCAACAGTCTCACAAATAAAACGGTCAGACATAGCCTGACCGCCATTAAATTTTTAATTAGATTAAGCGGCATCGTCCGCGTCTTAAAGCGCGCGTGCAAAACACGCCTTATGGCTCAGAGATGACCAACATACGAACGGGGTAATTTGTTTTATTCACGATCTCACGCTCATAACCCGGAGCCAGATGCAGGGAATCATTTGGGCCCAATTCAAATGTTCCATTATTATCACGCACAGTCATCGTGCCTTCGACGACAACATAAACCTTATGATTATCGGCAGAGCCCCATTCCGCGCCCCCGCCCGGCAAGAAGGTTGACATACCAACCCAAAACTTATCGCATGGCGTAACATCGCGGCCCTGCAAGAGCATCGCCACCATGTCGAAATGTCCACCAACAGAATAAGGCTTAGCATCATCAAAACGTGTAATAGTCATATTTTTTGTCCTCTAAATTAAGAGCGCAATTTAAGCGCATTTAAGCAACATATCGAGTAAATTCATCGCGCAATAGAGCAATAAATGAATTTCTCACAGGATTAGGTTTATCTGTATAGCGAAACACAATTCCTACGGGGGTTTCCCACAAACGCGATTCCTCAAGCACCACTTTAAGGCCAAGTCTTTTTGCATCAGATTTGAAAGTATAAGGCGCGCTCACCAAATAATCACCCAATGTTACAAATCTCAAAATCGTACTAAAACTAGCGGCCACTTCGGCGAGAACATCGGGCGGGTTAAGCTCACAAGCTGAGAAAAAACTTTCAAGGCGGGCGCGGCCAACATGATCTTCGAGCGGCGTAATCCAGCTATATTGCGTTAAATCAGCAGGCTTAACCTGCTTTTTTTTCGCCAAGGGATGATCAATGCGAGCAAAAACCGCATGTTTAACATCCACCAAATGCTCTTTGACTAGTTCAGGGTGATTAGGAAAATCAAGCGAGCAGCAAATGACATCCAAATCTCCAGATAAGACACGCGGGATCAATGAATCCATCACCCCGCTCTCTATGGTGAATTTAATCCCGGGTTGATTGCGTTGAAACTCTGTCACGGCAATGGGCAGAATTGTATCAACCCAGCCCGGCCCCGCGCCAATTCGAACTGTCCCCGCAGCCCCATGCTTAGCAGCGTCAATCTCAGCCAAAGCATGGCGATATTCCATTTCCATCAGACGTGCGCGGCGAGCAAATATTTCGCCGTAACGCGTCAAAGCCACCCCTGTAGGCATACGGCGAAACAGTTCAACACCGAGGCGCATCTCTAACTGTTTAATCGATTTAGATAGGGCGGGCTGCGTAATATTGAGCGTTTCGCAAGCTGAGCTAATAGCGCCTGTCTCAACGACTTCGAGAAAATGGCGCAGCTGTTTCGGCTGAAGATCAATGCGTTTTAATTGCGCAGCTGGTTTAATCATAACGCCGCTCTTTGCACGGCCACTTTATATAAAGGGCGTATCAACAGCCGTGCATAGAGTCTGCCATTAGACTCTATGCACGGCTTCGCTAGCTCTTTAAAGATTATCACGCAATATCCCAATCCTGATCATTATGGCTGAGTGGCTTAATCAAAAACGCCCAATTTACTTGCTTTTACCCAGCTTAAAATTGCTTCCCGGCGAGAGTAATGTATCGCGCTCACGAACTAAAAAGAGCGCAATGCAACATCCCAGCATTGGAAGCGAGCCAAAATATAAAAGCTGATGAAGCTCATAACCTGCCCATGTTCCGCCGCGGGGGAAAAGCCGTCCTGCCGAGACGATCGTTGTCCCCAAATGAGCCAGAAGAAAATAGCCATATGTAATTGTTTTGAAAAACCCTAAAAAGAATAAGCCCAACATAATGAGCTGCAACGCCCCCAATAAAGGTAATGTGGATTGCATAATTCCTGCAATTGCTCCGGGATAATAATGCCCAATCATTCCCGAATTATGTCCTGGATTTAGAAATTTATCTAACCCCCACATTAAGAAAACAATGAAGACCCCAATGCGCATTGCAAGAAGGGCAATTTTTAAACGTGTATCAAATGTCATACGACATCCCCTGTATTATTAAGTCCTAGATTTATAATCTTTATTATTTGAAGGTTTCATATCTTTATGCAAGCAAGAATAAAGTTAAGCAAATCAAGACAATGTGAGATAAAAAAAGCCCTCAATCAAATTGAGGGCTTTAAAATTTTAATCTGTATGATTGATCTAATCAAAAGAGAGTTGCTCAAACAAGATTTGTTTTTCTGGAACTTTGAGTGCCCGTAAATGCTCGGTCACAGCGTCAACCATTATCGGAGGACCACAAATATAGAAGATCCAGCCATTGCGCTTTTCTTCGTCAAACAGGCTCCCCAAAAACTCTTTATCCAAATAACCAATATGGGCATCAACACCAGGTTCTGGCGTTTCAAGAGCCAAGTGCTGTTTGAAATCAGGCAAGTCTTTTTCAATCGCTTTGATTTCATCTTGATTACACATCTGGCTCATACGGCGATTGCCGTAAACCATACGTACTGGACGGCTTTCGCCCAAATCGCGTATTTGACGCAAAATACCCAAATTCGGACCAATGCCAGCGCCGCCAGCAATCAAAGCAATACCCGAGGCTTGACGTCCATTAAGCGTAAATACGCCATGCGGTCCATCAACATAGACACGTTGTCCCGGCTTTAGCTTATCAAGGTTAGAGGTGAAGTCACCAAGCTCGCGAATAATGAAAGAAATTTGCGGCAAAGATGTTGGGCTAGACGCAATCGAGAACGGATGCTCTGAACGGTCATATGCATTACCACTTGTGTTCAACCACAGGAACTGACCCGCATCGAAATTAAAGTCAAAGTCACCATCTTTTTCAATCGTCACTTCCCAGTCATTATCAGCAATCTTTTTGCTCGAAACCAATTTGAAGGGTTGTTTCTTTTGCAGAGCTGGACGGACGAAATATGTGTAACACACAATGGCAACCGCAATCGTGCAAAGCACCGCCCACATAATATCAAACCACGCCTCATAGCGTCCATGACGTCCCACCGTAATGGCGTGATGTGTGCCCAAAATCGCAACACCGACAAGACCAATACCATGACTAATGCGCCACGCTTCATAGCTGATTTTAAGCTTAGTCCGATAAACCGACATCAACACCCAAATCGCCATGACGATCCATGCATAAACGCCCGTTGAGCTCTCAGATGCGATAAAGCTGTCCCAAAGGTCACCCTTCCAACGCATAGGAGAATTCCAAATTCTCGGCAAAATAATCAAGAAAGGATGTATGAAGAAATAAATCGCAATCCACTCTCCCGCTTTGCGGTGAAGATGCATCCCATTATCAAGTCCCGTCACCTGAGTGACCGCATTAATACGGCCCGCCAGCGGATATTGCGCCAAAAGCGCCGCAAAAACCGAAATGTTCAAATAGACTAAAATAGTCTCATAAATACCGCGATTTTCTAATCCTTGCGTCACAGAATAGATGAAAGGAATCGATGCAATGATGATGTAGAAAATCATCAGTTGCCCGAATGTCAGCGGTGGCTTCCGACTCGGCGGAAGCAATGATGTAGATGTATTCATTATAAAGTCTTTCCCCAAATTTGTTATAACGTCACCCCAATAGAGGGTGACGCTTTTTTTGAGTGTTCAGATTAGGCCCAAGATACGGTTGGCTTTAGATGACGATCAGGCGTCAACGTAATGGCATCAACTGGGCAGCTTAGACGGCAAAGATGGCAAATCTGGCAAGCATCGACATAGGCGATATAGGCTTGTCCTGATTTAGGGTCCATGCGCAAAACATCTGTTGGACAGGCGCTAACGCAATTAGTACAGCCAATACAGCCGTGAATTTTTGATACAGGCATAGTCTCTCTCCTTACGCTTTTCTAGCCAAATAGGCGTCTTCACCCGGATAAGCGCGCGGATATTGCTCACGGTAACTCTCACTTGGATCTGGTCCCCATTCAGGCGGAACAGGCACTTTAGAGAGTGTCATCTCGCCATTTTCGCCTTTTTTCAGCATAATCCAGACGAGCCAATTTTCATCATCACGCGCAGGGAAATCTTCGCGGAAATGTGTACCGCGACTCTCTGTACGATACAGACCAGCACGAAGCTTCATTTCAGCATTGAGCAGCATATTAGCCGTTTCATGGGCAAGGCGTAACTCATGACCATCACGGGCAATCATACGCGGCACCATTTCTTTGCGCATATATTCAATCGACGCCAAGGCGCCCTCAAGGCGTTTATGTTCTTTCACATATAGGATGTGATAAGGCGTCATCAGATTTTGTAGAGTTGACGTCACCCAATCTGGACTAAAGCCGCGAGCCACTTCGCGCGGGGCCCACATCTGTTCGATTTTCTCGCTCAGATAGGCAGGATCAAGAACAGGCTCTGGCTGGCTATCAACCCAAGCGGCACAATCGCGTGCCGCCATTTGGCCCTGAATAGCCGACCCATAAGATGAGAAACCACGTCCCGGATAAGATGATCCGCAAAGCTGTGATCCTAATGCATCACCCGCGGCCCAAAGACCTTCAACGCCGTCAGCCTTACAGCTATAATCAGAGTTCCAAACACCCTCACCTTTGTGAACGCCCATACCTGCAGTCGCGCCGCCAACACGGAAGCCCAAAGCTGGGTTATTAGCACCTTCGGGCGGCCCGCCCCAGTCAATCGTTAGATCTGGTAAATTCAAAATACCCTTACCCGCATAACGGGCGCGGTTACGCACGCGCTCAGGGTTTTCCGCAACAAACTCACTTGCAGATTCTCCGCCGGGGCCACCGCCAACTTCGCGGCCAACACCGCCCGTTGAGACGCGCACGGCAGAGTTAATCGTCAAACCACCAGAAACAGGGTCAGGTGGGCCAACCATCAGATAGGCGCCCGTAACAGTCTGAGCCCAAACCCAACCATCATAAGAGGCGGCTGGATAATTTGCGAATGTGGAATGGGTATCGTGATATTCTTTACCGGTAATCATCGCGCCAACATCATAAGCCATGGCATCGCCATCAAATGTCAGGCCCCAATTGGGGAAACCCGGGCTTTTATAAGCGCCCGCGCCCGTACACATAATAACGGCCTTACCCTTAAACACGACGGCTTTAGGTTCATGCTCGGAATCATCAAATGTAAAACCAAGGCAGCCTTTAACCGCGCCTTTTGCATCTTTTAGAAAGCTTGTGACCATGGTGCGCTCAATCACAGGGATATTCATATCCTGCAAAAGTTTGCCCCAGACCTTAGAGCGTTCAAATGGACGGCAATCATGCGTCCCCATAGCGCGCAGCTGGAAAAATATGTTCATCGATTCCTTCATGAAGATATCGAGCCATTTACGGTCATTCACATATTCTGTGTTCTTGGATGTATTAAGAACCCATTCTTCCCAGCCTTCACTGCCCTCAGGGCCATAAAGCTCAACATCATAAGGACGGCTATCGGACGCCCAAGGCGATAGGCCTGACCAGCCTACAGCCCCTTTATCAACCATCACAACGCTTTTACCAGCCTTATGCGCCTCAACAGCCGCAAAGATACCAGCAAAGCCCGTGCCTATAATAACAATATCAGCAGAATATTCGTCATTAGGCCTTTGTGTTAACGGCTTGTCACCGATTTCGTTAAGTGCAAAGGGGACAGCCAATGTGCCCGCCGTAATTGCGCCAATTGTAACAACATCGCGTCGTGAAAGACCACCCTCGGAGCCATCAGAGCCATCCGCTGGTTCAATAGCGGCATCACTTTGCTTGGCTAGTTCCACCGCTTCGTCATTAGTTTCATCGGTCATAAATTACCCTTGTGGTTAACCCGCAGGCCTGCGCCCGCTACCTTATAATATATAATTACCTTACAGGTTGTCGGCGTATTCACGCCAAAGCATATAGCTTACTCACCCATACCCATGCCACCTGCGGCCATGTCACCGCCGGCCATGTCACCCATGCCACCTGCGGCCATGTCACCCATGCCACCTGCGGCCATGTCACCGCCGGCCATGTCACCCATGCCGCCTGCGCCCATGTCACCCATGCCGCCGCCCATGTCGCCGCCACCCATGCCCATGCCGCCTGCATCAGCAGGAGCTGCTGTCGCGCCATTTAAGACAGGATCTTCTGGAGTTATTTCGCAGCCCATAAGAGCTAAGCTCCCCATAAGCGGAACAGATATAAGAATTGCTTTGTAAAAACGGCGTGTTAATTGATTGGTCAATGTACTTCCCCAAATGTTAGGCATTATTCAAGGCACCAATGTGGTCATTGTGTACCGCAATGCAGTTATTATGTATCAAATTAGAGTAAAGAGACGCCCACAAATGTCAACACAGCGATTGTTAAAACTGATAGAAAAATTCAACAGGGACACCGTGCCGCATCCATAAGTGGAGTTTGGCCGACACAAAACACGAAAGCAGAGCGCCTAAACCCGCTCTCACCCCCTAAATTACTCCTAAACACCGTTAAATCGTATTTCCAAGTGTTTCGACAATCTTGTCACGGCAATTAAGCAAAGCCGCTTCAAAACGCGCCTTATTGCGATCATAGCGATGTGTTGGCACAGGAATAGAAATCGCAAATGGCCGCCCGAGCGGGTCAACAAATGAGACGCCAATAGCGCACACCCCTTCTGTATATTCTTCGCGGTCCTCAGTATAGCCGCGCGCACGCGCCTCTTCAATTTGCGCCTCAAGGACAGCCTTATCCGTAATAGTGTGCTCCGTATAAGCGGCCAGACCTTGCGATAAATATTGCTCCAGCTTGTCTTCATCAAGCGTCGATAGGAGCGCCTTGCCGCAGGCCGTAGAGTGAAGCGGGAATTGCTCGCCAATCGCCGAAACCGCGCGCAAGCGATGAGAGCCGACAAGCTGGTCAACAAAGACAGCACTGCGCCCCTGAATAACGGACAAATCAATAGTCTCATTAAGTTCTCGGCACAGCCCCGCCATAAAGGGATGCGCGATCTGGTCAATTTCATTATTTGTGGCGCGAGCGAGCCTAATCAAGGCTGGCCCCAATTTTACCCGTGACTTTGGCGTGGCGGCGATCAAAAACTGCTCCTCCGCCAAAGAGGTAACAATGCGCTGCACCGTGGAGCGCGGCAAATCTACACGCGCAGCAATATCGCCAAGACTTAACCCCTGAGGCTGATCTTCAAGAGAGCGCAAAATTCGGGCGGCGCGCACGATAACTTGAACGCCAGTTTTAGGCGCTGGCTTCTCGTCTCCCCCCGCAGCAAGCTGCGCAACATCGTCAGACACAATATCTGAAGCCCTACCCGAAACAGCTTCAGCAGCCACGTCCAGAACAGCGTCCAGACCACCTTCATTTTCAATTATACTCACGTTCCCCCCGGATCGTTCACTCTGTACATTTACGCTGTATATTTATTCTGTGCGTCTTCG
>JALZUP010000057.1 GCA_023301505.1 Robiginitomaculum sp.
TCAAGCAAACTTAGAATGGAACTTAGCGACGGCATCATTGTGCTCGTAAGAATGCAGAATGCGGAAGAACTCATTCGACACAGTTAACGTGACAAAGCCCTAATGGTCGATAGTGCATTTGACATGATTTGTAGACTTTCTTCTATGTCTTGTGACGTTGTAGCTGCGGAAGACACGCTAATACGCATCGCATATTGACCTTTCCACGTTGTTGGACCTAACCATACTCGGCCAGAGTCTTGAATAAGCTTCAACGCCTTTCTTGTTTGCTCCTCATTATCTGCAACAAAAACAACTTGATTAAGTACAACATCATTTAACACAATGTAGCCGGCAAGCTGTAAGCCATCAGCAAACCTCCGAGCATGTGCGCATGACCTATCAATGATAGACTCCACACCTGTTCTACCCAGAGATTTTAGCGCCGCCCAAAATTCAATCCCACGAGCTCTGCGGCTGAGCTCTGGTGTAAAGTGATTAGGCTGCCGGTTTTCGTCTTTCATCAAATATGTTGCGTCCACGCCGAAAACATCATTCACGGCTTCTGTGTCCCTGCAAAAATATATAGCTGAATCATGCGTGAGGTTTAGCCATTTATGCCCATCTACAGCCCAAGAGTCAGCGAGTTCTATACCGTCTGTTAAATGAGATGTGGTGAGGCCGACGCGTGCCCATAGCCCAAACGCCCCGTCAATATGCACCCATGCTCCTGCTTTCTTTGCTTTCATACAAATTGATCGAAAATCGTCAAATGAGCCAGAGTTTATATTGCCAGCTTGCAACATAATAAGTGTGTTGGCGTCGAGTTGAGGCATCTGATCGGGTAAGATACGTCCTTGGTCGTCAACTGGGCAGCTTTCGATTTGATCTGTTCCTATGCCCGCATATCCGAGAGCGGCTACATTCGTAGGGTGTATTTCTTCGCTCATGACCACCCGTAAAGAGGGAGCTCCGGCAAGTCCCTTTGCTTTCACATCGTAACCTTGCCGCCTCAGCAGGCTGGACCTGGCCGCTGCGATAGACGAGAATGTTGCCATCGTAGCGCCGGTCACAAAGCCAAAGGCTGCGTCTTTGGGGAGGCCAAGGAGGTCAAGCATCCATTTGCCTGCTATGTTTTCCAATTCTCCAGACACGGGAGACAATAGCCAGCTTCCGGCATTCTGATCCCACGTAGATGCCAACCAACTTGAAGCAACGGCTACAGGTAATGCGCCTCCAACAACAAATCCAAAAAACCTTCCCCCCGTTGTTGCAACTGTAGCTTGGCTCCCAACTTTATGAAGTTCATTTATGACTGCAACATCAACCGTTCCAGCCTGAGGCATATCTTCATGTAACGCGCGCAATGCCCGAATAGCCTCTGCGCTAGGCATAACATTACGGTCATCGAGGGCCGCTTGATAAGCGCGACTCGCCTTGTAGGCGACTTCAAAAACATCGTCTTCAGAGCATTTGGTCACATCAGTCTCCACCACTTTCGAATGAAACCAAAGAACACACTAATTTTCTGACTTGGAACAGGTTTTACATTGACAAATAAAGGTCATATAGTGCCATAATGGGCAAAATATGGATATTTATGTCAGGTAATGAGGAGCAAATGTTGCGAGGGCCGAAGGTCGTAGCCTTGGTCTATGATCGATTGTCCATGTTTGAATTCGGTATTGTCACAGAGGTCTTTGGGTTAACTCGGCCTGAGTTTGGGGACGACTGGTACCAATTCTCACTGTGCTCAGTTGACGGCCGGGAGATTACCGGCACGGGTGGAATGTCCCTAAAAGTTGAACGCGGGCTTGAGGCATTAGTAGAAGCAGATATCATCGTGATTCCTGGCTGGCGTACACCTTACACCTCAATCCCTCCAAGTCTAAAAACCCAACTGACAGCCTCATATAATAACGGGGCTCGGATTGTAGGCATCTGTGGGGGTGCTTTTGTTCTGGCGGCGGCTGGACTTTTGAGCGGCAAGCGCGCGACGACACATTGGCAATTTGTTGAGACCTTTATTGGCGCATATCCAGACGTTCGATTGGAAACAGCGCCGCTTTATTGCGCGGATAATCGCCTATATACATCGGCTGGGAGCGCAGCCGGAATTGATCTGTGTCTACACGTTGTTCAAGAGGATTATGGCCATGCCATTGCTAACGTTGTGGCAAAAAGGCTAGTTGTTGCACCGGTAAGGCCGGGAGCCCAAACCCAAAACATTGACCGCGCAATTCTACCTCAAGATAAGCATAGCCAGCTTGCGTCGCTTTTAGATTGGCTACGGCTTAATCTTGCAACTCGCTACACCATCGAAGATGTCGCTCAGAAATCCAATATGAGCGCTCGAACCTTCCTTCGGCATTTCAAACAAGTAACGGGTATGACCTACGGACAATGGATGACGCTTCAAAGAATTGATCGAGCAAAAACCCTTCTTACTGAAACGGACTTGTCTGTGGATACGGTCGCAGAAGCTTGTGGTTACGGTTCAACAGGTTCGTTTCGCCGTGCGTTCATTAGCGAAGTGCGTACTTCCCCATCCTTGTTCAGAAAATCATCACTCGTCGCTTCCAATTAAAAGTAATTGGATTTCAGGCTAAAATTTACAGAAATTGAGCGGCTTAAAATCGCCTCATCTAAGCCGCTGGTAGTGTTTACGGTCGAGAGGCTTAGAACGCCCAATACTGTTGAAAAACTCTTGAACTATTCTGTTTGCATGGCTCTGTGAGTGGAGCCGTCATTGTGGGTCACGGCATCTATGCCGTTATTTTTCTGTTTTTGTGTTCAAGCGGTTCTCATCGGCGGTCGGTTTAAGTGTCTTTAGGCATATCGAGTTAGTTTTCGTAAGTTTTGAACGGTGGCGGCTAAAAGAAACTCATCTTGGGCTCCTGTTGGACCTCGGAGCCTGAGACGTCGGAAGCCAAGCACCCGTTTCAAATGTGCAAAGGCCATCTCGACTTTCTTTCTGTCACGTTTTGATTGTTCATATTCGGGCGTGTCCCTCAGGCGCCTGACGACATCTCGTGCATGCTCAAAGACAGACCGCGTCATCTTACGTACAGGTGTGTCGGGACAACATTTATCTTTCAGGGCGCAAGCCGCGCAGTCCGTATTTCTTGATCGATATATGCGTGTGTTCGCTTTGGTGATACCAGAACGCGGGGTTTTATACTTACGCCAGAACTGTTTCAGCTCTTTTCCCCCGGGACAACTATAGCTGTCGGACGCCTTGTCATAGATAAATTCGCTACGAGGGTAAGCACCCGTATCACGAACATATTTCTCCCAAAGCGCAACGTGCGGCTCGATATCTTTCTCATCCACCAACCAACCCAAAATATCAGCGCTGCCATAAGCCGTATCGCCCAAGAGTCTTTTCGGCTTCAAGCCAAACCGTTCTTCCGTACGATTGATCATAGTCCGCGCCGCATTGACCTCGCTGACGCGGTAAGCGGGTGTCGCTTCAACATCGACGATAACCGACGTTTCTATATCAAGCAGATAGTTAGTAGACCATGTAAACCGTGCGCGTCCGCCCACAGCCGCCGTCCAGCGTGCGGATGGGTCAGTTAGAGATATCTTTTTACGCGGGGCACCATCTTGGTCAATGGCATCAAGATATTCAGAAACGGGGCGAGACGCGATAGTCGGGTCAGACCAATCGACAGTATCACCTCTATCTACGGCACGAGCCTCACTTGCATTGGCTCTCATCAAGCTCGCATCAACGGCAAAGCCTTCACCTTTGACAAGGCCTTCACGCATACAGCGCACAACAACTTGCTCGAACAGCTTACGGAACAAATCACTTTCACGGAACCGCCCATGCCGCGCTTTGGAAAATGTTGAATGGTTCGGAATGTTATCCTCAATACCCAATTGGCAAAACCAACGGTAAGCTAAATTGAGATGAACTTCATCGCAAAGCCGCCTTTCGGAACGGATCCCAAAACAGTAACCTACAATCAACATTCGGCACATCAGCTCGGGATCAATCGATGGGCGGCCTGTATGGCTATAAAATGGCTTCAAATGTGAGCGCAGATCATCAAAGTCTAGAAATCGATCAATCTTACGCAGCAAGTGGTCTTGTGGAACCATCTCTTCCAGAGAGAACTCGTAAAACAGCTTTGATGTTCCGCCGTCCAACTGTCCCATCATGGCCAATCTCCTCGCATCCTTCGATGAAATGAGTGAATCAGAAACAGGCGCTTTTGACTAGGAGTTTTTCAACAGTATTGGGCG
>JALZUP010000058.1 GCA_023301505.1 Robiginitomaculum sp.
TTGGTGGAGCCTAGGGGAGTCGAACCCCTGACCTCTTGCATGCCATGCAAGCGCTCTACCAGCTGAGCTAAGGCCCCTAAAGGTGTATAAGGCGAAGGCCTTACATATATGGCGTGCCTTTTAGGCGCGCCGTGCTTGCCGTGCAAGCCTGAACTTTCAATATTTACGTGAAAATTCAGTGCTAAAATTCAGTGCCAAAATTAAGCGTGAAAATTTGCAATTAAAGAGTGACCTCTTCGCCGTCATCATCATCGTCTTCATCTGCGACAGGCGGCAAACTATCATCATCTTTGACTAGGGCCGCATCAGCGTCTTCTTCTTGCTCATCATCAGTTGAGAAGCCGTCAAGATCGGGGTTGCTCCCCGCCTTGCCTTCATCATCGTCATCAGAGGCGCCCGCCATAAGAGAGGCATCATCGCCGTCAAGCTCTAGCTCGCGCGCCTCATCTTCAACTTCGGCTTCACCATCTTCTTCATCGGCCTCGCTCTTGCCCTTCGCGTCGCCAGACGCCTCCTCATCATCCATTGTGTGCATCGCCGCAGGAATTGTCGCCGCCACGAGCATTGGGTCATAGCTATGGCCGCATTTAGGACATGTTGCAGGGTTGCGGGTCAAATCATAAAATTTGACTTCACATTCAGGGCAAGTCCGCTTTTCGCCAATATCAACTTTTGCCACGTTTAATCCTCTTTCATCTGCGTTTTTAAATTACGCTTGGGTCGCTTGCCAATTTGGCGGGCTCGTGTACAAACCTGCCTGACTTATTAGCGCTTGATTAGCGCGTGAATATTTCAAGTCAACTGACAATTAATGTGAAACAGAAATCCATCCCAGAAAACATGCAAAAAAATACAGCTCCAAAGACAGATAAAGACACAAATATTACGATTGGCGCGCGTGCCGATAAATCTGCCGCCTTAACAGGCACAGCTCGCGCCCCCGGTGATAAGTCTATCTCACATCGCAGTTTGATTTTCGGCGCGCTGGCGCAAGGGCGCACGCACATAACAGGGCTTTTAGAGGGCGCTGACATTTTAAGCACCGCGCAGGCCATGCGCAGTTTTGGCGCCACGCTCACGCGCAGCGATGATGGCACATGGACGGTGATTGGCTGCGGGACAAAAGGCTGGCAAGAACCAGACGCCCCTGTTGATTGCGGCAATGCAGGAACGGGCGTGCGCTTAATTATGGGCGCGGCCAGTGCTTATCCCATCACCGTGACCTATATTGGCGACACAAGTTTATCGTCGCGCCCTATGGGCCGTGTCACAAATCCTTTGGCGCAAATGGGCGTGACCAGCCAAGGCACGGATGGCGATAAATTGCCTATGACGCTCACCGCGCCGCAGGATTTAACCGCAATCAATTATGCCCCGCCCCAAGCTAGCGCGCAGGTCAAATCCTGTCTTTTATTAGCTGGCCTTGGCGCAACAGGAACCACAGAAATTCACGAAGCCCATCTGACCCGCGATCATACGGAAAATATGCTGCGCGCTTTTGGCTGTCCTGTTGAGAGCTTTGCGCGCGATAAAGGACAGATCATCCGCATTACAGGGCCTGCCACATTAACAGCGACAAATGTGAATGTGCCGGGCGATCCATCTTCGGCCGCCTTTGCAATTATCGCCGCCCTGATTGTGCCCGGCTCAGATATTATCATTGAAAATGTAATGATGAATCCAACCCGCACGGGCTTGCTCGATACGCTTACCGAAATGGGCGCTTATTTGAGGGCTGATAATTTTCGCAAAAGCGGCGGCGAGGTTATTGCTGACATTCATGTGAAATATTCCAAATTACGCGCCATTGTCGTGCCGCCCGCGCGCGCCGCCTCAATGATTGATGAATATCCGATATTGACGATTGCTGCCGCCTTTGCCACTGGCACGACAATTATGGACGGCATTGAAGAGCTTCGCGTGAAAGAGAGTGACCGCATTGCCGCTACAGTCGCGCTGCTCAAATCAGCGGGCATTGATGTATCTGAAACACAAAGCTCTATGAGCGTGACAGGCGCGCCGAGCCAGAACGGCGGCGGGCATGTCATTACTCATCATGATCACCGCATCGCCATGAGCGCGCTTGTGCTCGGCCTTGCCACCCAACAGCCCATGAGCATTGATGATGCCAGCATGATCGCCACAAGCTTTCCAAGCTTTTTTGAGCTTATGAGCGCGCTTGGGGCAAAAATAGAAATGGCAGAAGCATAGCCAGCATATAGCGAAATTATAGACGATGGGACATATAATATGATTATCGCCATAGATGGCACATTTGCATCGGGCAAAGGCACGCTTGGTAAAAAGCTAGGCGCGCATTATGGCCTGCCTTATCTGGATACGGGCAAGCTCTACCGCGCCGTCGCCTATAAGGCGCTTCAAACAGAGCATAGCCTTGATGCGGGTGAGGCGCTGGCAGCGTTAGCAAAAGATATTGGCCCAAAGCTATTGAGCAATCCTGCTTTAAAATCTGGCGATATAGGCGCAGCGGCCTCCAAAGTGGCCGTTCACCCTGCCGTTCGCGCCGCGCTTTTGACCTTTCAAAAAGACTTTGCCGCGCAAGACGGCGGCGCGGTTCTAGATGGGCGCGATATTGGCACGGTGATCTGCCCGGGTGCAGATATAAAGCTCTATGTCGATGCAGAGCGCACAGTGCGCGCTGAGCGCCGCTTTGCCGAACTATCGGGCTATGGCGAGGACACAACATATGACGCCGTGCTCGCCCAGCTAACCGAACGTGATGAGCGCGACCAAAACCGCGCGCAAGCTCCGCTCAAAATAGCCACAGATGCGCACTTGCTAGATACGACAGATTTGTCTATAGACGCGGCGTTCAGTGCAGCTATGACTCTCATAGAGGCAGTTTTGGCGCAAAAGGGCTAAGCCCTGCTAAAATCTTAAGACAATGGCCATTAAGAGTCCCCCTTAAATGAATGAAGAGGCCCCGATTGGCGGGGCCAGACCGCAGGAACCAACCTGTCGGCCTGAAAATTATATATCGGAGTTATCCCTATGAGCACTGCTCTTAATCCTACTATGGACGATTTTGCGTCTATGCTAGAAGCCTCCTTTGAAACCAATGCTATGCGTGAAGGTAGTGTTGTCAAAGGCAGAGTTACAGCCATCGAAAAAGATGTTGCTATTATTGATGTCGGCCTAAAAACAGAAGGCCGCGTTGACCTACGTGAATTTTATGTCCCCGGTGAAGGCATTACTGTCAAAGCTGGCGACGACGTTGATATTTTCCTAGAGCGTATTGAAAACGCACTTGGCAATGCGATTCTATCGCGCGACAAAGCGCGCCGCGAAGAATCTTGGATCAAAATGGAAAAAGTGTTCGAAGCCGAAGAGCCGGTTACGGGCGCAATTGTTGGCCGTGTCAAAGGCGGCTTTAATGTCGATCTTGGCGGCGTCAACGCCTTCTTGCCAGGCTCACAAGTGGACATCCGCCCTGTGCGCGATATTGGCCCGCTTATGAACCAAGAGCAGCCTTTCATGATCTTGAAAATGGACCGTCCGCGCGGCAATATTGTTGTCTCGCGCCGCGCTGTCCTCGAAGAGAGCCGCGCCGAGCAGCGTGCTGAGCTTGTTGGTCAGCTAACTGAAGGCGAAACACGCGAAGGTATTGTCAAAAATATCACGGATTACGGCGCTTTCGTTGATCTAGGCGGTATTGATGGCCTATTGCATGTCACTGACATGTCATGGCGCCGCGTCTCTCACCCTTCACAAGTTTTAGCCGTTGGCGATACAGTGAAAGTGAAGATCGTTCGTATCAATCCAGAAACACAGCGCATCAGCCTTGGCATGAAACAGCTTATGGAAGATCCATGGGATGCGGTTGCCGCTAAATATCCTGTTGGCTCTCGCCTCACAGGTACAGTGACAAATATTGCTGATTACGGCGCATTTATCGAGCTACAAGAAGGCGTTGAAGGCCTTGTCCATGTTAGCGAAATGAGCTGGACTAAGAAAAATGTCCACCCGGGCAAGATCGTCTCAACGTCTCAAGAAATTGAAGTCATGGTTCTAGAAGTGGATAGCGAGAAGCGCCGCATCAGCCTTGGCATTAAACAGGTTCAAGATAATCCTTGGGATAGCTTTGCCAAAACATTCCCTCCGGGAACAATTGTCAAAGGCGAAGTTCGCTCTATCACGGAATTTGGTCTCTTCATCGGCCTTGACGGCGATATTGACGGCATGGCTCATTTGTCTGATCTGTCTTGGGACATTTCTGGCGAAGACGCTCTGGCGACATATTCTAAGGGCGATGTTGTCGAAGCGAAAATTTTGGAAGTTGATACGACCAAAGAGCGCATTAGCCTTGGTATTAAACAGCTTGTCAAAGATAGCGGCGCAGCGCCGGGCGGCACAAGCCGTGGCCAGACTAAGACTTGCACAGTTACAGAAGTCACAACAGGTGGTTTGGAAGTCAAATTTGGCGAAGAGGGCGAAGAAACAACAGCCTTTATTCGCAAATCTGATCTGTCTCGCGAGCGGAGCGAACAGCGTCCAGAGCGATTTAATGTCGGCGATAAAATCGACGCCATGATCGTTAAAGTCGACAACAAGACTCGCAATGTGACGCTCTCTATTAAATCGCTTGAAATCGCGGAAGAAAAAGAAGCGGTTGATCAATATGGCTCAACTGATGCTGGCGCCTCTCTTGGCGATATTCTTGGCGCGGCTCTTAAAAGTGGTGATGAGTAATCTGGAGAGCGGTGATGAGTAATCTAGCTGCTTAGCTTTTAAGCCTTAAATATTAAGCCCGCCGCTTGAAAAAGCGGCGGGCTTTTTTGTGTCCTATCGCTTATCGCGTAAATCTCTGTTAAAGGCAGCTATGATTTTTCAAAGCCGTCTTTTTCAGGTTTTAAGCCCTTATGCGCGCCGCCCTCAATGGCAATTTGCAGCAGCGCTTAGTCTGGTCTGCTTGCTTATTACGGTGAGCGGGGAGACAGGGCGTCATGCGCTCCGTTATGAAAATAATCTTCTGCAAAGCAGGCAATATTACCGCGCTCTAACAGGGCATTTTACGCATTTAGGCTGGCCGCATTTATGGCTAAACCTCGCGGGGTTGCTCGGCGTTTGGGCGATATATGCCAATAGCTTTAGCGCGCAGCGATGGGCCGTACTGACCTTGCTTTGCGGGGCTGGAATTAGCGCAGGGCTTTATTATCTAAACCCGCATGTCGCGCATATGGTGGGGCTTTCAGGAACGCTGCACGGCCTGCTTGCCGCCGCGCTGACCCATAATTTACTTATCTGGATAGGCAGAGCTAAAAATAAGAATAAGAATATAAATGAGTCTCTGCCAGAGGCTCTGCCAATAGAAGATGTCATTATGCTGCTCGGCCTATGGGCGAAGATAGCTTATGAGCAAATCATCGGATCTGTCCCGCTCACTGAGGCCGCATCAGGCGGCCCTGTTATAACGCAAACCCATCTCTATGGCGCAATTATTGGAACCGTGCTGGGGCTTAGCTTTACACTATGCTGCCCATCAAAACCCTGAAGCTTCAGGTAAGAATATTTCGCGCTTACCGCCAGCCCCTGACGGGCCGATCATGCCTTGGCGTTCCATATCTTCAATCAGATTTGCCGCGCGGTTATAGCCAATGCCCAGACGGCGCTGAATATAGCTCGTTGACGCCTTACGGTCAGCGGCGACAATCGCCACAGCCTTATCAAAGAGCGAGGTTTCCGCGCCCTCATTCTCCGCTGCCTTAGCCAGCTCTTCTTCCGCTTCGCGGTCTATTGTAATATCTTCCAGATAGGACGGGGAGCCTTGGGCTTTGACAAAGGCGGCGATTTGCTCGACCTCACCATCTGAGACAAATGGGCCATGCAAACGGCGCGGCTTACCTGTGCCCATAAATAACATATCCCCATTGCCCAGCAACTGCTCTGCGCCCTGCTCGCCTAAAATGGTTCGGCTATCAATTTTAGAGCCAACACGGAACGCCACGCGGGTTGGGAAATTAGCTTTAATCGTGCCCGTAATAACATCAACAGATGGACGCTGCGTGGCCATGATCATATGAATGCCTGCCGCGCGCGCCATTTGCGCAAGGCGTTGCACCGTGCCTTCAATATCTTTGCCCGCCACCATCATCAAATCAGCCATCTCATCAATGACAACAACGATAAATGGCATAAGCTCAAAATTTAGCTCTTCGGTCTCATAGATCGGCTCGCCCGTTTCTTTATCATACCCCGTCATAACCGTGCGGGTCATTACTTCGCCCGTGCGCGCCGCCTCAGCAACTTTCTCATTATAGCCCGCCATATTCCGCACGCCCATTTTGGACATTTTGCGATAACGGTCTTCCATCTCCCGCACCGTCCATTTAAGCGCAACCACAGCCTTTTTAGGCTCGGTCACAACAGGGGCCAGCAAATGCGGCGCGCCGTCATATACGGAAAGCTCGAGCATTTTCGGGTCAATCATGATGAATTTACATTGCTCTGGCGGCAAAGTGTACATGAGCGATAAAATCATCGCGTTCACACCAACCGACTTACCTGAGCCTGTCGTACCCGCCACCAATAAATGTGGCATTTTTGACAAATCAGCAATAAAGGGCTGTCCGCCAATATCCTCACCCATTGCCATAGGCAAGGCAGCTTCGCTTTCTTTAAAGGTGCGTGAGTTAAGCATATCGCGTAGATAAACCGTCTCGCGGCGGCGATTTGGCAGTTCAATACCAATGGCATTGCGCCCCGGCACAACGGCCACACGCGCGCTCTCTGCCGCCATAGAGCGGGCAATATCATCAGACAGATTAATCACGCGCGAGCTTTTAACACCGGGCGCAGGCTCAAATTCATAAAGCGTCACCACAGGGCCAGGACTGACTTGGCCAATTTGTCCTTTAACGCCAAAGTCAGACAAGGTTTCGGCCAGAAGCTCTGCATTTTTACGTAACTGACCTTCATCGGCGATCATGCGGCGCATAGGCGGTGTTTTTAATAGATCGATACCGGGCAATATAAATTTGCCGTTTTTAGGAAAATTAAAGCGCGGCGCACCAACTTTAGTTTTAGACTTAGTTTTAGGCGGAGCTTTAGCAGCGACCTTACGCTTAGCTTTCGGCGTAGATATTTTAACTTCTTGAATAGGCGCATAAGCCTGCTGCGGTGCATCCATTTCTGAGTGGCTGGCCGCATAGCTATCAGGTTCCATCATGGTTGGCTGCTGCGCGGCGTCTACCGGCGTTTCAACCCAAGCGCGCACAGGCGCGCCCTCATCATTATAAGCTTTGCCAAGCTTAGCCGACAGCCATTTACTGACCGATCCGACAACGCGGTCAAAATAGACGCGCCATGTCGCCCAAATCAAACCCGCCGCATCAGCAATGAGCAAAGCGTCGCGCGTGACAAAGCCGAAAAATCGGCCCAGACATAATCCGCCTATAGCAAAAGCTAATAGCCCAATAACAGCCCCAGAAAAGGGTACATTCATCATGCCCAAAAAGCTCTGCAATGGGGTGAATAGCATATCGCCTACATAACCGCCCAGCCCTGTCGCCATAGGCCAGCTCTGCGGTACAGGCGCGGCGGCTAAAAACAAACACATGAAAAATGTGCTCGCTATAAATAGCGTCAATGCGCGCGCGCCGCGCATATGCGAGGAAAAGGCTAAGTTTACTTTCTTAGGGAAAAAGATCATCCGCGCGCCCGAAAACATAATCATCAAAGATAATGGCACGATGGCCCAGCCTAGAAACTGCAAATTAATATTAGACAGAGCCGCCCCCGGCCCGCCTAAAAAATTATGTGTATCCGCCGAGCCTGCCGTATCGCGTGTTGTATCCAGCGCGCTATAGCTAATGGCTGACAAGAATAAAAACGCGCCCAGTCCCAAGCGCAACAAACCAAAAATCGCGCGGCGCAAAGCGGAAACAGGTGTGTGGTTAATTTCCGCCATCATGGCGCGGGCCTGATCTTGCACCCCGTAAGCGGCCTCATTAGGAGCCTGAGCAACCTGACGCAGACGGCTTTTTTTAGCCGCAGGCCTTGCTGGCGGGTTGGCATAAATATCAGGATCGCTATAGGCCATTCAAACTCACTTATATTTGCGCCGCAATATTTTGCATTCTCAGAAACGCTCCCAGAAACGTCAGAAGACACTCACAGAATGCACGATAGCTCACACAGAGCTTTGATCGCGTGCTTGGACTGTTAAGAAGATGTAAATAAGGGCCGTAAACGAAGCCTTAACATTGCCTCCCAAAGCGTCATCTAAATCCGTTTTAAAATGCACCTTTTAAGCCTATCAGGGCGAGCCGAATTAAAAGATCGCTCAAAATATGGCCCTAACACTGGATAAAGCTGTTTTAGGCTCTGCTATATGAGCGTATATGAGCGCGATAAGACTTGACGCCCCTGCATCTTATAGGTTTAAATAAATCATGCTTAAATCGGAACTCATAGATCAAATGACGTCGGAAAACCCGCATCTATCGCGCGCGGAAGTCGAGCGTGTGGTTTTAACTGTTTTTGAGACGATCAGTCAAACACTTGAGAGCGGCGCGCGCGTTGAGCTACGCGGCTTTGGCGCGTTTTCCCCGCGCTATCGCAAACCGCGCATTGGCCGCAATCCTCGCACTGGCGGTAGCGTCAAAGTTGACGAAAAATATGTGCCCTTTTTCCGCACAGGTAAAGACCTTAAAGAACGCATAGACGCGACTCGCAAAGCATAAGCGGCGGGCAAAGCTTACTGTTGTTTTTTAAATTAGCTTCCTGCGCGCGATTGACGCGAATCGCAAACTATGGCAGTTGGCGAGTGTTAACCAATCCTATAGGGGGAAACTAAAATGGGAATGATCTCAGAATTTAAAGAATTTGCTATGAAAGGCAACCTTGTCGACATGGCTGTCGGTATCGTTATCGGCGCAGCATTTGGCACAGTTGTTAAAGCTTTTATTGATGGCGTCTTTATGCCAGCCATCAGCCCAATCATGGGCGGCATTGATTTAGCAAGCCTAAAATACACAATGAGCCAAGCCGTCATGAATGGCGACGAAGTTATTAAAGAAGCCGTTGTCATCGACTTTGGTACATTCTTATCATCACTTATCTCTTTCATCATCGTCGCTTTCGTTATGTTCATGATCATTAAAGGCATGAACAAAGCACAAAAAGCCGAAGAAGAAGCACCAGCAGCTCCGCCTGCAAATGAAGTTCTTCTTGCTGAAATTCGCGACCTACTTGCGAAAAAATAAGCTTAGACATTATCTAAAAGCCCATTTGCAATATTGCAGATGGGCTTTTTTTTTGCGCGCAGACAGGCTAAGGGCAAGCCATGATAGATGATACGCGCATAAACGTGCCTCCAAAGGTGAAAATCTGCGGCCTCACACGGCCAGAAGATGTCGCCTGCGCGGCAGATTTAGGGGCCAGTTTTTTAGGCTTCATCTTGGCCAAAAATTCCGCGCGCTATGTCAGCCCCGCCGCTGCAGGAGCCTTATCAAAACCTTATAAAAACCGCCTGCCCAGCGTCGCGGTCACTGTCAACGCTAGTGATGATTTACTGCGCAGCATTATGACAGATATGGCTCCAGACTATATTCAATGTCACGGGGATGAACCGCCGCGCGAGCTAGCGCGCATTGCCAAAACATATGACGTAAAAACCATCAAAGCCGTCCCTATTAGCTCAGATGAAGATATGAAACATAGCGAGATCTATAGCGGGGTGTGTGAGTTTATTTTATATGATGCCAAGCCTCCAAAAAATGAAACCATACGCGGCGGACATGGCCTCTCATTTGACTGGGATATCTTAACCCGCGCGCCCTTGCCAAAGCTATGGGCACTGGCAGGCGGGCTGACCCCCGATAATGCGCGCGAGGCGATAGAGCGCACAAATGCGCCTATTTTAGACTTAAGCTCTGGCCTTGAGAGCGCAGCAGGGATAAAAGACGCCGAAAAGATAGCCCGCTTCATGCGCGCCATCTCGGCATAATTTCAAAAGGCTGCACAAGGACGCTGTAATGGGTAAGCAAGATAATATTTCATTGCCAGATGAAAATGGCCGCTTTGGCAGCTTTGGCGGACGCTATGTTGCCGAAACCCTTATGCCGCCTATCTTAGAGCTAGAAAAAGCTTATGAGGAGGCTAAAGCTGATCCTAGCTTTCAAGAAGAGCTAGATTATTACCTGAACTATTATGTGGGCCGACCCTCCCCGCTCTATTATGCCGAGCGCCTGACGGAAGAAACTGCCAAAAAACATGGCCAGAGCGCGAAGATTTATTTCAAGCGCGACGAGCTTAACCACACAGGCGCGCATAAGATCAATAATTGCATGGGCCAGCTTTTGCTCGCCAAGCGTATGGGCAAGAAACGCATCATTGCCGAGACAGGCGCAGGCCAGCACGGAGTTGCCACCGCTACAGTTGCCGCGCGCCTTGGCATGGACTGTATTGTCTATATGGGCGCAACGGATATTGTTCGCCAAAAACCTAATGTCTTTCGCATGCGTCTTTTGGGCGCCGAAGTGCGCGCCGTGCATAGCGGCACAGCCACGCTTAAAGACGCGATGAATGATGCTCTGCGTGATTGGGTGACCAATGTGGGCGATACATTTTATTGCATTGGCACGGTGGCAGGCCCGCATCCCTACCCCGCTATGGTGCGTGATTTTCAAGCCATTATTGGCCGCGAAGCCAAAGCTCAAATCCTCAAAGCTGAAAACCGCCTCCCTGATGCGGTAGTCGCCTGTATTGGCGGGGGCTCCAATGCAATGGGCTTGTTCCATGAATTTGTGCCAGACACATCTGTGCGCCTTATCGGCGTCGAAGCGGCGGGGCGCGGCGTTGATACGGGCTTGCACGCAGCGAGCCTAACAGGCGGCACGCCGGGCGTGCTCCATGGTAACCGTACTTATTTGCTCCAAGATGAACATGGCCAAATTAAAGACGCCCATTCTATCTCGGCGGGGCTGGACTATCCCGGCATTGGGCCAGAGCATTCATACCTGCACGATATTGGCCGCGCGGAATATGTGAGCGCGACAGATGACGAAGCGCTGCACTGGTTCCAAGAATGCGCGCGCCTTGAAGGCATTCTCCCCGCGCTAGAACCTTCCCACGCGCTCCCGCGCACAGTTGACCTCGCCAAAGAGCTTGGCAAAGACGGCTTGATTATTATGAACATGTGCGGGCGCGGAGATAAAGACGTGTTTACGATAGCTGACGCGCTGGGCGAGCATATTAGCGAGGGGACAGACGCCGAGAACACGAAGGCGTATTAGATCCCCCTGCACCACAGAAGCTTCTGATTAGATGAACTCAAAGGGCGGTAAATTTCAGTTTACATTCAGCCTGAACGTGTAATTATGACAATATGAAACTGACCACCATAGCAGCTTTTATATTTTTCAGCCTCTCTGCGATTGCGCAGGCTCAATATTTACCAGGACCTGGAAACCAACTCGGAAAAACCTTTTTCAAGTTGAATAGTTTAGATGACATTAGCGAGCAGAAAGACGGCTTTATAACGCCCATAAGCTGTGGTGCCCGCTACGGAACACATGAGAGTGGTTTACGCTATACAACGCGTAATCAATGTTTTCGGTGGGATGCTGAAAACCGAGAACAATCTGCGGCCCTTTGCTTTATTACGGAGGGTACGCTGCCTCGCTTTTCCAACGATGTCCCTTACTCAAAACAAAAGAGAACTTGGTTAAGTGGCCATAGACATAAGTCAGAACAAAATACGGGTATTTTAATAAGTTCGGATTTGAAAATAGAACCAAACAGCTGGTTGATAGGAGCAACTATTCAAGTCATTGATTGCGACCCCCCCGCTCATAACTTTCAGACCCGCGTAGATTTTTTTGAATTCCAAAACCCCTCAGCGGGCCTCGTGGATGAGCGTATAAATTGCTTACTTGCTGAATATTCAGCAGGTAGCTCAGTTTATTCATATATCAAATTTGATAGAAGACGTTTCTACTGTGTGCAGGCCGCTACGCTTACTGAAGCCCAAAGCATATATGATGACTATAACTATCAGCTAAAAAACGCCCATGCACAGCTACATAACAAACATGCTAACTTTCAGCAGACTGATGCCCCTGCAAAACCATTATACCATAATCTTTACTTTAGGCCTGAACAGTTCACAGGATTAAATTTTGCTCAGATACGCGGTTTAGTGATGTCCCCTGAAGAGGTCGAAGAGTTTTATAAAAAAACAGGGTCTGAGCCCGAGATAGACGCAGGTCATGCTGTTTTCATTTTAGCAATTAATGAAAAATTTTCTGAATAATTTGGCGCTCTATATTGTGAAAGCTGATGATGAAAAATCGTAATAATCAGGCTTTGATTTTCGCGGCAAACCCCTTACATAGGCTATCCTATGACCCAACGTATCGACCAAACTTTCGCTAATCGCCGTGCCAAAGGCCAAGCTGTTTTTGTGGCTTATATTATGGGCGGAGACCCTGACCGCGAGGCCTCGCAAAAAGTCCTCAATGCGCTGCCTGAAAACGGCGTGGACATTATCGAGCTGGGCATGCCCTTTACCGACCCCGCTGCCGATGGCCCGACCATTGAAGAGGCGGGGCTGCGCAGCCTTGCGGCAGGGACAACCCTAACCACGGTTTTAGAAATGGCGAGCGAGTTTCGCAAGACTAATGACACAACGCCGCTCATCATTATGGGCTATTGCAACCCTGTCCATCATATGGGCTATGCAGCTTTCGCAAAGCGCGCCAAAGCGGCGGGTGTGGACGGCGCGATTATTGTTGATCTGCCGCCCGAAGAAGATAGCGAGCTACGGGAAGCTTTTACTGAGCATGACCTCGCCCTTATCCGCCTCGCAACGCCGACTACGGATGATGCGCGCCTGCCGCGCGTGGTGGCAGGCACAAAGGGCTTTGTTTATTACGTGTCCATGACGGGCATTACAGGGGCCAGCTTTGCTCAAGCGGGCTCTGTAACCGAGCAAGTCGCCAAAGTGCGCAAGGCGTCAGGCCTGCCCGTTGTGGTTGGTTTTGGCGTTAAAACGCCAGAGCGCGCGCGCGAAGTTGCCAAAGATGCTGACGGGGTTGTTGTTGGCAGTGCCATTGTTAAAATCTTGCATGAGCAAGGCGAGCAAGCCGCGCTTGATCTGGTCAAAAAATTAGCGGATGCCGCGCATAAAGCGCGCGGCTAAGGCCGCGCATAAAACATATGGGGCTAAGCACCGCGCATAAAGCACGCGCTAAGCGTCATCGCCGCGCGCGCTATCAAGCGCCTCAATTTTACTGCGCGCCTCAGCTAATATAGCAATAATGGCGCTCGCCTTAGCCTCATCTGTCTCAACTGCAGCCTCACTTGCTGTGTCTGGCGCGCGGCCAAGCGCGGCCCGCGCCGCTCTTTTTACGGCGCGCATAGCCCCGCGCACATCCCTTTGCTCAGGGCTACGGCTTTGCGCGCTAAGCTGGCTTAGTCTTTGATCGATTTTACTCAAACGCTCTGCGCTGCTGGCAAGTTTTTCTTCGCCTGCCTGCGTAATCATCAGCGTGCGCTTACTGCTCGCGCTTTTACTAACGTCTTCGGCCACGCCTTGACTTGTTTTTGCGCCCATCTCCACCAGACCTAAATCTTGTAATGTTTCAAGCGCAGGATAGAGCACGCCCGGGCTGGGCGCATAAGCCTCATCCGTGCGCGCTTTAATTTGGCCAATCAGGCCATAACCATGGCTAGGCGTATCAGCAATGAGGCTCAGCAAAAGGAGCGGCAAATCGCCATGATGAAGTGGCCGTTTTCCGCGCCTCTTTCTGACTCCTTTTCTGGCCTGTCCTTTGGCGCCTTTTCTGCCATGTTTAGCGCCGCGCCTTTCATTACATTTGCTGAGGCCTCTTCCATGACCACGCCCCGCAGCGCGCTCCTCGAAAGCTCCTTCTTTGAAAGCTCCTTCTTTGGACGCTCGCTCATTTTCTGGGTTGATATCTGTATTCATCATTATCCTAATTTATTTATGTTGTTTCGTTATATCTAAATTATAAATAGTTTAGATATATCTAATTACAAGGGCGTATCAATAAATCACCTGCATAAATTTTAAGAGACGATCTAATATATCAAAGAATCTATCAGGCTGCTCTCTATTCGAGAGCATCCATACCGCCATGCGAAAATTAGGCTTTAATATGAGATTTTACATATATGATCTTTCTATAGCCCGCTAAACAGGCTAAACCCCGCGCCTATGAATTGGTTATCAAAATTAACGCCGCCAGGCGTCAAAAAGATTTTAAGCCGTGTGAAACGCGACACGCCGAATAATCTATGGGTGAAATGTCCTGTTTCGGGCGAAATGGTCTTTCATGCTGATCTTATCGCAAATTTGCATGTCACGCCTGCGGGCCATCATATGCGCATTGGGCCTAAAGAGCGCTTTGCCTATACATTCGATAATGGCACATTCGACCCTGTCGCCACGCCCAAAGTCGCGCAAGACCCGCTCAAATTTAAAGACGACAAAAAATATACAGACCGCCTTAAAGCGGCGCGCGCTAAGACAGGCGATGAAGATGTCATGTCTATCGGCGTCGGCGCTATTGAAGGCATACAAACTGTTGTGCTTGTCCAAAATTTTGGGTTTATGGGCGGCTCATTAGGTATGGCGGCGGGCGAAGGCTTTATTACGGCGTGTAATGAGGCGCGCCGGCGCGAGCTACCGCTTGTGATCTTTACCGCGGCGGGCGGAGCGCGTATGCAAGAAGGCGCGCTCAGCCTTATGCAAATGCCGCGCACTACAATTGCTGTGCAGCAATTACGCGAAGCAGGCCTGCCCTATATTGTTGTTCTAACCGATCCTACAACAGGCGGCGTCACCGCCAGCTATGCTATGCTGGGCGATGTCCATTTAGCCGAGCCAAATGCGCTTATCTGTTTTGCAGGCCCGCGCGTGATTGAGCAAACTATTCGCGAAAAACTACCTGATGGTTTTCAGCGCAGTGAGTTTTTACAAGCCAAAGGCATGATTGACCAAGTCGTAAAGCGAAGCGATATGCGCGCGCAGCTCTCATCTATTTTATCTGTACTGACGGGGCAAACCCGCAGCCCGCTCACTGATTTGCGCCTGCCCGCGCCCATTGATAGCTCAGATGATAACGCCTCAGATAATAATGGCTCAGACGATAACGCCTCAGATGATAATGACACATTTTCAGGCGATAAGGCGTCCCAAGATTCTCAAGACTCTGATGCGGATTAATAGGCCATGAGCGCCCCGCAAAATAATGACCGCATCACCGCCGCACTTGACCGCTTAAGGCGGCTGCATCCGCGCAAAATTGACCTTGATTTAGGCCGCATAGAGCGCGTGTTAAAATTACTCGGCCATCCCGAACAAAAACTGCCGCCCACCATCCATGTTGCTGGCACCAATGGAAAAGGCTCGACCATCGCTTTTTTGCGCGCTATAGCACAGGCCCAAGGCCTTAAAACTCATATCTATACATCCCCCCATCTTGTCCATTTTAACGAGCGCATTGTGCTCGCTGGACAGATGATTGATGATGACAGCCTTGCCGATGTTTTAGGCCGCGTCTCACGCGCCAATGGAGATCACCCGCTAACCTTTTTTGAAGCCACCACAGCGGCCGCCTTTCTTGCCTTTAGCGAAACACCTGCCGATCTTTTACTGCTAGAGGTCGGGCTGGGCGGACGCGTGGACGCGACCAATGTGATCACGCCCGCCCTCTCGCTCATTAGCCCTATTGATTATGATCATGCCGAATTTTTAGGCCGCGATCTGGCGACCATTGCCCGCGAAAAAGCAGGTATTATGAAGCGGCATATGCCCGTCATTATTGGCCGGCAGTCTGAACTGGTTAAGGCTGTGCTGGACGGCGAAGCGCGCAAACATGGCGCGCCCGCCTCTTTTTGGGGGGAGCATTACCGCGCCTATATGCAACATGGCCGCATGGTTTTCGAAGATGATGATAGCTTTATGGACCTGCCCGCGCCAAACCTCATTGGCCCTCACCAAGTCCAAAATGCAGCTCTGGCCATCGCTGCCGCCAAGCGTTTGCAAATAGCAGATAAAGCTATTGCGGCAGGGCTGAGCGCTGCGCACTGGCCTGCCCGCTTGCAGCCGCTCACCCATGGCCCGCTTTATGATATGACGCAAAAGGCGGGCGCAGAATTATGGCTGGACGGCGGACATAATCCGCACGCCGCCAATGTTGTCGCCGCCGCCATGGCGGATTTGGAGGCCAAAGATTCGCGCCCCCTTATCCTCATTATGGGCATATTGGCCAATAAGGATGCGGGCGGTTATTTGGATGAGTTTGAAGGGCTGGCCGCGCAGATTATTGCCTTAGATATAGACGGCCATAGCGCGCTGGCCCCTGAAACGCTCTGCGAGATTGCGGCCATGCGCTCGATTAGCGGCCAAATTGCAAACAGCGTAAGTGAGGCTGTGCAGCGCGCACTTAATATGAGTGCAGGGCTGGCTACGCATAATCATGACGATGAGGCGCCCGCCGCTCCGCGTATTCTCATTTGCGGATCGCTCTATTTGGCGGGGCAAGTCTTGGCCCTAAAAGACGACAAAGAGCAAGACGACAAATAAAAACCGCCGCCACGGGGGATGTGGCGACGGCCAATCTTAGATGCATAAAGCGCCCCTAAGGTTGTTTCGTTAAGCTGGTAGCAGCTTAGCTGTTCTCTTTGATCCATTCCTCAAGCTTTGACTTAGTCATAGCGCCAACTTTTGTCGCAATAACTTCGCCATCTTTAAATAGCATAAGCGTGGGAATACCGCGCACATGAAATTTGGCAGGGGTCTCAGGGTTATCAGAAATATCAATTTTCGCAACTGTCATAGACTCACCCAGATCATTGGACAAAGCCTCAAGGTCAGGGCCCATTTGCTTACAAGGGCCACACCATTCTGCCCAAAAATCAACTAAGACAGGTTTGCTTGCGCCAATTACATCGGATTCAAAACTATTATCTGTTACTTTAACTGTGGCCATATCGGGCTCCTTCATATGTGCCTATTAGTTAGGAACTGTTGCTTGGCGCGTCAAGATGGCCGCAAGGTCAAATGTTCCAAGTTTTTGCGCGCTCAGCTCCATTAAAAATGGCACATCCGTCCATAAAAGCGCGCATCGCACGCGTTTTTTAGGATAGATATTTTGCGCCAAAATACGATAAGCCGCCATTTGAGCTATATAAATATCTGGCACATCCTCTTCTCGGCTGGGCGGAGGACGGTTGGATTTATAATCCACAATCCAAACTTGTTTTTGCGTAACGGCTAGCCTGTCAATTTGTCCATTCATATAAATGCCTGATGGCAGCTCTGGCGCGCTCCCCGCCAAAGAGACTTCCCCTCGGCTGCCAGGGGCAAATATTTGTACAAAATCAGGATGGGTTAACACGCCAAAGACTTCATCTTGAATTTGCGCGCGCTCTTGCGCCGATAAATGAGGCTGAGCCGATAAATAGCTCTGCGCGGCGGCGGCGCGTTTATCTTCAGCTAGCTCTGGCAAAATTTCGAGTAATTTATGGATAATATTTCCGCGCAAGAAAGGATTATGCACAGCCGCGCGCGCTTCTCCTTCCTCTTCTTCTCCTTCTGCGGCCCTCATTTGGCGCAGCCCATATAATGGCGAGCGCACAGGCGGGGACGCTGATTTTTGCCCCAGTAAAAGATGTGACGGCGTCACGCGGCGCAAATTAGGCCCTTCTAGCGGGCAAGGCTCAAAGGCCCAATCTGGTAGCTGCGCGCCCTCGGCAGGCGCGGCCCAATTTGGCGCTGCCAGAACTGGCGCGCCGAAAACAAGCTGCGTGCCAAAGACGTGCTCTTGCTCGCTCATCATCTGCTTATGCTCATTTGCCGCCTCATCTTTTAAAAAATTAAAGCCGCGCTGCACCCAATCATACCAACTGCCCGGCGCGAGTTTTTGGCTTCCGCTCTCAAACCCGCAAATGATAAGGCGGCTTTGCGCGCGCGTGAGCGCCACATATAAAAGCCGCAAGCTTTCTTGCTCTTTGGCCCGCTCAGCCAGCTCCGTCATAAACCCTAAAGCAGGCGGCGCCTGATCCTTTTTCTGGCCTATGACAAATCCTGAAAAGCCTGAAGGATCTGAACGGCCTGAAGGATCTGCAACATCTGCTAGCTCAGCGCCCTGCGGCTCACCAATATCTGGCACGGCCCGCATATCAATGCCGCGTATTTTAACCCCGTCCGCCTGTGTCGTATCTGGCAAAATAATGATCGGCGCTTCAAGACCTTTAGAGCCATGAACGGTCATCACCCGCACCTCATTTTGGCCCGCCTCCATTTCGCGTTTCATGACCCCGCCCTCTTCATTGACTTCAAACAAGAAGCGCTCAAGACTAGGCGGGCCAGCACGCTGATGGGCCAAGGCGCGCGACAAAAAGCCATCAATCGGATCCGCCGCCTCAATCCCAAGCCTGCTATAAAAACGCTGTAATATGCTTTGCGCGGGCCGATTAATATTGGCAGGCATTTGATAAGATAAAATACGCGCATAAAGCTCATATGGCGCGAAGTCTTCAGACATTTTCAAAAGCCGCGCTAAAATAGTTCGCGCTTCTAAAAAGGCAGGCTGGCTACGCTCATGCAAGGCCTGCCATAATGTCCCTTCACGGCGCAGCGCTATGGCGAGTAAATCATCATCACTCCAGCCAAAAATAGGGCTTTTCAAAACTTCGGCCAATGACAAATCATCGGCAGGCAAGCATAAAAACCGCCCCAAAGAGATAAGGTCTTGCACGCCAATATTATCGGTCAGTTTTAATTTATCCGCGCCTGCAACAGGCACGCCTTTGGCTTTGAGGCGGCGGATAATGGCGTTAAAAAAGCCCGTGCGTTTTTGCACAAGAATCATAATATCTTTGGGCTGAATGGCGCGCACTCCTCCCGTCTTATTTAAATCTTTATCAAAGACTGTCTCGCCGTCATCAAGCCAGCCTCTGATAGTATTAGCAATCTGGCCTGCCAAAGACTCGCGCGAGCTTTGCGCGCTCAGCCGATCAACGGGCAGCTCCCATGCACGTTCATCTTCGCCTTTTTCGGGCGCAGGGGCGAGCGGCCAAAGCTCCACACGGCCTATATCTTGGCGATAGGCACTATGGCGCGGTAAATCCCCTGCGGGCGGGCGGTCAAAAATATGCGCCTGAGCGCGGCAATCCGCAAAAATAGCATCCACAAGGTTTAGAATTTGCGGGGCAGAACGAAAAGACATTTTCATCGGTACAGCCCGCACAGAACTATCGCTTAAAATCGCCTGCTGGGTGCGCTCTAGAAAAAGCTCAGGCCGCGCCCCTTGGAAAGAATAGATAGATTGTTTTTCATCGCCCACGGCGAATTTGGTTCGCCCGCTATTTTCTATCGCGTCAAATTCTTGCGCAATCGCTTCGATAATATCCCATTGCTCGGGCGATGTATCTTGCGCCTCATCAAGCAAAATATGCTCAACGCCTTTATCCAATTTATAAAGCACCCATTCTTTGGCCTCAGTCTGGGTGAGCAAGATTTTAGCGCGCATAATCTGGTCATTAAAATCCACCAAGCGCAGCGCATTTTTACGGCTAATATAATCTTGAACGGCGCGGCGCGTAAAAATAAAGACGGCTTTGGTTAGCGATAAAGCGTCGGTGTTTTTAATCTGTTCAAGCGCGGCGCATATACGGTGCACCTCGCTGCCATACCCCGTCGCATTCTCGCCATAAAGATCAAGAGCGACCTTTGTCGTCGTAACTTTGCTTAACAGCGCGCCCTTACTGGTAAGAAAAACTTGAGTGTAAAGATCAAAAGCCTCCTGATCATCTGTTTGCTCAAGCGCGGCATAGATTTTCTGCGCCGTTTTTTGATTAGCTGGCTTGCTCTGCGCCAGCTCATGGGCGGCGCTTAAAACAGCGGCGCGCGGCGTTTGTTTCCATATGCGCTGCTTAATCTGTACGGCGCTCTCAAATAGGCCGTCCTCAGACAGAGTTATGCCCAGCCTTTGGGCAAGCGGGCCAAGACCTATATCAGCCCAGCGCTCTATTTTATATTGGCCGCTTATAACCCAGCCAATTAGATCGCTCATCGCCGCTTCATTATAGGTTTGCGCCAGATCAGATATGGCGCGCGCCAGCTCACTATTGGGCTGCTCAAGAGCCTCTTTATAAAGCGTGCTTTTAACGTCCCTCGCCACCTTTTTCGCTTGAACATCGTCAATCGCCTCAAAGCCAGGCGCAAGCCCTGCCTCGACAGGAAAGCGGCGCAATATGCGTTCGCAAAAGGCATGAATCGTGTGAATTTTTAGCCCGTCTGGCGTTTCTAGCGCTTTGGCAAATAATTGACGCGCCTCTCTGAGTTTGGCTGGACTGCGCTGGACATTATTGCCGTCAAGCTTTGCCAAATTATCTTGCAGCTCCGCATCCCCTAAAACCGACCAGTCTCCGAGCTGCGAGAATAGGCGCTCCTGCATTTCGCTCGCGGCAGCCTTTGTATAGGTCAGGCACATAATCTTTTCTGGCAATGTCCCAGCCAATAAAAGACGCGAGACACGGTTAACCAAAACCCGCGTTTTTCCTGACCCTGCATTAGCAGCCACATAAATAGACTGGGCGGGATCCGCCGCATCTATTTGCAGCCGCGTCGCCGCGCGCAATTGGTCATCAAGGAAAGGAGCGCGCGTCATGAGCTATCTGCCTCATCACCAGCGCTGGCCCATTCACTGCGCCGCGCCAAATGATCATAATCGCCATAGGGATTGACATTTTTAGCGCGCGGCTGTGAGCGGTAAGGCATATCTGGATCGTCAAAAAGCGCGATCAATTCCATAAGCCCTTCATAGGCCTTGCCCGCTAGCTCTTGCGCGCTAATCGTTTTTTTGCCCCGCTCATAAAGCGGGCTTTGTTCTTTGCGGTTAGCGGCATTCTTTCCAAGCTGCACATAAAGATAATCTTGCGGCTCTGCGGGCGCAATATTTGCGCCATTTTCAGCAAAGCCATTGACCTCCAAAATCGCGCCTTCCAAAGTGAGTTGCGGACTAAACCCAGCGCGCACTTGCGCCGTGCTAGGCGGGGCGCCCGTTTTGTAATCTATTATGTGATGGCCCTCTAGCCCCTTATCAATACGGTCAGCTTCGGCAGTTAGGATAAAAGGCTCTGCATGAGGCAGGTTTATAGATAGCTTTCCAGACACTTCCACGCCAGCGGGCGCAAAGCCTAATTTGCGGCGCGCGCGATCCCAGCGCGCAAACCAATGCGCGATTTGAGTCAGGCGCACCGTTTCGCTGGCTAAAGATTCAGGCGCAAAACCAGCGCTGATAAGCTGGGACGATAGCTCTGCGGCGAGCCAGTCACCTGCCCCTTGCGCTACGCCGTGCTCATAACGGCGCGTAAAGTTTTCCAGCCCTTGATGCAAAGCTGAGCCAAATTCACGCGGGCCGACAGCCTGCCCCAAAGCGTCAAGCGGGCGCAATTTTAAAATTCTGCCCGCAAATATGGAATAAGGATCGCGCACCCATTTTTCAATTTGAGTCACAGGGAGCGCGCGGCCATTGGGCCAGCGATCTTTTAAAGGCGGGCACGGTAATGGTTCTTGGGCGGCCTTAACCTGCGCGGCCGGCACATGGTCTAGCGCGCGCGCCCAGCTTAGATATTTTTTATCTCCGCCTAAGGCCATATCCACAGATTCGGGGTTGCCTAACGCCCCGCGCAGCAATGTTTGAAGGCGCCAAATCCAGCGCGAGGCAACAGCAGGCCCGTCAGCCGTTTTTAAAGCTCGGGTGAGCAGCACATTTTCATGCGCGGCCAATTGCGCGAAATCATGGGCGGCCAGACCATAGCGCCGCTCTGGCGCAGATAAGCCTAATGCGGCGCGCATATTGGCCGATAAAAGCGGATCAATAGAGGGGGCTGCGGGCCATATACCCTCATTCAGCCCGCCTAAAATAATCAAATCGGCAGAGAGCATTCTCGCCTCAAGCGGGCCAAGAATTTGCAAGCGTGGATGGGTGCCAAAGCGCGGGCGCACGACCCGTCCGCGCATTAATTGCGCGCTTAGCCGCGTAAAGGCGGGCCCGTCCATAGGCTGTAAAATATGGCCATGTTCTAATAAATCACGAATAAGCCCCGCCGCGGCCTCACCGTCTTCGCCCGCCCAAAGCCGCGCCGCACCTGTTTCAGATCCTGTTTCGGTTCCTGTTTCGGTTCCTGCGTCCGCCCCCTCTTTAATCAAAGAATCAGGCGCGGCTATTTGTTCAGCTATTTGGGCAAGACGGCGCGCAAATTCTGACGCGCAAAGGGCTTGCTCCTCGCTATAAGGCTCAGATAAAGGCGTCAGTAAAGCGTGAAACCTATCCAAAGCGGCGCGGGCTTGCTCGAGCGCATCTGGCGCAATATGGCGGTTATATTTACGGTCATCTTCAAGACGGCGCGTTAGAGCCTCGCCCGTTTTAGGCGCCGCTCCGCGAAAGGCGGCTTGCTCTAGGCCGCGCCACAAGGCGCTAAGGCGGGCGGGCTTATGGCCCAGCGCAGATAAAGGGTGTTTGAACAAGGCGGCCAAAGATATGGCGTCCCACGGCTCTTGCGCCAGTGCTAGAATAAGCGCGAAAAATCGGCCCGCTTGACTTTCTTCAAGCGGCGCGCCCGCCGAGACATCAACCTCAACATTCCAGCGCGAGAGCTTGGCGCGCACGCGGCGACCCAAAGCGGGATCGGGCGTGACAAGGGCCGCGGTTTTTTGCGGCGTGCGCAGCACATCACGCATGGCCAGAGCAATCACGCTCGCTTCTTCATCCTCATTACGCGCCTCAATTAAAGACAAGCCCTCTATCCCCGCGCTAATCGGATCATCAGGGGCGCTTGCGCGCATACGTTCCACACGGGCGCGCCAATCTCCCGTATTATCGGCGGGTATTAAAGCTTCGGCAATGAGGCGGCGGCGCGCGCTCGCCTTAAAGCCTACATTATGAGCCGGCCAAATTCTCACTTCAGAGCGCGGCGCGCCAATCAAACCTAAAAGCCGCTTTAGGGCATATTGCGGATGATTAGGGCTTTCATCAATATTGTTCCAAACCGCCTCATCATCAATATTAAGGTCTAAACCAGGCAATACAATCAAGCCACCTTTTTGGCGCGCGACAACGCGCATAAGATTGGCCGTGGCCGGTAATGTCCCCGTTGATCCCGCAATAATAACAGGACGGGCGGGCGGGTTTTGCTCCCATTGCGCGGCCAGCTCACGCAGCAATTTCACGCGCCGCGCCATTGGCTCCATAAAGCCCGCCTCTTTCAAATGGGCGGGCCAATGGCGTTGCACGATACGGTAGAAAATTTCCGCCTCTTTGTAATGAGCCGCTGACATTTGGGCAATATCTTCTAATTGGCTCAGCCGCGACATATCCATTTCTTCCATGGCGACATCGTCAAGCAGGCGCAAAAGCGGATCGCTCATCGCCAGCGCGCCCGCCGCATCAGGCGCGCGCGCGCGCAGACGCGCCTCTTTGGCCAATACGAGATTAGACAGCTCAAACCGTCTGCGCACAGAGGATATGGCGGGCGTGATTTTATGAGCCAGATCACCCGGCTCAAAAGGCGGCTCATCAGGGTCCATATCGGCAAGCGGGCGCATAGAGGGTAAAAGGGCCGCGCGGCGCGCGCGTTTTGGATCCCGCGCGGCAAGTTGCACAAAGGCTTCGCCTAGCTCACGTATAGCGCGGCGGGTGGGTAGCAAGATGAGCGCATTTGGCAAATCATCACCTAGCGCCGCGCTTAAGCCTTCCGCTAGAGCGGGCAGAAAATCCGCGCCAGAGGGCATATTCCAAATATTAGCGCCTGAATGCTCATCTGGAGAAATGTCTGAATTGCCTGCCAATTTGTCTTTTGAAGGCTCAGCCAGATTACGGGCAAAAATGTCGGAAAAATTATACGTTTTTTCTCCCATCAGGCCGTCTTCTCATATTGCAAAATGGCCTCAGCGGCCAAGCGCGATTTTGGGTCGCCAACATGCATCCAGTAACCTTGCATCACATGGCCATAAATCGTGCCTTGCTTTAGGCTTTTATCCCAGATTTTATTGCGCGAGAATTTTTCAATTTTAAACCCCTCTGCCAATTGCGGCTTACAAATTTGCACGCCCGCATAGACCCAGTCGGCGCGCTCTCCCGCCCGTCTTGAAATGTGCCCAAAGGGGTCTTTGTCAAAATCGCCCATCCCCGCATAACCCAAACAAGAGCTACGCGGGGCCAAGAGCAATAGCTCATCCATCAGGCGCGGCTCCCATGCCGCAATAAGGCCGCCTAGGACAGCAGAAAACTCTGACCAAACCGCATCAATATTACAGATTATAACAGGGTCGCTCCCTAAGAGCGGCAAGGCTTTGACAAATCCGCCGCCCGTTTCCAAAAGCTGCGCGCGTTCATCGGAGATAATAATTTTCGGGCCTGATTTACGCGCGGCCAAATGAGCTTCAAGCTTATCGGCAAAGGCATGTATATTGACCACGGCGCGCTCAATGCCCGCACTGACAAGACGGTCTAGCATATGGTCGATAAGAGCTTTGTCATCCACTTGCACCAAAGCCTTGCAGCGATCATTGGTGAGCGGGCGCATGCGCGTCCCAAGCCCTGCGGCCATAACCATTGCTGTTTTAATGGGGGCTGTCTTAATTGGGGGTTTATTTATGCTCATTCGCCCCTCACCTCTTCAAGCCAGAGCCTTAGCTCTTTCATGATGGGATGCGCGCAATCTGTTTTAAAATGCGCCTGCACGCGCGGCAATAAATCAAGATAGGAGGGTTTGCCATCGCGCTGCGCTAGGCGCACAAATATGCCCAATATTTTAGCATTACGCTGCGCGCCCATCACCGCATAGGCGGCGCGAAAACGCTCATCATCAGCAATCTTAGCCTTCTCGCAAAAGCGCGCAATGAGACTATCGGTTAGAGATGGATCAACATCACGGCGCGCATCTTCGATTAGCGAGACAAGATCATAAGCCGGGTGCCCCAAAAGCCCGTCTTGAAAATCAATCAAACCCACATGCGCCTCTACCCCATCACCTGCCTCATTATCTGGTAGCCAAAAAATATTCTCAGCATGAAAATCGCGCAGCACTAATCCTGGGGCATGATGCTCCAGCGCCGTAAAAGCGCGCGCCCAAATCTCGCCCCAGCGCGCAATTTGCGCCTGCGTTAAGTTCGACCCCAAATAAGGCATATACCAGTCCAGCATCAAATCCACTTCGGCCTGCATAGCCGCAGCGTCATATGATCTTATCGTCCAGCTTTGCCCGAATGTGTCCACATTAACGTCAAAGCTAGAGCGATAGATGGCGGCCAGACAATCAATTGCCGCGCTGTAAATTTGCTCTTCTATATGCGGCGTTTTTTCCAGCACACGCGCAAATAAATCATCCCCCAAATCTTCGAGCAATAATAATCCCGCCGCTAAATCCGCTGCGAAAATCTTTGGTGCGCGAAATCCGCGCATCGTCAAGCTTTGGGCAATCGCGGTAAAGGCTGCTGGATTATCGCCCGCTAATTTGGCGGTCAGAACATAATCTGAAACGGTATTGTTTTGACTCGTCTTACTCTGACTTGTCTTGCTCTGATATGGCGCGTCCATAAGCACGGCGCGCTGCCCCGCTAAGCTTAGCCGCATATAACGCCGCGCTGAAGCATCACCCGGCACAGCGGCGCGCGAGGCGGCCTCCCATCCAGCGTGTTTTAAAAAGCGCTCTATCTGAGCAGGCCGAATATTTTCGCCCATAATATCGCTCATAATTGCGCTACCCGGCGCTGCTCTGGCCATCCATCAGGATAATCCAGACGGGCTATGCGCGCATCTGCTTCAAAACTCAATGTGATATTAAGCGTGCCGTCAGGGCGCAAATGCTCCAAACGCTCTGGCCATTCAATCAGGCTGACCCCCTCGTCAAAGGCGTCTTCCACGCCCAGCTCCCATATTTCTTCTGGGGCTTTAATTCGGTAGAGATCAAAATGCCAAACACCAAAATCAGGGCCGTCATATGTTTGCAGCAAAGTAAAAGTTGGGCTGGGCACATCTTGTGCCCCGCATAGCGCGCAAATAAGCCCGCGAGACAGCGTTGTTTTACCCGCGCCCAAATCCCCTGACAGGCAAATAATATCGCGCGCACGCAAATATGGCGCAAGCCGCGCGCCCAGTGCCTGCGTGGCCTTATCATCTGCCAGATGAAATTTATAACTGTGTTGTGCACCCTGCTTGCTCATAGATATTTTCTGACAGGGCGAAGCCGCGCTGGCAAGACAATATAGGGCTTATAAAGCGACATATCTGGGCACATATACAAACAGGCTTAGTCAAGCCCTTGCAATGCCCTTATAAGACGCTACATATAGCACGTTAAAGACTATCGGAGAGCTATATGCCAAAAATCATCTATATTGACCACGCTGGAACATCTCGTGAGGTCGACGCCAAAAATGGCACATCTATTATGGAAGCCGCTGTGCAAAATGGCATCCCCGGAATTGACGCGGATTGCGGCGGGGCCTGTGCCTGCGCGACCTGCCATGTTTATGTCGATGAGGCGTGGCTAGGTAAATTGCCTGAAAAAGATGATATGGAAGACAGCATGCTCGATTTTGCAAATAATGTCGAAGGCAATTCACGCCTATCATGCCAGCTTATCCTCTCTGACGCGCTAGACGGGATTACCGTAAAAACACCTGAAGCCCAATAAAGCCAGCTCAATAAAGCAAGCGCCAATAATCAATCCGTTTCAAGACCCAGCCTTTTGGCTGGGTTTTTTATTATGGCTGCGGGGTTTTGTTATGGCTGAAGGTTTTATGAGGTCAGGGCAAGCTCAGGATGCGCGTTTTCAATAGAGGCTGTTTGCGGCAAATAAATCGTCACATGTGTGCCGTGGCCTTCTTCGCTCTCAAGGTCGACCCAGCCGCCATGACGTTCAACAAAACGCTGCACGAGAGCCAGACCTAGCCCCGCCCCCCCAGAGGAAGATTTAAAGCTTTCAAAAACAGTCGGCTGCACATCACTGGCTATGCCAGATCCATTATCTTTGACATATATGCGCACGCCCTTATCCACGCGCTGCGCGCCTAGTTCTATATCGCCGCCGCTTTGCGTAAAGCGCACTGCATTAGATAATAGATTATGCACGACTTGCTTAATGCGGGTTTCATCGGCGCGAATAACGCCAATATCTTCGGGGCAGGATAAAAGCAAATTGACTTTAGTGTCATCCGCCTTGGTGGTGGCAAATTCCATCGAGCCAGAGAGGAGCTGATAAATATCAACATCGCCTAAATCCAAATCCATGACATCAGCTTCAATCGCAGCAATGTCCAAAATATCATCAATCGTTTGCTTCAAATTCAATGAGGCGGTTTGAATAGAGCGAATATATTCGAGCGGCTTTTTATCCAGCGCGCCCGCCATGCCGCTCGCGAGTAAATCCGTATAGCCAGCTATAGTGGTGAGCGGCGTTCGCAATTGATAGCTAACATGGGCAACAAATTCAGATTTGAGCCTATCCGCCGCCTCTAGGGCTTCGGCGCGTTCAATCAATGCCGCTTCGGCGCGGCGCGATGAGGTCACATCATTCCACGCAATTAATGTCGCCCCGTCAGGAAGCGGACGAGACAGATGCTTTAAAATACTATCATCGCTGCGCTTAATCTCGCCCGTAACATGGCGGCGCGCCTCAGGGGATGGATCCGTTGTGCGCGCCTTCATTTCAGACCAGAAATCACGGTCATGATAATAACGCAAGCAGCGCTCAATCAGCAGATCAAAATTAGGCTCATCGGCTAACAGCTCAGGCGATAAGTCCCAAATTTTAGCAAAGGCGGCATTAGAGACTTTTAATCGCCCATCAGATCCAAAGACAGCTATCCCTTCGGAGAGCTTGTCCAGCGTCGCTGTCTGAACACCGATCAGCGCGTTAAAGCGGCTTTGCAGCGTCATTTGATCGGTCATATCTTCAAACAATAAAGAAAGCCCGCCATGCGGGTCGCGCATCCGCACAAGCCGCAATGTTCGCCCATCAGGCAACGTCCAAAGCTCATCTGGGCTCTCATCTGGCCAATCTGTATAATAAGATAGCTCGCTCGCCTTCCAGCTTCGAAAATCTTCTTGCTCAGGCAAGCGGCGCTTTTCTCTAAGATGATCTAAAAGCTCGCCATGTTTAGGCCCGTCTTTTAGCCAGCTTGGATCAATCGCAAAAATTTCAGTAAAGGCCGTATTATGGAAGGTCAGTTTTTGTTCGGCGCTAAAGACCACCACGCCTTCGGCCATACGGTTTAAAGTTTCATCATGGGCGCGAATATGGCGGGTGAGCGTTTCGCGCAACGCTTCGGTTTCCGTCGCATCAATCGCAATGCCAGTCGCCCCGCCAGAAATAGGAAACATGCTAACGGCCATAGCGCGGCGCTGGCCATTCATAACAATATGAACCGTGGCATCATGGCGTTTATTTTGAGCCAGACAATGCTGAGTTTGCTCGGTCAAGCTCTCATCAAGCTTAATTTGTTCCGCCAGAACAATTTGCATATTTTCTGCTTCTACGGCGCGAATATAGGCTTCATTGGCCCATTCAATTCGGCCCGTTCCTGTCACGCGCCACATAGGATAAGGCGCGCGGCGCATCATTTCGATAAAGGCGATCGGGTCTTTGGCCGCTTGCAAGCGATCATCTTGGAAGCGCGAAATCACCGTGCGCGCGTCCTCAGAGCGCACGCTGGAATCTTGCAGCCAGAGCACAACTTGTGGCCCCGCTGTTTTTCCGTCCGCCTCAATCACTTGCCCGCCCGGCAATTTAATTGTGGCGGCAAAATCTTCGCCTATTGTGCGCAATTGTTCAATATAGCGGCGTAGCGAGCTGCCTGACACAGTTTCATGATCGGCAATGCCGTCCAGCACATTACGCGCAAAACCGCGCGGATCACCCGGCTCTGCAAAGCGCACCAATGAGGCCAAGGCGGCTGTGCTGCCATACACTTTAGGGTCACCCCAATTAGACCGCAGATCAGGGATAAGCTCTTCCCAAACCAGCACAAGACCTGGATAGGCTGAAAATACACTTTCCAGACGCGAGAGATCATGATCAAGTTTGCCGCTTTGCGTTCTCCATCGCGACGCAGCCTTGCGCGGCTCGGCCGTCTCGCGCAGGGCGACAAGTGCAACAACAATGGCAAATGCCACCGCCCCTGCGGTCACAATCAAGCTAAGCATGCTGGCCGATAATGGCATGTTCGCTATTCCTCATTCCTGCGCGGCCAGCGGGGTAGCCGCGCCTCATTATAGCTTATGGTTAATAGGCCTTAATGCGAGGTAAAGATTTGGTAAACAGGCAAAGCTGTCTGAAAGCCCATCTGAGTCATTTTTTCGCGCTTATTACGCCTCATAATGCACACTGACCAAATATAGCCCATCTGGCGGAGCAACAGGGCCGCATTCACGCCGGTCACGCGCGCCCAAAGCCATCGCCATATCCTCAGCATCCCATTTATTCATCCCCACTTCAGCCAAAGAGCCAACAATTGAGCGAATTTGGCGGTGTAAAAAAGAGCGCGCCTTGGCGGTGACATGAATTTCTGAACCCACACGGCTCACGCGCAGCTCATCAAGTGTTTTGACGGGGGATTGAGCTTGGCATTGCTTGTCACGAAATGTCGTAAAATCATGGCTCCCAATTAGTTCCTGCGCGGCCCTATGCATGGCGTCAGAATCCATTTTTACAGGAATGCGCCAAACGCGACCACGCTCTAGGGCCAGTTTCGGGCGGCGATCTATCAGGCGGTAAAGATATTCTCTACGCATGGCGTCAAAGCGGGCATGGAAATCATCACCGCAAATTTGCGCGTCCAGCACCGTAATAGGGTGCTTCATTAAATGGAAATTCATCGCATCGCGCACTTTGTCGGGGCGAATATCTTTCTCAAAATCCATATGAGCAATTTGGCCGAGCGCATGTACGCCGCTATCTGTGCGCCCGCTGCCAAACACATCTACATGCGCGCCATTAATACGCGCCGCGGCCTCTTCCATCGCTTGCTGTACGCTGGGCTGATCGGCTTGGCGTTGCCAGCCGCAAAAAGGCGCGCCGTCATATTCAATTGTGAGCTTATAGCGCGGCATGGCTAGCTTAATATTGTTCCGGCGGGCACGTCATGGCCGCGTAGGAAATCAGCCATCTCCATTGCGCCCTTACCTGCGGGCTGCACCCTGACAAGCTCTAAGGCCTGCGCCCCGCAAGCCACCGTCAACCCCGTAATAATCTCGCCGGGCTGTCCTGAGCCATCGACGGGTTTAGCGCGCAGTACTTTAACCCGCTTGCCCGCTATCTCGCACCATGCGCCCGGATATGGAGACAGGCCGCGAATATGGCAATCTAGCTGCGCGGCAGGGCGTGACCAATCAAGGCGCGCCTCGGCTTTGTCAATTTTGGCGGCATATGTTGGCTCGCCTATTTGCGGGCTAGCCTGCAAGCCTGCGCGCTCAAGCGCGGCCAGTGTTGGCGCCCAAAGCTGCGCGCCTATATGTGAGAGCCTGTCATGCAAGCTGCTGGCTGTATCCGTGTCACGAATTATCTCGCTAGCAGACATAACAATATCGCCTGTATCCAGCCCTTTAGCCATTTGCATAATCTGGGCGGCGGTTGTTTTATCACCTGCCATAATCGCGCGCTGAATAGGGGCCGCGCCGCGCCAGCGCGGCAAAGCGCTACCATGTAAATTTAGGCAGCCATATTTGGGAGCCTGAAGCGCGCGAGACGGTAAAATTTGCCCGTAAGCCACCACACAAGCCACATCAAGATTTAAAGCCTCAAGCTCGTCAATCACAGATTTTTTGCGAAAGCTTTCAGGGGTTGCCACCTCAAGCCCCATCACATCAGCAAATTGATGCACGGCTGATTTTGTGACTTTTTGCCCGCGGCCAGATTTGCGCGCAGGCTGTGTATAGACACGCGCAACCTCATGGCCCGCTGCCAAAATTTCAGAAAGAGAAGGGACAGCAAAGTCCGGCGTTCCCATAAACGCCACGCGCAAGGACATGGCTATCCAGCCTGCCGTAAAAATTTTTGTACTTTTTTGACCGCGCGCTCACGCTTAAGCCGTGAGAGATAATCAATGAATAAGACGCCTTTTAAATGATCCATTTCATGCTGAATACAGACTGCATAAAGCCCTTCGGCCCATTCTGTGACGCGCGCACCATTATAATCCAAATAGGTAATTTTGGCGCGGGCGGGACGTTCAATCTCATTGAAAAAATCTGGTACAGATAAACAGCCCTCTTCATAGGGCAGCGTGTCTTCAACAACTTCTAAAATTTCAGGATTGACGAAATAGCGCGGCGCGGGCGGGGCTCCCTCTTTAGCAAGGTCCATAACAATGACATTTTTAGGCACGCCAATTTGTATAGCCGCAAGCCCAATACCGGGCGCATCATACATTGTTTCGAGCATATCATCCATAAGGGCGCGAATCTCATCGCTTACCTCATCAACAGGCTGTGAAACCTGTTTGAGAATAGGATTGGGCGTTGTCAAAATTGGGCGTATCGTCATAGGGGCTATTTATGTATGATAGAGCGGGCGGTCAAGATGGGGCGTATAATTTGAAAGCGATTTTATACTCGCTATATTTATCACCTCCCTTACAATAAGTCGCCATAAACCCTCACGCCCTGCGATAGCGCAGATATAATAAATAATAGGAAATGCGCTTTGAAAATACTCATCATAACGGATGCATGGGAGCCTCAAATGAACGGGGTGGTGCGCACATTACAGCGCACAGTCTCTGAATGCAGAGCGCGCGGGCATACTGTAGAGGTTATCGCCCCCTCTGATGGTTATTTCACGCTTCCTCTGCCCACCTATCCTGATATTCGCCTCGCCCCTTTTGCAGCCAAAGATGTAGAGCGGCGCATGATCCGTTTTGCCCCAGAAGCCATTCATATTGCCACCGAAGGCCCTTTGGGACTGGCCGCACGCAGGCTTTGCCTTAAATGGCAATTGCCCTTTACCACCAGCTATCACACAAAATTTCCTGAATATTTCACAGCCCGCTTTCCTTTCATTCCAATTGAATGGCCTTATAATTTTGTCCGCAATTTCCATAATAGCAGCGGCAGGATCATGGTGACCACGCCCTCTATGGTGGAGTTTTTAGACCAAAAGGGCTTTACTAATTTGGCCCCTTGGGCGCGCGGAGTTGATCTGAGTATTTTCTCGCCTGATAAACGCGCGGCCCAAATTGGCGGGGCAGATGATGTCTATAAAGATTTACCGCGCCCCGTCTTTGTCAATGTTGGCCGTATCGCAGTAGAGAAAAATATTGAAGGCTTTTTAGAGCTGGACCTTCCCGGCAGTAAAGTCGTGGTCGGAGATGGCCCGCAACGCGCTGAGCTTGAGAAAAAATATCCGCAGGCCCATTTTCTTGGCTCAAAATTTGATGATGATCTGGCTCGCCATTTTGCCGATGCCGATATCTTTGTCTTTCCTAGCAAGACCGATACATTTGGCTTGGTCAATATCGAAGCTATGGCAACTGGCACGCCTGTCGCGGCCTTTCCTGTCTCTGGCCCGATTGATATTATACCGGGGTCAAAAGCAGGCATATGTGATGAGGATTTACAAGCCGCCTGCCTTGAGGCTCTTACCCTGTCACGCAAAGACGCCGCCGCCCATGCTCAAAATTATAGCTGGGGCGCTGTATCAGATATATTTATATCCTTGCTCACTCCGCAATATCAGCCTGCTGCGCGGCGGCGCTGGCGACATATTCGCCGTTTTGCAACAATTGCCAGCTCGCCTTATCACATTGTCAAAATGGCCCTGCGCCGCTCTTGGCAATTTCTGCGCGGTAAGAATTATGCAGATTTTAAAAGCCCCGTTCGCAAAAGCAAAAAAGACGATAAATCCTGAAGTGAATAATCTCTTAGCGTTTTGGCGCGCTTTTAACGGCCTCAAACATAGCTTTCACACGTCCAGATGTAGACGGATCACAGGCGGCAATTTGGCTATATCTGCGGCGTAATTTTCCGGGCAATTGACCCGCCTTACCCAGCGGGGCGCGTTCGCTAATTTGCTCGGCTTTATTATATAGTTTTGACAAGGTCGCCGCAGGCCCGCTAGCGGCCACAAAGCCCATACCGACAGGCGCATCCATATCATGATAGCTGCGTTTATAGCCATCAATACCCACGCCCAGATCAATGATTGAATATCCAACATCACTGGCATGGTCTAGCAAACGTTCAAGCAATTGAATGCCCGGTGAATAGCTATGATAATCGCGATTATATGTGACCATCCAGCTATGATAAGTCCTGCCATCTGTCAGGCCCATATCAATGGCGGCAAGTTCGCCATTAATTTCTAATACGAACATATCGCAGCGCAGCTCTGCCTCTGGCCCGTTTTTCCAAAGCCGCTCTAATAGCTCTAATGTCCAGCCTGCGCCCAGCACATCATATAGACCCGTTTCGACAAATTGCGCGCGTTTCCACGCAATCATTTTATCAAAGACCTCTTGATCTTGGCTCAACAGCTTAACCTCAACTTCGCCGTGATCACGCAAGGACCGCTTAAGCTTGCGCCCACAATTTTTATAATGGCGGCGATAAGAGGCATTTTGGGCCCTGCGCCACTCCTCTGCGCCCATTGAAATATCAATCACAGCGCCCTGATCGCTTTTTTGGACAGTAATATCACTGCCGCTATCGACAAGCGCGCTAAAATGATAAACGCCAATAGCTGCCGCTTTTAAAATAGCGCTCATATCTAGCGCCATATTGGGCGCGCAGATAAAGCCGTGATAATCGGTCATGGGCGCGCCAACAGGGCGGGCAAAACTTTGTCCTTGAAAGGGCAAGAAGGCAATAGGCTTATCATCCAGATAGACACAGACGATCCGCACATCATCGCGCAGCTGCGCAACAAGATCTGTATAGCCTATATGAAAATAAGGACTGTAAAGCGCAGGATTTGAATCGCGAAGCCGGCTCCAAGCCTCTCGCTCGCTTTGGCTAAGCTGCTCGGGCGTTTTCACTTCAACTTTAGACGGCTCAATATAATCACGCTCAACATAATCAGATTCATTATAATCAGAACCATTCGCCGCGGGGGGTCTTGACGCTATGGGAGATGCGGGGATTGGCCCCGTAAAAATCATAGACGGCGTGAGCTCAAGCTCCATATCGTAAATTCTTTTGGAAACTGCTACCATTATCCCTATCCATAAACCTAATCAGAATGGCGTTTTTTAACGCTCTATTACTGGGCACTGGATAGCATCATTTGGTTTAAACCCCGTTAAAGCGCAGCAAAGGCCATAAAATCTTCGCAAAGACGAAAATCGCAGGAGATTCTAATAATATCCGCTATTTTTTCAAAAATTATAAGCCCGTTATAGGAATCAGGCCGCCGCAGCTGAGCCGCAACTGGGCCGCAACTGGGCCGCCACAGCCGATAAATCCGAAATAATAGACGCTAGACATGGCTGGCGCGCCGCCTTATAGCTGCGCGCGATTAGGTTCTTATCATTATTTTTTGCAAGGTATTTTATGGCTTACCTCCCTTTTACACCCACTTATAAAACGCTAATGGGCCCAGGCCCGTCTAATATAGACCCGCGCGTGCTTGAATCTATGTCACGCCCCGTCATTGGCCATCTTGATCCCGACTTTGTTGGACTGATGGATGATATTAAATCTCTTATGCGTTATGCGTTCCAGACTGAAAATGATCTGACATTTCCTGTCTCCGCCCCCGGCTCTGCGGGTATGGAAACGTGCTTTGTCAATCTTGTTGAGCCCGGCGATAAAGTCATTATCTGCCAAAATGGCGTCTTTGGCGGACGCATGAAAGAAAATGTTGAGCGCTGCGGCGCAACCGCAATTATGGTCATGGATGACTGGGGCAAAGCGGTTGATTTAAACAAGCTTGAAACCGCACTTAAAGATAATTCAGACGCCAAAATTGTTGCCTTTGTCCATGCTGAGACCTCCACTGGGGTTCAGTCAGATGCGGCCAGCATTGCCAAATTAGCACAAGCCCATGACTGCCTAACTATTATGGATTGCGTGACCTCTTTGGGCGGCACGCCTGTCCTTTTGGACGAATGGGGTATTGATGCGGCCTATTCTGGCTCGCAAAAATGCTTATCTTGCCCTCCTGGCCTGTCTCCCGTTAGCTTTTCGGCGCGCGCGATTGAGACCATCGGGAACCGCAAAACCAAAGTCCAAAGCTGGTTTTTAGACCTCTCACTTGTGATGAATTACTGGAATGAAGGCGCCGCGCGCTCTTATCACCATACTGCGCCAGTCAATGCTATGTATGCTTTGCATGAAAGCCTCGCCATTTTAAAAGATGAAGGCCTAGAGCAAAGCTGGGCGCGTCACCGCACCCAACATGAAGCGCTGCGCGACGGATTATTAAAGTTAGGCTTTAGCTTTTTAGTCGATGAAGCTAGCCGCTTGCCACAGCTTAATGCAGTCATCTTGCCTGAATCCATCAAAGACCGCGAAGGCGATATTCGCAAAACTTTGCTCAATGAGCATAATCTTGAAGTTGGCTCTGGCCTTGGCGCTCTAGCTGGAAAAATCTGGCGTATTGGCGTGATGGGACATGGCGCAAGCGCTAAAAATATCGATATATGCCTTAGCGCGCTGAATAAAGTTCTAGCCTAGAGCTAATCTAAATTCAGGCGCATACGTGCATCCTGAGCTAAAAAGGACGGCCCGCCGCACAGGCGGGTCGCCATATGGGCGGCCATAAGAGGCGCAAAACTAAAACCGCGCCCGCCAAGCCCTGTCAATATATGCATATCCCCCGCCGCATCAGGGCCCTCAGCGCTCATCAGCTCCCCTCCTCCTATTTTGCTTCCTCCTATCCCGCTCTGTCTTATTCGGCCAATTCTTGGCAAGGTTTTAAACCCGCTCACCCGCATAGCGGCGCGCGCCTCAAGCCTTGGATCAGAGAGTGCAAAACCCGCCTGCCCCGTAGCGGCGTAAAATGCGTCCAGATTTTGCTGATTTTCATCATCGCTAATCGCCTTTAAATCCGCCTCATCTGTGCGCCCGTGACTGGCCCCTAAAAGCAACATATCCTCTTTGGCAATGGCATAGCCGCCATAAGTCAGCGCGCCAGATAAGCCACTAGCAAGAAGGGCATCTGAGAGAGACCCACTTGAGAGAGGAGCATCTGAGCCGCGCAGCCATGTGACTTGCCCGCGCAAATAAACCAATTCATCAGGCACAGCCAAACCGCAGCGCGTTAAAAGCGGGGCAAGCCCCGCCCCGCCTGCAAGAATAAGCGGGGAGCCTTGCGCAATAATTGTCCCTGTCTCATCGAGAGCCTGCCAAATATCTCCCGCGCGCTGTAATTTATCTATGCGCGCCGTGATCTGCTCGGCCCCCTTCATAAAGGCGGCGCGCATAATATTGGGGTCAAATGCCAGCGCGCGCTCAAACCACAGCCCCGCAGAGCTAGGCTGCAAGCCGCAAGACTTGCCTATGGACTCTGCGCTCATCATATCCATCTGCCAAAGCGGCAAGCAGGCCTGCGCGCATAATTTTTCAAACCGCGCCAGCTCCTGCGCATGGCGCGCACTATGGGCAATGCCGCGCGAGATAATCGCATCAGGCACGGCGTTATAAGCGCCTAGCGCATAAAGATAAGCGGAGAGGAAAAAGCGCGATTCTGGACGATCTTGCAAATCAAGGCGCGGCTTGACAATGGCCGCGGGATTAGCGCTCGCCATAGACCCATCCGCGGCGTCAATAATTATAGGCACGACGCCCAGCTTTAAAAAAGAGCGCGCAAGGCTCGCCCCGCCTATGCCCGCACCAATAATGAGCGGGCGTAATGGCTTTGGCTGAGGTTTTGGCTGAGGTTTTAATTGCGGCTTTAATTGCGGCTTTAATTGAGGTTTATCAGGGCTATCAATATCAGGGCCAGTTTGGGCATGGGGCTTAACCGCTTCGAGCCGCTCGCGCTTGCGGCCGAAGCCGGGCTGTTTGGACACCACAAATCCCGCCTGAGCGAGACTACGGCGCACATGGCCTGCAACGGTGAATGTGCCTATTGTCGCGCCCTGCGCAGAGCGCTCAAAAACACGCTCCATAATGGGCGCGCTCCACATATCGGGATTTTTATCTGGCGAGAACCCATCTAAAAACCAGCAATCCGCCTTTATATCTAGCCGTTCTAAGGCTGGCTCCACCGCGTCATGGCACAGGATAAGCGTGACCCCATCGGGCAATTCTATAATATGCTGCCCCTTCACGCGGTCTGGCCAGAGCTCTATGAGCTGGGCGGCAAGCGGTGATAGCTCCTCCCAGCGCGCCAAACTATTGATGAGCTGACCACGGCTGAGCGCAAATCCTTCAATAGAGGCATAATAAAGCTGCGCGGAGCTGGATGGACGATGGGCGCGCCACATTTGCCAAACAGCTAGAAAATTTAAGCCCGTGCCAAAGCCTAGCTCTCCAATGCAAAAGCGCGTCTTCGCCTTTTCCCATTTTTGAGGCAAACCACAGGCGCGTAAATAGACTTCACGGCTCTCTTCAAGCCCATTATCAACACTAAAATAAACATCGTCAAAAGCGGTCGATATAGGCGCGCTGGGTTGCGAGACATCGATCTGGGCGGCAGGGGTCGCTATAAGCGGTTTGGGGGCATTCTCATATGAGGGCGGAGATGAAGACATAACATAGCGCCGCCTCTTAACCTAAGAGACAGTTTCACCTTCTTCAGAGCCGGTTTCACCATCTTCTAAAATGCGCGGAGCCGCCAAATAGTCCGTACTGCGCATTTCCACCAAGCGCGAGGCTGTGCGCTGAAATTCAAAACTGCCATCGCCTTCTGGATAAAGCTCTTCTGGCTCCGCCGCCGCGCTCATGATAAGTTTCGTGCGCGTCTCATAAAGCGCGTCAATCAAGGTGACAAAGCGTTTGGCTTCATTACGGTTTTCAGGATGCAGCAAAGGCACATTTTCCAAAACCAGCGTCTGAAAAGAGCGCGCCACGCGCAAATAATCCGCCGAGCCTAAGGGCCGATTGCACAAACTATCAAAATCAGTGCGTACCGCGCAGGCCGCCGTGCGATCAAATACAAGCTCTCGTCCTTGCACGCTCAATATGGTGCGCTGTGGTTTCGCCGCGCCAATTATGCGTTTCCAAGCCCGCTCAACCCCCGCGTCTGATTGCGCTCCCAGCGGGGCATAAAAAACAGGCGCGGCGCTAAGCTGGCGCAAACGGTGATCGACATCGCCTGGAAATTCAAACACCTCCATATTGTCTTTCAAAATATCAAGAAAAGGCAAAAATAAGTGACGGTTCAGCCCGTTCTCATAAAGCGTATCAGGATGACGGTTAGACGTTGCTAACACGCAAACCCCGCGGGCAAAAAGCGCCTCAAATAGGCGCGAAATGATCATAGCGTCCGTAATATCTGTCACATGAAATTCATCAAAACAAAGCAGCATAGCATCGCGCGCTATGGCTTTCGCCACAGGCGCAATCGGATCATCGCCCGCCCCCTTAACAAAGTCAGGCGAGGCTTTGCGCGCCGCATCATCCAATTTACGCCAAATCGTTATACGCCGGTGCACATCCAGCATAAAGGCATGGAAGTGAACGCGGCGTTTTGCTCGCACGCAGGCAAAGTCAAAAAACATATCCATCAACATGGATTTTCCGCGTCCAACACCGCCCCACATATAAAGCCCAATGGGGGCTGGCTTGCGCTTAACAAAGAGCTTTTTCTTGGGCGGGCCATTGCCGACACGCAGGAGTAAATCATCCAGAGCATCTGCGGCGAGCAATTGACTCTCATCGCGCATAAACTCCCCAGAAGAGATTCGCTTTTCGATTGTTTGCCTGATAGTATGTTTCATGATGTGTGAATAATGCGCCGCGCGCTTTGGGGCAACCTAATTGCGTAGCCAATTCATTTATCTTGCGTTCATGTTGCCCTGCGTAAGGTTAAAATACGTTCATATACGTATTTATCCCACCGCCATTAAGCGGCGACATGACGTGATCGTATATTTTTTTTAAGAGTGCCCACTTTGGGGGGCGAAAGCTGGGAGGCTAAAATGAACTTTGATGTTCAAAATATTATTAATTTCGTACAGACCAATGGGGCCACTTGGCTTGCGGCGGCTGTAATTATGGTTATCGGCTATATTATAGCCATGTGTGTGCGCTGGGGTGTTGCCTCAGCAATTAACCGTACAGGTTTTGGAGCAAAAGCTAAGGCCTCTGGCGGTAATATTGGCCGCTCATTAGGTCAGGCCTTTTTCTGGGTGATTATCCTATTTGCTCTATATCAAGCGCTGTCAAAATTAGGCATGGGCGAAACATTAGCTCCGCTAAATGAGCTTTTAAACAAAATTTCAGCCTTCGCGCCGAAATTATTTGGTGCAACCCTCACCTTCATCATTGGCTTTATCGTTGCCAATGTTGCCAAACTGGCAACATCTAGCACGTTAGAAGCGGCGCAGATTGATGGCTTAGCCGCTAAATCTGGTTTGACATCTAGTGCCGGCTCATCAGGGGGTTTGGCTAAAGCAATCGGAACTTTTGTCTTTGTGATCATTATTGTGCCTGTCGCGATTGCCGCGCTCGGCCTTTTAGAGATAAAAAGCATTTCTGAGCCTTTAACCTTGATGCTCACACAATTTACTGACTTCATTCCAAAGATAATTGGCGCGTCTATCGTTCTAGCCGCCGCTATCTTCATTGGTAAATGGGCCTCAGGTATCTTTCAAACCATGCTACCAAGCTTTGGCTTTGATAATGCTGTTAACCAGATCGGACTTTTAGATGATGGTAAAGAAGCAACAACGCCGCCATCCGCGATCGCAGGCAAGCTGGTTTTCGTTATTGCCCTTGTCATTGGCTTAACCGCTGCTGTGGACATTCTACAAATTGAAGCCCTATCTGATGTATTTGGTACGGTTCAAGATCTTGGCGGACGTATCTTGCTCGCTGGCGCAACTATCGCCGTTGGTGTTTTCCTCGCCAACTTCGTGAGCCGCATTGTAAGCGCCGCCTCTGGTGAGCTTGCTGGACGGGTTATTAAATATGCAACTATCGTTCTGGCGACCTTTATGGGTCTATTACAGCTCGGCATTGGTGAAGAAATTGTTCAAACAGCCTTCCAGTATGGCCTAGGCGCCGCAGCTGTCGCTGCCGCACTTGCCTTTGGTTTGGGTGGACGTGATTGGGCTAAAGCTAAATTGCAGAAATGGTCACCGCCTAAATAAGGTGAGCCATAAGAAGAGATAATATATCTTCTATAAATTAGAAAACCGCCTTTGATGAAAATCAAAGGCGGTTTTTATTTGGCCCAATTTTTATTAGGCCTAAGAGTGAACCAAGCCGCTTCCTAAAAGCAGATTAGACTTAAACCTGTCCAATCATATTAAGCTCAGAGCGTAATAGCTGCGGCGTCTTACCCGTTATATCTAGCTCCAACATCGCCTCAATGCGCGCCTTACAAAGCTTATACACATCGGCAAAGGCGGCTTGGCGCGCCGCAAGCGGTTCTATATGAGCGGGATCGGGCGCAGGCCAATGAGCGCTCACTGGGTGGCCGGGCCATATGGGGCACACTTCCCCCGCCGCATTATCGCAAACGGTGATAATAATATCCATTTTGGGCGCGCTGCCGCCAGAAAAGGCCTCCCAAGATTTTGAGCTATAGCCTGACACCTCATGCCCCTTAGCGATAAGATGCGCCAGACCATCTGGATGAGGCTGACCTGAGGGATGACTGCCTGCAGAATAGCCGCGCCATTTTCCGCCCCCTAAATCATTTAGCAGGGCTTCAGATAAAATAGAGCGGGCGCTATTCCCCGTACATAAAAAAAGGACATTAATAGGCTTTCGCATAATTAGCTCACTTTCATTTTAGCTGCGCGGCTCATTATTTATGACAATGAGCAAACAGCCAAGCCGTTTTACGCGCCACTACCAATTATAAAGTTTCTACTCTAACATCTATTCTAGGGCGCAGATTTATGCTAGTCTAAGCTAACATCAATAAAGAAAGGCTGCTTATGCAAATCCAGATTGTCAATAAAGGCATCGACGTTTCCCCCGCCATTAAAGAGCGCATTGAAGACCGACTTACTGACATGATGGATAAATATATACACCGAGACGGCGAGGCCATGGTCGCGCTCAGCCGTGAAGGACAAGGCTTTCGCGTTGTCTGTGATGTGCATTTGCCCTCGGCCGTATCCATGCAAAGCAAAGGCGAAGCCCTAGATGCTTATGCCGCCGCTGATGAAGCCCTTGACCATATGGATAAGCGTTTGCGCCGCTATAAACGCCGCTTAAAAGATCACCAAGCTGAAGCCAAAGCCGAAGCGATGGCGATGTATATTTTACAAAACCCCGTCAGCGCCGAACATAATGAAGATGAACCCACCGATATTCCGGACGAGCCCATGGTGATTGCCGAGAGCAGCGCTAGCATTCGCACAATGACGCCCGCAATGGCAGCCTTAGAACTAGGCCTGTCCGATACGGGCGCGGTTGTATTTCGCAATGCCGTTCACGGTGAAATAAATGTTGTCTTTAAACGCGCAGATGGAAATGTGGGATGGATTGACCCGCAACGCACGTCATAGCGCCTGATAAAAAGGGGGTGCAATAGGCAAAATGGGGTGCTTTTTTGTGAGTGGCCTCTCGCCGATAAAACAAAATCGTGCATTGACCCTGCTCTCTTACAGGTCTAAGGGAGCGGAAATTTTAGGACTCTATTAAAGAGCCGCCCTTAGAAAAGACTTATGCATAACGACCTATTTGATTCTGAATGTGTTGCGCATGATGTTCATGCCAGCAGCAAAAAGCAGCTCTTACAAGCGATGAGCCAGCTTGCCTGTAAATGCGCTTACGTGACGCAAGCCGATATTTCGGTACGCGATATTCTCTCTGCTGTTTTAGAACGCGAGCGTTTAGGAACAACAGGAATCGGCAATGGCGTTGCCATTCCTCATGCGCGCATACCCGGCCTCAAACAGATGTCCGCCGCCTTTGCCCGCCTTGATAGCCCGATTGAATATGACGCGGTAGATGATCGCCCAATTGATCTTGTGGTTATGCTACTTGCGCCCGAAAATGCCGGCGCAGAACATTTACGCGCCCTCGCCCAAGTCTCGCGCCTTTTGCGCCGAGAAGAGACGCGCAATCAGCTACGCGCAGCGCCAAATGCCGAAGCCATTTATACAATGCTAAATGAAAAGCAGGTCGTCAGCGCAGCTTAATCTGCCTTACAATCATCCTGTCTAAGCTTTTCGCTTAAAGTTATATTTATTTCATATCTAAGCTGTTATAATGAAGCCTCATTATAAAGGCGATGACATGGCCAAAGATTTTTCATCAGTTGATTTGAAAACAGAAAAACGGTTTTTCAACCGCGAACTATCTTGGCTAAAATTTAATAGCCGCGTTTTAGAAGAAGCTCAAAACACAGATTATCCTCTCTTGGAAAGAGTGCGGTTTTTATCAATTTCAGCCAGTAATTTAGATGAGTTTTTCATGGTGCGCGTGGCAGGTCTGCGCGGTCAGGTGCGCGCGGGAATTACCGCTAAAAGCATTGATGGCCGCACCCCGCAAAGACAGCTGGAAAAAATCCGAACGCGCGCAGAAAAGCTTATGATCACGCAGCTAGAATGCTGGGATAAGCTACAGGTCAAACTTTATAAAAATGGCACTAAGGTAAAAAAAGTTACGGATCTGCCCACCGCAGAAATGGAAACGCTGGCGCGCAAATATGAGAATGATATCATGCCTATGCTCACGCCAATTGCGCTTGATCCCGCTCACTCCTTTCCTTTTATTCACAATTTAGGTTTCGGTCTGGTTCTAAAGCTTTTGTCTAAAAAGACCAAAGCATCGATGAAAGCCTTGCTACCTGTGCCCGCCAATGTGCCGCGCTTTGTTCAGCTCAGCCGCAGCTCAAATGGACGCTCGCAAACCTATGTCGCGCTCGAAGATGTCATGCTGCATTATGCGGCCAAATTTTTTCCAGACCATGAGCTTGATGGCGCGGGCTTGTTTCGCCTCACCCGTGATAGCGATATTGAGGTTGATGAAAAAGCCGAAGACCTTGTGCTGCATTTTGAAAGCTTGATCAAGAAGCGGCGACGGGGCCGCGTTATTCGTCTCAGGCTGGAACGCTCTATCCCCCAAGATTTACGTGATTTTCTGGTGGAAAGCTTTGGCGCCGCCGAAGAAGAAACATTTGATATTGACGGCATGATGGGCCTTTCTGGCTTATCAGAGCTTATAAATAATAATCGGCCAGAGCTTTTATTCTCCCCCTTCACCGCGCGTTTTCCTGAGCGCATCCGCGAACATGACGGGGATTGCTTTAGCGCCATTTCGCAAAAAGATATTCTCGTCCATCACCCCTATGAAGAATTTGACGTGGTGGTGCAATTTCTACAGCAAGCCGCGCTCGACCCCAATGTAGTCGCCATTAAACAAACATTATACCGCGTCTCCGATGATAGCCCGATTGTCAAAGCCTTAATCGAGGCCGCCGAGCGCGGGAAAAATGTCACCGCTTTAGTCGAATTAAAAGCGCGCTTTGACGAAGAAACAAATCTGCGCTGGGCGCAAGATTTGGAACGCGCGGGCGCTCATGTGGTCTATGGTTTTATTGATTTTAAAACCCACGCCAAGGTCAGCTTGGTGCTTCGCCGCGAAGGCCGTATGCTGCGCAGCTATACCCATTTAGGAACGGGCAATTACCACGCCCAAAACGCCAAAATTTATACTGATCTGGCTTTATTTACAGCCGACAAAGCCTTTGGGCGCGATATTGGGCAATTATTTAATTATGTAACATCTTATAGCCCGCCGCAAAATCTTGAAAAATTAGTCATTGCGCCGACCGGTTTACGCGGCAAGCTCATGGAACATATTAATGAAGAGATCGCCCATGCGCGCGCGGGCCGTGCGGGACATATTTGGGCCAAAATGAATGCTTTGGTGGATAGAGATATTATTGACGCGCTTTATCGCGCCTCCCAAGCTGGCGTACAAATCGACTTAATTGTGCGCGGCATTTGCTGCTTGCGGCCAGGCATAGAGGGCCTATCGAGTAATATTCGCGTGAAATCTATTGTCGGCCGCTTTTTAGAACATGCCCGCATTGTCTGTTTTGGCGGCGGTGACGCGCTGCCAAATAAAGACGCTCATATATATTTTAGCTCCGCCGACTGGATGCCGCGCAATCTTAATCGCCGCGTAGAGACTTTAATCCCAGTCGATAATGCCACGGTTCGCCGCCAAATTATGAACCAGATCATGGTCGCCAATCTCTCCGATGAGACCAATAGCTGGGACCTCGCCCCCAGCGGAAAATATATTCGTCGCAAGACAGACAATGTGGACGATCCTTTCTCTGCCCATAAATATTTCATGGACAATCCCTCCTTGTCAGGGCGCGGTAAATCACTCAAATATGATAGCCCTAAAGACCCTGATCAGGCGCGGGCTAACTCAAACACAGCTCGCCAGAGGGCAAAGGCCAAATCAAATGATAACAGCCCCGATAAGCCTGCCCCGCAGCGCGGCACAAAATAGTCAGGACGACGCTCTGACCCGCAAACTGACCCGCAAAGAAAATGATGCATTAACATTACGCCGTATGGGCGTGGTTGATATTGGATCTAATTCAGTCCGCTTGGTGATTTATGAATTACTGGGCGCAGCGGCGACGCCCATCTATAGCGAAAAAGTTTTGGCGGGTCTGGGGCGCGGACTTAAAGTTGACGGAAAATTATATGCCCCCGGCGCGGCGCAGGCCTTTAAAGCCCTGGCCCGTTTTCGCCAAATTTGCAGCGCCCATAATCTTGACAAAACCTTTGTCGTCGCTACGGCCGCCATGCGCGAAGCCTCAGACGGGCCCGACTTTATTGCGCGCGTGGCCCGCGAGATTGGCTTTGAGATTGAATGTTTATCTGGCGAGCAAGAAGCGCAAATGGCGGCTTATGGCGTGATTGCAGGCGACGCGCGCGCGCGCGGCATTGTGGCTGATTTGGGCGGGGCGAGCCTTGAGCTTATTAAAATATCAGATCGCCGCCCCGGCTATGGCACAACATTTCCGCTAGGCCCTTTTGTTATCGAGCATAATAAATCTGATGATTATGATCTTGCCTATTTGCGCGCCCATATTGCGGCCGCCCTATCAGGCATTGAGCGTGACTTTAGCGCCCATAATGACACGCTTTATCTTGTCGGCGGCGCGTGGCGTAATCTGGCCATGATCCATAATCAGCGCACGGGCTATCCTCTGCCTATACTACACGGCTATGCTATGAGCGCTGAGTCAGGGCTGGCTCTGGCAAGCTGGGCGGGGGAGACCGCCGCCGCCGATTTAATGAATTGGCCAAAGCTGTCCTCACGCCGCGCTGAAACTCTGCCCTATAGCGGGCTTATGCTCGAAGCCTTAATTCAAAAATTAAACCCTGCGCGCCTTGTCATCTCGCCCAGCGGCGTGCGCGAAGGACGCCTTTATGCCTCCCTTTGCGATAAGATACGCCAGCGCGACACGCTCATGGATGCTTGTCGTCATTTGGCCTTAGGCAATGAACAAGGACGTGATTTCGGACAGCCGCTTTTTGACTGGCTAAGCCCCGCCATGCAGGCCTTCCCCTCAGCATTTGATCTGTCAAGCGAGACGCGCCTGCGCCGCGCGGCCTGTCTTTTAGTTGGCATCGGCAAAGGCTTGCATCCTGATCACCGCGCGGCATTGGTCTTCTCCGATGTGCTTTTTGCCCCTCTATCAGGCCTCACCCATAAAGAGCGCGCCTATCTGGCCCTCATGTTATTTGCCTCATATTCAGGCACAATAGAAACGCCCCATGCCGCCGCCATTGATTACCACCTGCTCGAGCGCGAGAAAAATTGCGCGCGTATTTTTGGCACGGCCATGCGGTTAGGCTCGGTCATTAGCGCTTTATCGCCGCAAACCTTGTCAAACTTCACCCTCACGGCTGACAAGAAATCGCTTCGCCTCTTTGTCGATGAAGCGGCCAGCACATTGCTTAATCGCCGTGGCCAGATGCGCGCCAAATCACTGGCTTCACTCTTAGACGTTAAGCTTGAGACAAATTGGACAAAGAGCGAGACTTAACCCGCCGCCTTATTCATAAGCATGGCCAAATCAATATCTTTTTGAGTCAGCCCGCCCGCCTCATGCGTGGTCAAAGTAACATCGACGCGGTTATAAACATTATACCATTCTGGATGATGGTTCATGGCCTGCGCGTGAATAGCGATCTGGCTCATAAATCCAAAGGCGGCCGCAAAATCGTCAAATTTAAACACGCGCGTGATAAAATCATCGCCGCCTGTCCAGCCTTGCAGCTCTAAGACGGCCTCTTTGGGGTTTAAAACATTCATATCGGCCTTTCAAATTACATTAAGCCGCTAAGATCGCTTTGACTTGAGCGAACTCTTCTGGCTTGGCTAAATTATATTGGCTCAAACTCTGCGCAAATTTTGCCACAAAGCCGCCTCATTCTTAACCCATTATTACCCTTGTCTTAACGGGTGAGCCGCAAGTGAGCAAAGCTCTTTAACGGTATTAGCCTATTTAGGGGGATTTATATGAGTATAAACCGCGCAATTTTAGGCAGGACAAGCTGGGCTATGGCCGCTAAAACAGGCCCGTTTTATAATCACGTTAAAAGGCCAACACCCTCCATGACACTTAACGCTAAAAATATATATTTGGTCCTTTACCGGCTTGCAAATTACAAACGTATTTGGCTAAGCCTCGCTTTTCTTGCCTCTATAATCATTGCGGTAGGATCGCTCATTCCCACGCAAGGCACGCATAGCCTCCCCCATCAGGATAAGCTTGTTCATCTGATCACCTATATGGGGTTAGCAGGCCTGTTCACGGCGGGGCTAACTGCACAAATATGCGCAAAACATGCAGTGGCTATCTGGACGGGCGTGAGCGCCTTCGGCATAATCATTGAGCTTTTACAAGCAAATTTAGGCACAGGCCGCGAGGGCTCTATCCTCGACGCTCTTGCCAATGGGGCCGGAGCTGCAATCGGCATAACTATTGCAGTTTCCATCTTAAGAGGCCTGAAAATTAGGTCAAATTGATACAGTTTCCTCCTCTAGGGGAATCTAAAATGGCGCATTCTTGTTTTGCGCTATGAATTGCAAACCGCGCCCTAGGCGCTAAATAATGGTGATGAAAATGATGACTTTAAAATCTATGTCTCAAACGACAGGCATTGTCGGAAGTCTTATACTCGCATGCGCTGCTGCGCCTGCATTTGCTGGCAATAATTCTAGCTATGGCGCTCAGCTCAGCGGGCCCAACGCACTCCCAACTCATGCAGCGCCAGGTCATTGCTATGCCCGCGTTAAACATGACGCCCAATATGCAACCGAGTCGCAAATCATCACAGTGGCCGACGCCTATCAAAAAATTGAGGTAACCCAAGCTCAATTGGTCAGCCGCCAAGAACAAATTGTGGTCAAAGAGCCTTCCGTGCGCTTTGAAGTGCGCCAACCTAGCTACCGCACGGTCAATGAGCAAATTATGACTCGCCCCGCATATGAAAAATTATCTGTCTCCAAGCCGCAATTTAAAACGGTTGAAGAAACTGTCATGGTCTCCGCCCCGCGTGTTGTATGGAAACGCGGAAATCCAGGCGCACTTGCCGCCCAAGGTTATAATGTGCTCTCAACCCTGCAAAGCGGATCTAGCGGCGCTAGCACATCTAGCTCTTACGGATCTGGCGTATCTGGATCTGGCTATTCCTCACATAATGCGACAGGCCATAGCAGCGGATATAATAGCGCCAGCAACAACCAATGCGGCCCAGAGTGTGAAATTTGGTGCCTTGTGGAAGAGCCAGGCGAGAGCGTGACTTATAACCGCAAAGTTCTTGCAAGCCCTGGCCAAGTTCAGCGCCAGAGCGTTCCGGCCAAATATACATCTGTGTCCAGACAAGTTGTCTCTGATCCGGGCGGCGTACGCGAAATTCCAGTTCCAGCGCAATATCGCTCAATCACTGTCGAAGATGTCGTCACCCCTGGTGGACAGCGCCTTGTACCCGTCCCAGCTCAAACGGGCAAAGTTGCCAAAAAGAACTTAATCCAGCCAGAGAGTTATGAATGGATGCGCGTGATTTGTAATACAGGGCAAGTGATTAGCAGCGCGCCAGCCAACTTCACCCCTCCTCCAACCTATGCCGCGCCAGCCTATGTGGCTCCAATAGCCGTTCAGCCGAGCATAGCCCCTTGCGCAACAGGGACAAGTTTGGCTAGCGACGGAACATGTCGCCGCCGTGAAGACTTGCCTTATGCCCCTGTCGTTCCGCCTCTTAGCTCATTATCTTCAGGGTCGTATAATACAGGCTCTTATAATACAGGGTCATATAATACTGGGTCTTACAGCTCAGGAACATATAGCGGAGCAAGCACAAGCCAAAGCGCGACAGATTATAGCTATTATAACAACCCGCCTTCCAGCTTGTCTTATAGCAGCACAACACATGGAACGAGCCATTTACAAAATGCCGCCGAACCACGCATTTATGGCGGTGAGGGCTTAAATTCTCACCATAGTGCCAGCCATAATCCGTAAGATAAATCTTATTAGATTTGGCCAATAATTTGGCTCATAAATTAAGCGGCCTTGCTTTTAAAAAGCAGGGCCGTTTTTATTTGCAAAATAGGCTTTGGTCAGCTTAACCACGACAGGCGATAAAAGCAGCAAAGCAATCAGGTTAGGCGCGGCCATTAACCCCGTTAGCGTATCCGCCACCAGCCAGAACATATTGACGATATTGGCCACAGCGCCGTCCACCTCTACGGCTGTCCCGTCCAGCATTAACACGCCGTTTTGAAGGCTAACCTGATTGCCCGTCAGCATAAATGGCTCGCCTTTATGCAAATAAGATGCACCGTCCACATAAAGCTGTCCCTCCCTAAGGCTGACTTGCGCGCCTGAAATTTTAAGCGTCGTTTTCTCCAGCGCAATTGCCGCCGCGCTGGCAAAGACAACAGCAATCCATGAAAGGCGATAGGCAAAAATCGCTTTTGTGCCGACTAAAAATGTGATGCAGCGCTCGCCATAATAGCTCCAGCCCAAAATTGTCGTAAAGGCAAAAACCGTCAGGCCAATCGCCACAATATGTTCGCCAATGCCCGTCAATGTCGCGTTAAATGCTGCCGCCGTTAAAGGCGCGCCCGTATCACATCCCGCAGGCTGATCCCCTGAGAGCAACATATTGAGCGTCTCTGGCCCTGCCAAACATTCAGGCGCCATAACGCCAGACGTTAAAATAACAAGAGCGGTAATCGTGCAAATGATAAGCGTATCAATCACCGTGCCCAGCATAGCAATCAAGCCTTGATTAACGGGGTCATTATTTTGCGCGGCAGCATGAGCAATTGGCGCGCTACCTTGGCCTGCCTCATTGGAAAAAATACCGCGCGCAACACCCTTTTGCATGGCCAGCATTAATAGCCCGATAGAAATTCCTGTCCCCGCAGTTTGCAGGCCAAAGGCGCTCTTAAAAATCAGAGAAAAAGCGGCGGGAACTTGCGCTCCGTTCATGATAATCACGATTAATCCAGCGCCAATATATAAAAGCGCCATAGCCGGCACCATAGATGAAGCAAAGCGCCCAATGCGTTTAATGCCGCCCAAAATCACGGCCGCTGCGCCCAGAGCCAACGCGGCCCCTGTCACATAAGGGGAGAGCCCATATGTGCTATTAAGCGCGTCAGCCACACTATTGGCCTGAATAGAAGCTCCTGTCCCCCACGCCGCAATAGTGCCAAAGAGCGCAAATAAAATGGCTAGCCATTTAAACTTCGGCCCTAAGCCATTTTTTATATAATACATAGGCCCGCCAACACGGCTGCCATTGGCGTCTATTTCGCGGTAATTAACCGCTAATACGCCTTCGCTAAATTTGGTCGCCGTGCCAACAATGGCCGTCATCCACATCCAAAATACAGCCCCTGGGCCACCGATCGCAATCGCAGCGGCAACGCCCGCAATATTGCCTGTCCCCACAGTCGATGAGAGCGCCGTCATTAAGGCCGCAAAAGGAGAAACATCGCCATGCTCGGCCTTGCCCTTGCGCCCCGCAAATAAAGCCGCAAAGCCAGACGGGATTTTAGTAATGGATATGCCGCGCAGAGCAAATGTCAAATAAAGCCCCGTCAAAAGCAGCAAAGACAGCATAGGCACGCCCCAGACCAGTCCATTTACAAATTTAATGCTGCTTTCCATAAGTCTCTCCCTCAGTCATTATTAGCGCTCTTTAGCCCCCTCTAACATAGCCCTAAATATGAGCTTAAACATGAGTCTAAAAATTTGGAGCGCCTTAAAATAAGACATTACGGGCGCATCCGCCCTTTGCAAGTCAGTATGAGGGGCCAGATTGTGAAATCGGCTCTTTTCTTACCCAATAAGCTGGACTAGAAGCACGATATATGTTGCCTTGCATTTATGACGCAAGACGCAGTTCTGACCAAAACACCCTATTAAGGCTATAGCCCCATGTTTGATACGCTCTCCCCTCTTCCTATTGATCCTATTCTCGGCATTTCTAAAATGGCGGCGGCCGATAAAAGTCCCCGCAAAATTGATTTGGGCGTCGGCATTTACAAAGATGATCATGGCGCAACCCCGATCATGCGCGCTGTTAAAAGCGCAGAGACTTTCTGCCTGCAAGAAGAAGAGACAAAAAAATATGTCGGCGTGAATGGCAACGCACAGTTTAATGATCTGATGCTCGATATGCTCCTCGGAGATATGGCGGGCAAAGAGCTTTTTGCTACAACGCAAGGGGCGGGCGGCTCTGGCGCATTGCGTCTGGGGGCTGAGATTATCAAAGCCGCTAATGCTCAGGCTGTGGTCTGGGCCCCGACCCCGACATGGGGCAATCATACGCCGCTTATGAGCTCGGCTGGCCTGACCATTAAGCAATATCCTTATTATTCCAAACAGACACTCAATGTCGATTTTGACGCCATGCGCGATTTTTTACGCGCCACGCCAAAACGCGGCGATATTGTCTTGCTTCATGGCTGTTGCCACAATCCGACAGGGGCAGATTTAAGCAATGAGCAATGGGATATCATTGCCGATCTTTTAACCGAACAAGGCCTGATTGGCTTTGTCGATCTGGCCTATTTCGGGCTGGGCCTTGGACTTGATAAAGATATGTATGGCCTGCGCAAACTCGCGGCCACGCAAGATGAAATGCTGATTGCAGCAAGCTGTTCTAAAAATTTCGGCCTGTACCGCGAGCGCACAGGACTTATCGCGGTTAAAACAAAATCAGCGGAAAATGCCATTTTGACCAAGCAGCATATTGGCAAAATTATGCGCCGCATGATTTCCATGCCGCCTAATCACGGAGCGGCCATTGTCGCGCGCATTCTATCGGATCAGAGCCTAACCGCAGATTGGAAGAGCGAGCTAGAAGATATGCGCCTACGCATGAGCGGGCTTCGCAAAGACCTCGCCGCAGCCCTATCTGTGCAAGGGGCGGAGACCATGGCCGAAGCCTTGGCGCGCCAAAGTGGGATGTTTTCTATGTTGCCGATCAGCCCAGAGCAAGCGGGCACATTACGCAGCGAGCATTCTGTCTATCTTCTCGATAGTGGCCGCATAAATATTGCGGGCGTAAGTGCAGCGCGCATTGATGATTTAGCAAATTCTATTTTGGCTGTACTCTAAGCTATATTTTAGCAGGGCTTTAAGCTGAGTTTTAGGTGGGCCAGCTTCACATTAGCCAATATCAAACCCGTCAGGCCTATAACCCGGATCGGGATATTGCGGGTCCATTTGCTCAAGCGTTTCGCGCACAATACGGGTGATGATAGCGCCGCGGGTTGCGCGGCTATCAGATGGAATGACATGCCACGGCGCATGCTCGCTAGAGGTGCGCGCGACCATGGTCTCATAGGCCTTCATAAAGTCTGGCCATAATTTGCGGTCATCCAAATCGCCTGGATTAAATTTCCAGCGCTTATTGGGCACGACAAGACGGTCGGCCAGCCGCTCGCCTTGGGTTTCATGGCTAATATGGAGCATAAATTTTAGCACGCGCGTTCCATTTTGCGATAAAAGCCGCTCAAAATCATTGATCTGCTCATAGCGGTTTTCAATCGCGCTGGCGGGCGCAAATTTGCGCACTTTAACCACCAAAACATCTTCATAATGGGAGCGGTTAAATATACCAATTTGCCCCCTTGCAGGGCAGGCCTTATGGATACGCCATAAATAATCCTGCGCGAGTTCTGCTTTTGTCGGGCTTTTAAACGCACTAACAACCAGATTAAGCGGCGGGGTGCGCGCAAAAATAGCCGAGGTCGTCCCGTCTTTTCCTGATGTATCCATGCCTTGCAAGACAATCAGCAAAGAGCGCTGCGCCTCGCCATATAATCTATGCGCCAAATCCGCCACCGCTTTGGCATCTGTCTTACAGGCCTGACGCGCCGCGCTTTTGCTCTCAAAAAGATCATCCGCGCGGGTCGCCCATTGTGACAGATCAAATGGAGCATGAGGAGCCGCGATAAACCGAGATGCAAATGCAGACATAAATGAGCCTTTTAAACCTTTTGCTGAAAAAACGCGCTTAATGCATTTTAGGCGCAAGCGGCAATTTTACAACAGCGATATATTTAGGTGTATTTTTTGCCCAAATATAATTCGCGCACATCGCGATTGGCGCGCACCTGCTCTGGCGTTCCCTGAAATAAAATACGTCCATCAAACATGATCGCCGCGCGGTCAACAATATCGAGCGTCTCGCGCACGCGGTGATCGGTGATGAGCACTCCCAGTCCACGCTTTTTTAAATAAAGAATAAGCTCCGAAATATCGGCAATCGCAATTGGGTCAATTCCAGTAAAAGGCTCATCAAGCAGGATAAAGCTAGGGCGGCTGGCAAGGGCGCGGGCAATCTCAACGCGGCGGCGCTCTCCGCCCGATAGCGCCATAGCGGGACTATCTTTAAGGTGGCTAACGTTAAGCTCATCAAGCAAGGCGGTCACAGCGCCGGGCCATTTGCGTTTATCTTTTTCTGCCAGCTCGACCACGGCGCGCACATTTTCTTCAACCGTCATCCCTCTAAATATAGAGGTTTCTTGCGGTAAATATCCCACGCCCAAACGCGCGCGCTGATACATAGGCAAGCGCGTAATGTCCAGACCATCCATCAAGACTTGGCCCTTATCAGCTTCGACAAGCCCCATAATCATATAAAAACAAGTCGTCTTGCCTGCCCCATTTGGCCCCATAAGGGCGACAATCTCGCCGCGCTGAACCGACAGGTCGATCTCCTTGACCACTTGGCGGCCGCGGTAACTTTTGCCCATCTGGCGCGCGGTTAATCCTGTAGTAGGAACAGCGAGGCTGGAATAATCTTCAGATCCTTGTTTAGCTTCTAACTCAGACATAGTCGCCTTATTTTGAGACATGCGCTTTAACATTAGCTAGCGATTATTATTGTCGATTAAAAGCTTAACCCGATCAGGGCATTTACGTCCCTGACAGTCACTTTGCAAAACAGCCTCTTTGCTGTTCACATTATAAACGAGGCTATGGCCCGTCCCAATAGAGCCATTACTATCTTCTAAGATAACATCCCCTGTCACGGTAATACGGCCTAAAGTCTGCTCATATACACCGCTATCACCACGAACTTTTTCAAGCGGCGTAATATAATAAAAATTTCCGAGAGCTTCGATTTTTGTCACATCGCCCAATTGCCCATCTTCGAGCTGAGCGCGGTACAAACTGACCTGATCGGCCAAAATACGCGCATCGCTTTGCACGATTTGCACTTGTCCCGTCAGCACAGCCACCCCGCCTTCATATTCAATGCGGTCTGCATCCACCTCAATCGGCGCATCGCCGCCAAACGCAAATTGCGCGCTGGCAGGCAAAGCCACACTCCCAGCACATAAAACTAGGCCCGCAATTTTAAGCAAAGACCGGCTTACAGCAAAACTCATTCGGAAATATCCTTATTTGGCGTCAAATTTTCAAACGCTTTTGACCTCTCTAGCCTATTTTGAGGCGCAGGTAAAAGCGTTGCTTTCACTTGCCCTGAAAAAATAAACCGTGAATAATTATCAATAATTTCAAATTGCTGGCCATCGGCATGGCCAAAACTTCCGTCACAGCGTATGGGCTGCTCCCCCTCTACGCGCTGCTCTAGCGTTAAAATACGGGCATGACTTGTTTGGCATTGCGTCTCGCCATTAATATCGACATTCACCTCATCATGCAGATCCAAGATTTGCGTTTTATGAGCGTAAATACCCTCATTGGCAAAAACCGCCGAGCCATCGCGCCCCTGCACGCCAGAAAATTTTAGCACGGGATTAATCAGGCGCACAGCATCTGGATTATCAATAGCGCGCACGGCATATTCCGCCGTCAAATTATAAGGGTTTCCATTGCCGTCCAAGCCCGTATATCGCGGATTTGTCATGCGCACAGATTCTGCAATAGGTGTTTCGACCAAAGAGCTTTCCTGACCCTCTACGATCATGAAATATAAAAGCGCGGCGAGGATCAGACCCGCTATTAAAAAACAGCCATAGCATATAGCTTTGATAAGCGCCGTATGTTTTATCGCAGCATTGAGCGTCAGCGAGCGTGACGGCTCCCAAAATTGCGGCGTCAGGCTATGCTGGCCAATATGGCCAGCTGTGTGACTCTCTATAGGGGTCTTTATATGTATATGACTTTGTGGACTCATAATTTAATTTAACAGATTAAAGCTTATGCGGCATGAAACTTTGGTTAGCTTTGCATCAGGCCATGTAGCCTCAATAAGCGTTTAGCTAATTAATAAGGACGTTTGAGCGAATGGGAGAAAATATCCACCCCATCCCAGCCGCCAAGATCAAGATCGGCGCGGGTGGGTAAAAACTCAAAACAGGCTTTGGCAAGCTCCCAGCGATTTTCACGAAAGAGCCGCGCGGTTAAAATGCGCTGGAGTTGATGCAAATATAAAACATCAGAGGCGGCATAATCGAGCTGTGCATCGGTTAGCTCATCTGCGGCCCAATCACTGCTTTGTTGATGTTTGGACAAATCAACATTGATAAGCTCTTTGCAAAGCGCCTTTAAGCCATGGGCATCCGTATAGGTGCGCACAAGGCCAGAGGCAATTTTCGTGCAAAAGACAGGCGCGATCGTGACACCCAAATCTCGCTTCATCATCGCCACATCAAATCTGGCAAAATGAAAGATTTTCTCAACGTCAGGATTTTCCATCAAAGCTTTAAGATTTGGGCACTCATAATTTGAGCGGTCAACTTGCACAATATGCGCATCCCCATCCCCCGCAGAGAGCTGCACCAGACAGAGCTTATCGCGCACCAATGAAAGGCCTTGAGTTTCTGTGTCCACAGCCACGCTCTTGCCAAAGTCTATATTGTCTGGAAGGTCGCCCTTATGTAGAAAATTTGCCATAGCGCATTGCCTTTCTGATTAAGGCTCTTGCTATCGTGCGAGGCGCGCAAATACAATATCTAATGTAAAGACGTGATTTTTGACGCGCGCCGCGCAAAGCCATGATAGATATAGCTTTATGAGCATAAATTTGACACATATAAAGGACGTGAAGGCTTCACCCCAAAGCAATGCTGGATATGAAACAGCTGAGCAATTTCGTGCCGTTCACCAAAAAACACTTGGATTCGAAACACCTGAACTCGAGACATCTGGACTCGCCCCAAAAGCAAAGCCCTTTTATATATCTTGGACCGATAGTCCGCTTGGGCAGATCATAACCGTTTGTGATGAGGCCATGCTCTATATGGTTGAATTTACCAGCCGCAAAAATCTGGGCCGTTATGTAAACCGCCTGCGCGCACGGACCCAGCGCCCTATCCTAGCGGGGCGAACTCAGATTACAGAGCAAATTGAAGCAGAATTAGCGGATTATTTTGCGGGCCAGCTTACCCATTTTAAAACGCCGCTCAATATGATTGGCACGCCGTTTCAAAAGAGCGTTTGGACCACGCTTTGCTCTATTCCTTATGGACAAACCCGTAGCTATTCAGAGCTGGCGCAGATGAGCGGTAATGCTCGCGCCATACGCGCCGCCGCCAGCAGCAATGCCAATAATACGTTAGCGCTCATTATCCCCTGCCACCGCGTTATCGCAAAATCTGGCGGGCTGGGCGACTATGCAGGGGGACTGGCTAAGAAGCAATGGCTGCTCGATTTAGAGGCGGGCAATATTTAGCTACGCGCGGCAAACCAGCTACGAAAAGCATCCTTTTCGGCCTCGCTCATATGAAGTCCGCGCTTGGTGCGCCGCCACATAATATCGCCCGCAGATCTGGCCCATTCATGGGCAATGAGATAATCCACCTCGCGCTCATAAAGCCCCGCGCCAAAATGATGACCCATATCCTCAAGGCTTTGCGCCTCGCCCATAAGTTTTCCGATCATCGTTCCGTAACAGCTCAGCATACGGCTGAGCACATCTAGCGGCATAAATTCATATTGCCCCTGCATAGAGGCTTCAAAAGCAGCAAAATCGGCCTGCTCTATATCCCCGCCCGGCAAAGGCGCATTCGCTGTCCATTCTCGGCCCATAACTGGAAAATAATCCGATAATTTACGAAGCGCATGTTCGGCCAGCTCGCGATATGTCGTAATCTTTCCGCCAAAAATAGACAGGATAGGCGCTTCGGTCTCACTGCCAACAAGGTCAAAAACATAATCGCGCGTTACCGCCGACGCATTGCCTTCTTTGCTATCATAAAGCGGGCGCACCCCTGCATAATCCCACGCAATATCATCAACACTGATAGAGGTTTTAAGATATTCATTGGCGCAAGAAATTAAATAGTCGCGCTCCGCCTCGCTAATTTTAATATTTTCATAGCCATCCACCTGCGGATCATAAGGCGCATCCGTGGTCCCAATCAGCGTGTAATTACCCTCATAAGGAATAGCAAAAATGATACGGTCATCCGCATTTTGGAACATATAAAGATGATCGCCCTCATAGAGCTTGCGCGTCACAATATGGCTGCCTTTGACAAGACGTAAATGATCATCTTGTTTCCCTGGCAAAGCGCCGTCGAGAATATCATCCACTTTAATGCCCGCCGCATTCACCACGCAGCGCGCGCGCACCGTTATAATATCGCCCGTCCCGCCCTGTAGCGTTCCTGTCCACAATCCATCATCGCCGCGCGCCAAGCCTATGCATGTTGTGCGCGGCAATATGGTGGCCCCATTTTGCTGTGCGTGCAGCGCATTGAGCACAACAAGGCGCGCATCATCGACCCAGCAATCGGAAAATTCAAACCCTTTGACCATCTCATCTTTGAGGATAGATAAATGCGGCTCATCTAGCAGATCAATCGTCTCAGTACCGGGCAATGTGCGCCGCCCGCCTAAATGATCATAAATGAACAAGCCAAGCCGCAGCAGCCAAGCGGGACGCAGCTCTTTATGATGGGGCAAAATAATGCGCACAGGCCA